>CBHYLN010000281.1:0-1584 GCA_966128725.1 uncultured bacterium | reverse complement strand
AAGGCTCGGGGCATCAGTGGATGTGGTAGCTCCCGGCGCTTTTCAACCAATCCACTGATGAACCAAAACAGCACGCTCTTCGAAGGCACGTTGCCAGGTGTCTTTGTGCCTCTGCCCATTGTGCACCACATTGACGTGCACATGTGCGCACTGTTCGCCGCCATCGAATCGAATCGCGCCTATCTCCGACAATCCGACGATGAATCGCTCGACGTGCAAATGCTCGGTACGGCGCTTCGTGATTGCTACTTCCAGCTTCATCGGCGCATGGATACGGCCGGGTTGCTCAATGTTGGCGGGGCTTCACACTTCAACGACGATAACCGACCCTATGGCCCGCTGCTGGATTACGGCCGCGAGTTTGTCCACGAGCTGAGAGTGCTCGAAGCCGAGTCAAACATGGCGGACCCCAACGGCCCGTATCAACAGCTTGTGCAGGCCACACGCATGTTGCTGCAATCCTATCTGTTCTACACGCGCGATCTGCCACGCTTGCAACAGCGGCGAACGCCACCAAACGACGGAACGTCCAACGGCACAACAGCCCCAACGGGGAACTGATCATGGAGCCATCCGCACACGGCCGGCATCATGTCGAGCGGATACCACGCTCGGCGCAACAACAGTTTGCCGCTGGTATTGGCGAACTGATTGCAGGACTTGGGTTCGGCGATTGCGATGTGGTGGTGACGATTGTTGACCGTGCGTTATCCCACCCGGAACCGGGCGACGATCAGGGCACAACGACACGCGAACAGCCCGAAGCGCTGTATGCGGCCGGTGAGTTTCGGCGGTATCCCTTCCGGGGGATACTGTCGGAGATCGCGGCCGAGGATGGAGTGAAGCGGCAGGCGATCCGCAAGCGTGCGCTTCGTGGTGATCCGGATACGCTAGCGCGTATCGCGGCCAAGATGCAGGAACGAAGCGCGAAGGTACGCCGCGCGCGCAACGCCATGCGGCGTACCTAATTGGGACGTTCATCGGCGCACACATACCAGCGGTGGTTCGGAGTCACCTTCCGGACCGCCGCTGTTGTTGTAGTGGCAACCTGGCAGCGATCGAAGACACTCACGGGTTCGCCAACGTTGCGGTGGAACGCGCATGGTAGCGGGCATCGTTCTGTAGCGGACATGGTTCTTGTCGCATCCTTGCCTGCGGTGGGATAGCGTGCTACCTTCGGAGGTTCGGTTGATGTTGATCCCCAATATTCCAAGAACTGTGATGGCCAAAGTGCATTCGTTCTATTCGCGCACGTATGAAGGTCTCCGCGTTTACCACGACGACGATCAATGCCCGTACGGCCGGCGTATCAAGCCAACCGACCGAATCATTGGTACCGACGCCCGCCCGAAGTGCCGTTGGTGTAAGGGAGCGACACCACGGAGCGGCGCGCAGCCCTTCGGCTGAACGTGTGCGTTTGTTCCAACACCTTCCACCCCGTATATGCCTGTTGTCTCTCGAACTGAAGTCCGCGCGCAAGGCTGCGCGCCGGCTTCGCACATCGCCGGCGCAATCGTGGTGGGTTGCGTCGGCGATGACATTTTCGCCGTGGGCATCTACGAAAATCATGGCGATGCCGGTGGC
>CBHYLN010000280.1:0-1665 GCA_966128725.1 uncultured bacterium | reverse complement strand
TACGGCGTCATGAAGAACGGTACGCTCCGATGGAGCTTGCATCCGCAATGCGGCGTGTGGGGCTACAGACGGGCGCCTCCTGACGGAGGCCTGTCCATGCGATGTGCATTGAGCTTGCTTGGGGCCGATGCCTTGACGCGTTGAGCCATGCGGACATGCAGGTTGTTGGGCACCGCTGAGCCTAGCGTTCGGAGGTGAACAGCTCCAGCGCCGTTCCCTGCGCCGCCGTGCGTGCGGCCCGGCGGGCCAGATGTTTGCGGCGCACCTGGGCCAGATCCACATCCTCGTGTTCCAGCAGCCAGCGCTTGCGCTCGATACCACCCGCGTATCCGGTCAGCGAACCATCGGCCCCCACCACACGGTGGCAGGGCACCACAATCGCCAACGGGTTCTGCGAGTTCGCGTGCCCCACCGCGCGCACTGCCGCCGGCTGGCCGATGTCTTCGGCGAGCTCCGCGTAGCTGATCGCCGTGCCGGCCGGAATGGTCCGCAATGCCGCCCACACGCGGCGCTGGAACGGTGTGCCGCCGCCATCAACGGCAACACCATCAAGCGCCGTTCGGTCGCCGTCGAAATACGCGGCCAGCCTGGGCGCGATATACAGCGGGTCGGCGTCGGGCCGGAGCTCCACCTCGCCAAATCGAGCAGCCAGCGTGCGCGCAACGCGTTCCTCCGCGGCCGCGAATTCCAGCACATACACTTGCCGTGTATCGGCCACCACCACTATCTCGCCGATGGGCGAGGCAAATCGTACGGTACAAAGTTCCAGCATTGCTCGGTTGCTCAGGTTGGTTTGGCTGTGGGTGCCATCGACGCCCACAGATGCATTGCCGCGTAGGCGCGCCACGGCCGCCATGCTTCGGCGTGTTGTTCCAGCTCGGTGGCGCTCAGCGTGCCCTTCTGGCGGCCTTCGATGCGTTCCATTGCCTGCTTCAGCACCAGATCGGCCGCCGGGAACGCGTCCGGCTGCCGCAAGGCTCGCATCGCGATGTATTGCGCGGTCCATGGCCCGATGCCGCGAATTGGTGTAAGGCGCCGCACGGCGCAGTCGCCAAGGCTTGCCACATCGCGCAGCAGGTCGCGGTTGTCACGTGCGGCTTCGGCAAATCCAACCAGCGTGGCCGCGCGTGCGCGCACAAGCCCTATGCCCGCCAGATCCGCCTGGGCAAGCGTCGCCGCCGTGGGGAACACCCGGGTAAGGCCGGGCATGCCGGTCTCGGCCGCATCGATACGCAATGGTTCGCCGTACTGTTCGGCGATGCGACCCGCGAACGTGGTTGCTGCCGCGACGCTTATCTGCTGCCCAAGGATTGCGCGCACGGCAAGCTCGAATCGGTCCCACGCGCCGGGCACACGAATGCCCGGCCGGCGTTCCACCAGCTCGCGCATTGCCGGGCTGGCCCACAGTTGCGTGTTGATCACCGCGATGTTCGCTTCCAGATCGAACAGGCCGCGCAGGCGTTCGACGATTGTGCCAAGGGACGCCACGTCCGGGAATCGGATGTCGGCAAGCAACGCGTTGCCGCGCGCGGCGGGCGTAACGCTCACTATCCCGTGGTGGCCATTCAGCGCGATCGTGCGGCTGTACGAGTTATCCGTCACAACCTCAACCCCGGGTATCGTCCGGCCGCGAAGGTAGCCCAGCACGAACTCCCAATCGAACGG
>CBHYLN010000279.1:0-1728 GCA_966128725.1 uncultured bacterium | reverse complement strand
TTCACGCAATTAGGTATCGCATGGAAACCAACACGCAACCCAGCCCCCAGCCCGGTGCAACCACCAATGAAACCGCCCGCGTGGAGGCGTTCTCCGATGGGGTCTTCGCCATCGCCATCACCCTGCTTGTGCTGGAGCTGCACATCCCGGCCGACGTGCGCGACGGCCAGCTGGCCTCCGAGCTGCTGAAGCTGTGGCCCTCGTATCTGGCGTTCCTGGCCAGCTTCGTGACCATCGGCGTGATATGGATGAACCATCACCGGCTGTTCGGAATGATCCGCCGCGCCGATCAGCGCCTGCTGGTGATCAACGGGCTGTTGCTGCTCGGCGTATCGATCACCCCGTTCCCAACGGCCGTCATCGCCAAGTTCATCGGCCGTCCGGACGAGCGCCTTGCAGCGATGCTCTACAACGGCCTGTTCGTGCTGCTGACGCTGTTCTTCAACATGTTGTGGCTGCACACACGCTGGGCCAACCTTGCCGACGAGCCCGCCGCCGAGAAGCTGTCGCATCGCCAGATCCTGATGCAGTTCTCATTCGGCCCGTTGATGTATCTGCTGGCGGTGATCGTGGCCTATTTCAGCGCCTGGCCAAGCATGGTGCTGAACATCGCGCTGGCGCTGCTGTATGCCATACCAACCGATCGCGTGGCGTTGTTCGAGCGGATGCGGCGCCGGCTGGGGCATGGCCCGCGCGCGTGATGCGGGTTGGCCGGCCCCGCACCGAACGATTCCACTGAGTAGTTATTGAGTAGACCACCCGCCCGCGGCGGCACTAGTTTGCACCGAACCTTCCGGCGCATATGCACGCGAACGCGATGCGCTATTCCGCAACGTTAATCGATACGCATCATGGGGAACATCACGGCTTCGATTTATGGCGGCGGCCCGTTCTACAGCGGCGGACAGTCGGTGATCGACGATCTGAAGGCCTCCGGCTTCACCACCGTTATCTGCTGGTCGATCCACGTGGACGGTACAAACGCAAATCTATCGTTGAACGATACGTTGATCGTTACCGACGGCACGTACGTTGGTGATGCCGCCTGGCCGGGGTTGCTGGCGCAACTGAAGACGGGCACAACGTCGGTAAACCGGTTGCTGTTTTCGGTGGGCAGCGGTGGGGTGAACGATTACACGCACATCCAGGCGCTGATCGCCATGTTCGGTACCGGCCCCACAAGCCCGCTGTACAAGAACTTCGCGGCGCTGCTGGCGGCGATTCCCGATATCGACGGCATCGACTTCGACGACGAGGACCTGTACGACCAGAACACCGTGGTGCAGTTCGCGCAGATGCTCGCCGCGATCGGCTACAAGCAGGTGACGTTCTGCCCGTACACCGACATGAGCTTCTGGGCCGGATGCCTTTCGGCGCTCCAGAGCAGCAACACGGGCCTGGTGACGGGCTACAACCTGCAGTGTTACGCCGGCGGCTCGTGGAACGTGAACATCCTGCCGCAGTGGATTGCCTCGATCGAGCCCACGCTGGGCAGCGGCGCGGCCGCGTTCATCAACCCCGGCCTGTGGTGCCGCAACGGCAGCGGCTGCACCAGCGGCGAGTGCCCCGACCAGATGGAGACGCAATACGCTTCATGGAAGTCGCTGGGCATCGGCGGCGGGTTCATCTGGCTGTACGACGATATCCTGAGCTGCCAGAGCAGCAACACATGCTCCGGCAACCCGATGAACACCGCGGCCTACGCCTCGGCGATCACAACCGGGTTGG
>CBHYLN010000278.1:0-1858 GCA_966128725.1 uncultured bacterium | reverse complement strand
TGTGGTTCGGCGAGCGCTTTAAGCTTGTCGATCATGGCGCAAATGTAAGCATCGACTTACGTAAGAAGCAATTGAATTGTCATCGTTCAGGTGGTGAGATGCGCGCACCATCCAACACGGCGAACCGGAATATGCCGTGAGCCGCAAACGCTGTAGATTCGCTGGCAGCCGAACCAATGTCCCTGCCTTCCCATTATCGAACCGATGGAGACGACAACCCTGTACAGGCCGGTTGGCCCGAAGGAACTGGAACTGATTGCCGCGCTGGAGTATCGGGCGTTCCCGCCCATGCTGCCGGAACAGCCGATCTTCTACCCGGTGATGAATCAGGAATACGCGGAGCAGATCGCACGCGATTGGAACGTAAAGGAAAGCGGGGCCGGATACGTGACCCGGTTTCGGGTTGCCTCGGAATACCTCGCACGTTTCCCTGTTCAGGTTGTCGGGGCCGCGAGGCATGCCGAACTGTGGGTGCCGGCCGAGGAGCTGGCGGAGTTCAACAGGCATATCGTGGGCAACATCGAGGTGATTGCCAGGTTCGGGGCAGCGGCAGATTAGGCAGTGCCATTGGCGACGGTGGCGCGCCGCTGTCGGGCGACCGCAATTTCTGAAGTCGGAGAAATTCTTTGGTCCGCCGCGCAACAAATACTTGTTGCGCCGTATATTAGCCCAACGAATTTCAGCGTTCGATGAGATGGGCAGGTGCTGGGGTTATCGTCCGCTTCGCGGAACCGGGCGCCGTTGAACGCGGCCCCGCTGGCTGAATGTGGCAGTGCGCACGATATGGGTTCCATGATGTGCGCGCCCACGCTCCCCCCCACCTCCCATGCATTCGACTCCGTCAGGAACATCAACCGTTTTCAAACTTGAGGGATACCATGTCCGAGAAGAAGATCATTGCCATTGTAGGCGCCACCGGCGCGCAGGGCGGCGGCCTGGCCCGCGCCATCCTTAACGATCCCAACAGCGAGTTCGCCGTGCGTGCGATCACACGCGACGTCAACAGCGACAAGGCCCGCGAGCTTGCCGCCGCCGGCGCCGAGGTTGTTGCCGCCGATGTGTACGATGTGGAAAGCCTGAAGAAGGCGTTCGAGGGCGCCTACGGAGCCTATTGCGTCACGTTCTACTGGGCGCATTTATCACCGGAGAAGGAGCTGACCGAGGCACGCAACATGGCCGAAGCCGCCAAGCAAGCCGGCGTGCAACACGTGATCTGGTCAACGCTCGAGGACACTCGGAAGTGGGTGCCGCTGAGCGACGACCGCATGCCGACGCTGATGGGCAACTACAAGGTGCCGCACTTCGATGCAAAGGGCGAAGCCGACGCGATCTTCGCGGAGGCCGGCGTGCCCACCACGTTCCTGCTTACTTCGTTCTACTGGGAGAACCTGATCCATTTTGGAATGGGGCCGCGCAAGAATGAGGATGGCTCGATGACATTCGTGCTTCCGATGGGCGACAAGCCCCTGCCGAGCATCGCGGCCGAGGATATCGGGCGTTGCGCCTACGGTGTGTTCAAGAAGGGCACGGAGATGGTGGGCAAAACGGTCGGCATCGCCGGCGACCATCCAACCGGCGCCGACATCGCGGCCAGCCTTTCGGAGGTGCTTGGCACCACGGTGCATCACTATGCGATGCCGTTTGCGGACTATCGCGAGCTGGGTTTCCCCGGCGCCGATGACCTTGGCAACATGTTCCAGTTCAAGCACGATTTCAACGAGTACTTCGCAGGCGTGCGTCCGCTGGACGAGTCGCGCGCGCTGAACCCGCAGTTGATGTCGTTCAAGGAATGGATGGCCGAGAACGGCAGCAAGATCCCGGTATCGTAATCATACAGGCCCGGCAGCGCAGGCTGCCG
>CBHYLN010000277.1:0-2001 GCA_966128725.1 uncultured bacterium | reverse complement strand
CGCCGCCCCCGCCGTGCCGGCGGCGCGCCGCCGCGCCGCCACCCGCGTTCGTTGCCCCGCCGCCCCGCGGCCCACGACCGTGGCTATGGCCGTTCCGGCGGTGGGCGCCCGGAAGGGCGGCGTGACTACGGCTCGCGCAGGCGTGATGACGGCGACGACGGGCGATCGGGCAGGGCTCCGATGCACATGTCCTCGCGTCCCGGTGCGGTGCGTGGGCGTGGCTTTGGCCCGCGCGACGGGCGAAACCTGCCCAAGAAGAAGAAAAAGGTCCGGGTGTATTTCCACCAGGCCCTTACGCGCATCCTGCTGCCGAAGCTGCTTGTAAAGGCGAAGTATCTGTCGCCCGCGCTTGCACGGCAGTACATCGAGGCCGGCCGCGTTCGTGTTAACGCGCGCGTTGTAAGCTCGCGATTCTACGAGGTGAATCTCCGCAAGGAGCGTGTCACGATCGACGAAGCGCCAACCGAATATCCACGCAGGCTTTCCTACATGGTGTACAACAAGCCGATTGGTCTGTTGTGCGAGAAGGACGATCCGGCATTCGCCGCGATATTCGATCAATCGACGCCGTGGAGCTTCCCGTTCGGCAGGCTTACGCGTTCGGTGTCCGGGTTGGTGATTCTCTCGAACGATCCCCGCATGATCGGCCGCCAGCACGTGGTGGACATGGAGCTGCAAAAGGAATATCGTATCCGCATCAACAAGCATCTGGACGAACAGCAGCTTGAGGAGCTTCGGCGCGGTATTCTGGTGGACGACGAATACCTGGTTCCGCTGCGGGTGAATCCCGGGGCCAAGAACCTGCATTCGATGTGGCTGGACATCACCTTGCTCGACGACTCGTACCACAAGATCTTCGCCGCGCTGAAGAAGCTGGGCGTTGAGGTAGTACGGATGCGGCGCATGCGCATCGGGCTGCTGAACGAAACCATGATACCCACCAACGAGTGGCGCGAGCTGAGTGGATTCGAGATGACCGGCCTTGGGCTGCAACGTTTCATGCCCGGCGAACTGCCGCCGGAGCCGACGATGCCGTTGCGGCCGCGATTGGAGAAGGCCACCAAAGGGAAGCCTGGCGCGCGCGACACGCGTGATTTCCGTGACTTCCGCGACTCCGGCGATGCACGCGGCGGGCGCAGGCCCAGCGGCGGAACCGGCGGAAGCTGGGGCGATCGCCGGTATGGCGGCGGCCGCAAGCCCGGCTTTGGGCGGCGTGCCGAGGAGGAGGATCCGGAGGAGAGGCAGCGGCGCGAGGAACTGGCCGATTCGATCGGCAATCGCTAGGGCATGGTTGCCATGCCCGAGCTTGTTGCCAACATGATCCAGGCGCACCCGTACAGGGTGCGCGATGGGGCGGTGGAACACCTGCTGCTGCGTCGCTCGGAACACGAGACCTACGGCGCGGGATTGTGGCAGGTGGTGACCGGCGGCATCGAACCGGGGGAACGCTCGGCCGATGCCACAAGGCGCGAACTGGCCGAGGAAACCGGGCTTGCGGCGTTGCGCATATTTGCGCTTCCGGGCGTTGCAACGTTCTACTTCGAGCCAACCGATCAGGTGATCACGTCGCCCATGTTCGGTTGCCAACTGGCCGCCGATGCCGTGCCGACGCTCTCGGCCGAACATGCGGACTATCGCTGGCTTGCCGCGCACGATGCGCTTGCCTTGCTTCGATATCCAACACATCATCAGGGTGTGCGCGAGCTTGAGCAATGGCTGGCCGATATGCGCAATGGCCTGTAGAGCGCGCCCGTCAGCCGGCGCCTTTCTCCCCCCTCGACGATAATCAACCATCCCCTTCGTGCAGGCGCACGAGGGGGATATCATTATCAACCCATTGCAACGTGCGCCGTGGCGCGCGGCTGTATCGGTGCCAACTGCAATGACAGGCCAATCCGAACTTTTGAACACGGCGCTCGGCGATGACGGTGGCCCTGCCGCGCGGCGCGTGGCGATGCGCGTGATGTACGATGGCACCGATTTCGTGGGATGGCAACGCCA
>CBHYLN010000276.1:0-2058 GCA_966128725.1 uncultured bacterium | reverse complement strand
CGGTACAATGAACAGTTCGGGACCAAGTATGCGCTGGCGAATCTGGAGTTCCGTTTCCCGTTGTTCAGAGCATTGGTTACCGGACCCCTGCCGGTGTTGTTCCAGTATATCTCGGGCGCGGCGTTTGTGGATGCCGGCTCGGCCTGGACCACCTCGTTCAACGCTACTCGCCGCAACGAAGGGGGGGCTCTGGTGACCGACAACCTGCTGATGGGCGCCGGCATGGGCGCACGCGCCTACGTCTTCGGGTTCCCGGTCCGCTTCGACGTGGCCTGGAAGTACAACATCGACTCCTGGAGCCGCCCCACGTATTATTTCGCGCTCGGCTACGACTTCTAAAACGGATTCCTGCCGGTAGCCGTGCAACGTAGCCACACGCCTTGCGCGTGCCGACCCGAGGGCTAACGCGAATCGAGCTCTGTGATTGCTCGCAGAACGTCGTCGTATGAGATATCCGCCACGGTGCCGTTCTCCGGTGCTTTTACGACGCTATGACGGTCCGACAGCGGCCCGAACACCGCAACATTCGTGTCGCTGAACGGGTACAGGCCCACGCATGGACGGTTACGTGCCGACGCGAGATGGATGATTGATGTATCCGGGCTCACGAGGAAACGGGCTCGGTCCACAACGGCAGCCGCCTCCAGAATCGTTTCGGTGCGGATTGGGCGAATCCCTTTGCGCATTGCACAGATTTCGTCGGCCAACGGGCGATCGCCGGGTGAACAGAGCACCGCGACACTGTAACGCCCGGCCAGATGGGCAATCAGCTTCTTCCAATGGCTCGCCTGCCAATACCGCGACTGGTCACCGGCCGAGATGTTCACAACCACCATGCCGTTCTGTCCCGGATCCAGTTGGTCGTCAACGGCACGATATGCCGCCAGCGGAATCTCGATCGCCGGCCGCCGATCGAACGCCCGGCCCGGCGCCAGCAATGACATTACCGCCAGCGCGCGGTCAACATAATGCGCGTGTGAATCCGTATGCGGAAGTGCCGTGGCTCCAAGTTTTCCTGCTATCGCGGATTGATGTGCAATCGTGCGTGTTGCGCGCAGAAGCTCGCCGATCATGCGCGAGGTGGTTGACCGATGATCCTTGATATCGATGTACAGATCGAACCGCTGATTCCGAAGCCTGGTGGTAAGGGCGGGCAGTTGGCGGAGCAGCCCTCGTGGCACTGCGATTACAGTGTTGACACACGAAAGGGATTGCGGAAGGATTGCGGTCGCCTCGCTGGCAATCACCGTCAGATGCGTGTCAGGGTACAGCTCCCGGAGCGCATGCAGCAGCGGCGTTGTAAGGATCATGTCGCCTAGTTTGCCTAACTGAAGCAGTGCGATCGTGGAGGGGTGCAGAGCTTCGAGGGGCGGAAATTCTTCGATCGGTCGGTTTCGGCGAGGCAGTTGCATCCAAAAAGATACGGAGTTCGGGCTCCCCGATGCGGCACATCGTTGTAAGCGAAGCATGATCAATGTTTGATTGGTGGTGGTTTCGTTGGTTGCCGGTGGTGTCCGGGCTGAATCAGAAGCAAGTTAGCCGAACGGCCGGGATTGCCCAAGCACGCTCAGGCAGGGCACTACTGGCCATTGCTGGCTGTGAGCCATGCAAATGTCATGGGTGTGACGTGCCGCTGGTCCAATGCTGCCTGTATCGCCGCCGATCCCGCCACATCAGCCTTCAACCGACGATCGCACAAAAAGTGCCGGAGTTGGGAACAATGTTCCGGGCGGGGTAGTATACCCTTATGAAGACACGGAGGCACCAACCCTCGTTCTTCACTTGAGCCGTACAGTCAGGGGTGAGCTGTGCGGCTTCTTTTTTTTGTGGTACCGTGATGCTGCTGTTACCCAGTGCTTTCTACTATAGCTCACGCCGCGCCGATCCCGCCACATCAGCCTTCAATCGAGGATCGCAAAAAGTGCCGGAGTTGGGAACAATGTTCCGGGCGGGGTAGTATACCCCTATGAAGACACGGAGGCACCAACCCTCGTTCTTCAATCGAGCCGTACAGTCAGGGGTGAGCTGTGCGGCTTCTTTTTTTGTGGTACCGCGATT
>CBHYLN010000275.1:0-2296 GCA_966128725.1 uncultured bacterium | reverse complement strand
GACGACGGCAACGGCATACGCGGCCGCGCGTGTGTTCGCGCTGCCGTCGGAATTTGAAACCCCCGGCATCGCGGCGCTTGAGGCAGGCCTGGCCGGTGCCGCCGTGGTGATCACGCCGCATGGTGGCACCCGCGAGTACTTCGGTGCGCACGCATATTATCCGGATCCCGGATCGGTCAGCTCCATTGCCGATGCAATCCGGCAGGCGCTTGCCGCACCGCGCACCGATGCGTTGCGCAACCATATCGGGGCCGAGTTTCTGTGGCGTCGCGTTGCCGAACGTACCGCCGAAGCCTATCGGGAATTGTTGAACACTGGGGAGGCCGTGTGAACAGCGGGCAAACGGTGATGGTGGTGCTGGGCACGCGCCCGGAAGTTGTGAAGCTGGCCCCGGTTGTGGGTGCGCTTCGCGAGCTGGGGGTTGATACCCGCGTGGTGTTCACCTCGCAGCATCGCGAACTGGCCGCCACGATTGCCTCGGCGTTCGGCCTGGTGCCCGATCACGATCTGGATCTGATGACCGCCGGCCAGGTGCCGTCGCAGGTGATGGCGCGTGTGCTTGAATCGATCGACACCGTGTATGCGGCCGAGCAGCCAGCGCTTGTCATGGTGCAGGGCGATACCACAACGGCCGTTGCCGCCGCCCTTGCCGCGTATCACCGGATGATCCCGGTTGCACATGTCGAGGCCGGATTGCGCACCGACTCCATCTACAACCCGTTCCCCGAGGAAATGAACCGGCGGTTGATAGGGCGGATTGCAGCGCTGCACTTCGCGGCCACCCAGGCCAACCGCCAGGCGCTGCTTGCCGAGGCCGTTGCGGCCGATACCGTGCATGTTACCGGCAATCCGGTGATCGATGCGTTACGGCATATCCTGGCCAGCCCCCAGGGCAGTCGGTTGCCCGAGGTTGCGCGTGGTGTGCTCGATCGCGGTCGCCGCCTGCTGCTGCTTACCTCGCATCGTCGCGAAAACTTCGGTGCGCCGCAACAGGCCATCTTCCAGGCCATCGGCGATGTGATTCGCGACCATGACGATGTGGAGGTTGTGCTGCCGGTGCATCCCAACCCGGCCGTGCTTGCCGCGGTGGAAAGCCACCTTCCCAGGCACGAGCGCGTGCATGCCGTTGCGCCAATGCCGTATCCCGCGTTCCTTCGCCTGCTCGCCAGTTCGTATATGGTGCTTACCGATTCCGGTGGTCTGCAGGAGGAAGCGCCCGCCCTTGGCAAGCCAACGCTGATCCTGCGAACCACTACCGAGCGTGCGGAGATCGTGGAGGCGGGCAGTGGTCTGCTGGTGGGTGTGGAACGCAGCGCCATCGTCGCCGAGGTTTCGCGGCTGCTCAACAACCCGGAGCATTACGAGCGCATGGCCGTTCCGCGCTTCCCGTTTGGTGAAGGTGGCGCCGCGCCCCGTATCGCCGATGTGGTGCGCAACTGGCTTGCCGCCGCGCGCTGAGCCTGGCGGGGTGCTCCTTCGCTCGCGAGGGCGTATCGCTGAAACGCCCGGCTGCCCCAACCGGTCATCATAACCGCCAGCGCCGCATGCCGTTTCAGTTGCCGGCCAAACGTGCCCGCGTGGCGCGCACCTGCGCGAAGAAATCGATCATGCCGTACACCTGATCCTCGCCGTTAAGCTGAAGATCGGGCACCGATGAGGCCGTGAACCCGGGGTCGAAGCCGAGCGCGTAATCGATATAGCGCAGTGCCAGCGCCCGGTCGCCGTGTTGCGCTTCGTACAGACCGCGGGCCAGCGCGCTGCGTGCGTACAGCTCGTAGATCTTGGCCGCGTAGCTATCCACCCTGCGATCCCAGAACGAAAAGCGATAGCTGGGGAACGTCTGCGGCACGTAGGCGGTATCACGGGTCAGTTGCAGCGCCAGATGGTTGGGCACCCGCTGATAGGCAGCGCCAACGGCGGGGTCAACCTCGCCGCCAACAAAAACAGGACGTACGGCGATATGCCGATCGATCATCGCATTCATCATGCCGATGTACGCGTCCTGGATCACCGCGCCGTCGTACGGCAGGTCATTATCGAATTTGTACACCTCGTTTTTGAACCGCTCACACTCCGCGCGCACAGGCCCCATGAACTCCGGATACGTGTAGGCGAGCTCGTCCACGTACCAGCGGCGGCGCAGCAGCTCCGGGTCCACAACGATCACATCCGGCCGCAGCTTCTCAACCTCCTGCATGTAGAACGAACCCGCCACCCAGAAATCCCATTGCGAGGAGAAGATCACCGCGTTTTTGGGCAGGTTCTCCAGCACGTTGCGCGTCATGTCCTCCACCAG
>CBHYLN010000274.1:0-2512 GCA_966128725.1 uncultured bacterium | reverse complement strand
TGGTACCGTCCCGTAGTCCGCTGAATCACAACCCGGTTTGCCATAACCCCGTTTACCGTAACCACGCCCGGCCGGTGCGCACATGGCGTGCGGCGGCGTTGATCGGCGTGTTGGCCATCGCCCCGTGATGCCGTTCTGCCCTGCGTTGCGCGGTGGGGCGTGCTGCATGCCGCTTACCGCGACCACCGGCAATGCCGTGGGCTCCCACCATATCACATCCATTCTCATCGCCCTTGCCTCATCTAGCCGCAACACCCGTTGCGGCGTGATGCCCACACCCCTTACTCCCTGTACAGTGGGTGTACAGTGTACCACCGCTAGTTGCATCCGAACATCGCGGCGGCGCTGGTCGGCACGTTACGAGAGAACCCTCCATCGAAGGGAGCAACGAACATGAAACGTATGCCGATGTGGTATCGGCACGCGGCATGTATCGGGCGGCCGTGCCACCGTCGCAGGGCGAGCAGCAGCAAGAGGCATATCAATCATACGCGCCAAACCACGGCGACGTATCAATTCCCATACGTTCATTATTCAACGGAGAACAACCATGAACCGATCAACAGCAATCGTAGTGGCGGCCCTTGCCGCCGTCATCATCAGCCTGGGCGCTCCGCGCGCGGCAACGGCCGCCACCTTTGGCGACCTGATATACTCCGGCTTTGTGGAGAACGACCTGGAGGCCGTGGTATTCATTCGCGTCTATGTGCAGCGTCTGGCCAACGGCACCTTGCTGTACATCTACGACATATCGGCCTATCCGGTAGGAAGCAGTTGTCCCGGGGCGCAGGGATGTGACGGCCAGCAGCTCTGGACCGTGACGCGGCCCAGCAACCACGAGCCCAGCAACCCGCACAACCAATTGGAGACCAATGCCGGGCTGGATCCCAACGGCAACGGTACGCCGATCTGGCGCGACCCCGGTGATATTGCCTACCCGCCGGTGCAGATCGATTATCAGTAGCCTCCGCGTTTCCCGGAGCACGCATTGCGCGGTGTTGTACCGCAGTGCGTTCCTATGGCAACGGCCCCGCGGTGTATCGTGGGGCCGTTGCCGCAACATCATGGCGGGTGCATGCGCGGGCCACCGGAACCGGCGTGTGCGATGGCTGTTGAAGGAATCCGCAACCGCGTGCGCTCCGTATCTTTTCGCATGCAAAACGCACATCCCACACCCGACACCGCGCGCATGATCCCGATGGCAGCGGTTGTTGCCCTGGCGGCATTGGCGCTGTTGATGATCCCGGTGTTTGCCGGCAATGCCCATGCGGGGCGCCCTGCCGACTCCCAAACGGACGCCGACACTCCGGGCGGCGACAGCCTGCGCGTCCGGCCACAGGATTCATTGAGCGATGCCGATGTCGCCGCGCTGTTGCGCACCGCCCGCACGTACACACTGGTGTTGTTATCGATAGGGCCACGGCGCAACGCGTACGACTCGGCAACCTCCGCGGCCTATCAACGCGCGCATCTGCGGTACCTGTACACCCTGCACAGGCAGGGAAAGATCCTGGTGCTGGGTCCGATTGCCCCGGGCGACTCGTTGCGCGGCATCTGTATCTACGCCTCGAGCGACACCGCGGAAGTGCGGCGCCTTGTTCAGGCCGATCCGGGAGTTGCCTGCGGCCGCGACGCGTACCGCATATTCCCCTGGTACGGGCTGCCGGGTGATTGTGTCCGGGAGTAGGGGGTGGCCAATAATTCCGCCGAGGTGGCGATGGGTTCTGATCCGTACAACCGCATGCGTCAGTTCTTCCTGACCGGGAAGTTCCCGGAACTTCCGGGAGCGGTCAACGCCGAAACCCTGCGTGCCGCATACGGGGAGCCTGCGGATATAATGACGGATCGTAATTCCTCGTACTACTTGTGCGAGCAAGCGGAGTACCCAGTGTACGATGCGTCGCCTACACAGCTTCTGTGTACCTGGATAAGCCTGTGCTACGCGGCCGCGGACTTTCAATGCGCCCACTCCATAAGCGTATGTCGCCGTATTCGTTGATCCGTCTGTTGGCGGATATCGAAATCGATTGGCTGGTGCATGAACGGCGATCCCGTTGGCAGCAGCTAACGATTCAAACGGAAGGGGGGGTGCTGCTTACGTTCGCATTGGAGCACTGCATCCTGAAAATCGTGTTTGTTGAATATGCGGCGGATGGCGGAAGCGTATATCGCATTGCGTGAGCGCTGATGCCGTGCCGCACATGGCAACAGGCTGTCGGTTGAGTTTTGGCGCCAGGAAAATGTTTCGAATATCGGATTGGAACGGCCCGAGGAGTGTATGCGAATCGAAATGACGCCAGATGAGCTGCAAGTTGCCGCAAAAGGCCATTTCGAATACAGGGGGAGCGAAGAAGCGCTGCCTGCAATTTTCGTTTCCTTTCTTGTGGCGCTCCTGTTGGCGTGGGCAGGGTGCTCAAGCGCGACTATCCAATGGAGCGTGGTGGCTGTCTTTTTTTTATTGTATTTGTTTTGCAGGATTGCATTTTTGGGTCAATTGCCCCGCGATTTAGTG
>CBHYLN010000273.1:0-2609 GCA_966128725.1 uncultured bacterium | reverse complement strand
GTGCCGCGGGCTCCGGCCCCCGCGCGGCCCCCCCCCCCCCCGGGGACCGACCCCGCAATCGAAACGGGCCGTGGTTTCGTTGCCGACGATTGTCCAATGGTTCAAAACGATGACGACGAACGAATATATTCGCGGGGTGAAAAATCTGGGATGGGAACCGTTCCCGGGGAAATTGTGGCAACGCAATTATTATGAACACATCATCCGCGGTGGCGACGCGTTGGATAGGATCCGCGGATATATCCGCAATAATCCTCGGAAATGGGGGCTGGATCACATGCGCGATAATCCAGCCGGCAAATAATCGATGTCATGAATAGAGATAGCCGGCAATCCGGAGACTGCCCATAATGATGATGCTGGAGCTTGATGACTGGATTGCCCGCATTCGCTCGAAAGATGCCATGACCTACGAGGATGCCTATTGGGGTGAACGCCCTGCCGGGCCTCACGTTGTGCCGCGGTTGGTGCTCGAACTGCATTGCTCGGGCGATCGCTACAGCCGGGGGAAGTTCGTGGAGCTTTTGGGGGAGATGGGCGATGCAAGCGTTGTGCCGGTGCTGATCGCCGAACTGTCGCATCCTGAACCCGATGTGCGGATATGGGCCGTGTTTGCCCTGGAGGAGCTTGGCTTCGCCGATGGCCTGGCCGCCGCGCGCGCGTTTCGCCTGGCGAATCCGGATGTGTTTGGGGAGTTGTGATCGTGACTATCAGAACCGAATCCCTTGCCGTCGAAAGGCTTGCCGGCCTGCTGCCAGGCGTGTACAGGCTTTGTCAGGCGTTCAGCCCCACGGGTCTCGACGTTTGTTATGGTTGGGCGTGCAACGCCGAGCCGGTGGCATTGTGGGTAGATCACCGCATCACGTCCAACGCGCTTCCAGAGTTCGTGCAGCGGAGCATGGTGTCCGGTATCGTTGAGCTTGGCGGTTCCGATCTGCATATATCCGGCGTTGACGCCGAGTTCCGTTTGACGATCTGCCACGAATCCGATCTGCATTTCGAGAGTTCGGATCCCGAACTGGTTGCCCGGATCGCCGAGGCGTGGGCAGCCGAGGGGGTGGGCGTTTGTGCGGGATAACGTTGCCCATCCGACGCGCGCGGTGAATTGTGGCTTTGGCCGTATGTTGCCAACCCTTGTTTTGCGTGCAGGCAGGTGATTCGTCCATGATACATGAATTCGGCAGTGTGATTGCCCTGAACGGGGCATCAAGTTCCGGCAAAACCACGATCGCGAAGGCTCTGCAGGCGGTCCTGCCGGAACCACATCTCCATCTCTCGCTCGACGCATTCCTCCACCAGCTTCCCGCGCCAGTGCTTGCCGATGCAGCGTTGCTGGCCGGGCAACTGCCGCAATTGCTTGCCGGGTTCAATGCGTCCTGCGCTGCCATAGCGCGCGCCGGCAACAACATCGTTGTTGATACGGTGCTGCACAGGAGCCAGCGTGGCTGGTTCCGTTGGCAAGGGTGTTGGCCGGGCTCGACACCGTGTTCGTGGCCGTGAGGCGCCCGCTGGATGAACTTGAACGCCGGCAACGGGCGCGCGGCGATCGTGAACTTGGGACGGCGCGGTATCAGCACAACATCGTGCATGCGCACGGTGAGCACGATGTTGCCGTGGGCGCATCCCACATGTCGGCTGAACAATGTGCCGAGGCCATTGCCGCATATGCGCCGGTTGGCCAGGCCTGCGTCCGTGCTCAACAGGCTGCTGGTGCCGCACGCCGGTGGCTACCCTGATGGCGACACCGTGGCGGACGCTGGCCCCGCCGTATGACAACCCGATCCCGCCCGATTGCCTTGGCGATCCCAAGCGTGCGCGCCGTAACGCCGTTGCGATACGCACATAAATCATGGCACCATCGTTGCCGATGTTGCCTGCCAAATCGTTGATGCGGCGCCGCATGGTGTACTCTGACGCCTTCTTCGATCTTCAGCTTCGTTTCGCGCACGCGGTTGCCGCGCGTACGGGGCGCGCGCTGGCCGATGTGCTGCTCACGCATACCAATCTTTATATCCGCTTCGGGCTGGGGCGCACGTTCGATGCGTCGCATCCGGTCTGGCGGCAATACCTGGCGGGGCTGCAAAGCGCCGATGATGCGCTCGCCTGGACCTGCGGGTTCCACCGGTCGCGAGTCGAGGTGCCGCCCGGGCCGCCGGTGGTGGCAACGTTCGGGTGTTTCTCCTATGCGTTGATTGCCGGCAATCGTATCCGGCTCCACTTCAAAAATCTTGACACCGAAGGTCAGTCGTCGCTTGGTGTTGCGCATGCCGCGTGTCGCCGGGCCGAACTGGCCGAGCTGTTCCGGCATGCGCGCCAGGCCTATCCCGAGCTTGCGGGCGTGGTGGGGATTTCGTGGCTGTACAATCTGGACGCCTACCGCCGTCTGTTGCCGGGTGCGTACACCGCAACCAGACGACCACTTCAGGATCGCTTTCAGGGCATGCCGCTGTGGGGACAGTTCCTGGATCGGTTTGGTGATGTCAAGGAGCACATGGCCCGGCTGTTTCTTGCAAGGTTGGAACTGCCGGTTGATATCGACAATCCGCATCGATGTTTCCCGTTGCCGGTATGCACCGTCGCGGCCCCGATGCGGGCGTTTCATGAGTTCT
>CBHYLN010000272.1:0-2726 GCA_966128725.1 uncultured bacterium | reverse complement strand
CGCTTGCCCCTGTATACAACAAAACCGTGAAGCGCTGGGCCAGGGGTGATGGCCCTTTGTCGCTCACGGTTCTGTTGACGTGTGGTTGCAACCCACGCAGTGGCCGGAAGGATGGCCCCGGCCGCCGCTTATTTGCTGATACGGATCTTGGCGCCCGAGCGCAGATTCTTTTCGCTGAGCTTCGGGTTGTTGGCCCGAAGCTGCTTCACGCTGACGCCGAATCGCTGCGCGATCTCCTCCATCGAGTCACCACGCCGCACCACGTACGTCTTTGCTACACTCTTCGATGCACGGCTGGAACGCTTGGCATCACCCTTCGAGGGCGCCTCGCTGTAGATCTTCAGCGACGTGCCGGCATTCACATGTCCCTTCTGGAGCTCGCGACCGTTCCACACCTTCAGGTCGTCCACCGAAACGCCGTAACGATCGGCGATGGAGGAAAGCGACTCGCCCTTGCGCACCTTGTGCGTCTCGTAGCGGCTGGAGGTTGTGGTTACGGACTTCTTGGCCCGCGCCTTGGCGGCGGCCGGCGCTTCCTCGCGGGCTGGCTTGGCTGCCACGGTGCGGCTTGCCGAGGGCGCGGGGGCTGGCTCGGTGCGGCGAACGCGGGCCGGCGTGCTGCCGGCTTCGGCCAGCAGCGGCTCCTGCGGTGCACGGCGCGACTGCGCGGCCACGGCGCGTGGTTCGGCAGCAGGCGCGGCCGGGGCGCCGGCGGTAGCCGATGGCTCGCTGGCGGCGGCGGAATTATCCGAGGCGCCATTATCGGCCAGGTTGGCCGAGCTGGAATCGGCGTCGGCCGAAACGCCCAGCGGAATCCGCAACGACGCGCCCACCTTCAACTTGCTCTTGTTGTTCAGCCCGTTGGCCTCGGTGATGGCCGAGATGCTGACGTTGTACTTGCGCGCTACGTCCAGCAACGACTCGCCACGGCCGACCTTGTGCGTAAGGTAGGTTGGCGCCGGCTGCGACTCGCGGAGTTCCTCCAGACGCGCAGCCAGATCGCGCCCGGCGCCGCGCGGCACATGCACCAGAAACTCGCCGCCCTGCGGAATCTTGTCGCGCAAGATGGCGGGGTTCAACCGGCGAATTTCGTCCACCGTGGTATTGGCGGCCTGGGCCACAAGGCTGAGATCGTAGGCGCCGTTTACCGGAACGGTTTCGTAAACGTCCGGCGAGTCGTAGTTGATGTTCGTGAAGCCGTAGGCCTCCGGATTCATCGCGATCTTGGTGGCGGCGATGTACAGCGGCACGTACTGCTGCGTTTCACGCGGCAGGTACTGGCGCACATCCCAGTAGTTGCGGCTGTTGGCCTTGGCAATCGCGGACTTCACGCGGCCCGGGCCGCAGTTGTACGAGGCCAGCGCCAGATGCCAGTCGCCCAGATCGTTGTACAGATCGCGCAGATACCGCGCGGCCGCATGCGTGGCCTTCTCCGGATCGCGGCGCTCGTCAACCGACCAATCGATCGCCAGACCGTACATCTTGCCGGTTGACGGGATGAACTGCCACAGGCCCACGGCCTTCGCCCAGGAGACGGCGCTGGTGCTCAGGCCGGACTCGATCATCGAAAGGTGGCGCAGTTCCGCCGGCACACCTTCCTCGGCCATCACGCGCTCGTACATCGGGAAGAACCGGCCGGAGCGCTCCAACCACTTGGTGAAGAACTTCCGCCCCTTCTCCGACGTGAAAAACGCGATGCACTGCTGCACCGGAGTATTGTCTGTAAGGTCGATCTGCAGGGGCTGGTCGGGCGTGGATTCGGAAGCGGCGATCTGCTCCTTGGTGGGATACTTCTTGCGATCCACCGGGATGCGCTCCACTTCCTGGAAAATCTTGTCGCGCAGAACGAAGAACGAGCTGTTGGCGTCCAGGCTGTCCAGCGAGGTAATCTGCTCCTCGTAATCCTGAACAACACTTTCGGAAAGGCGCGTGAACTCCGGGTTATCGTAGATATCGGGGTAGGTGACCAGATCGTTCAGGATGGCCATCGCGGATTCGAAATGCCGCGAGGCAAGCGCGTCGTTCTGCTGCTCGGAGGCACGCATCGCCTGCACATAGTGGCTGCGCGCCGATTCCAGCTTCCGCTTCAGGACCTGATCGTTCAGTGGCTTGGCGGCTTTCTGATCGTCGAGCACGGAGTATTCGTCGATCAGAATCGGCTTGCGTTGCGTACGGGAAACCTGGTTCCCCGAGGAGCAGCCGGCGATAATCACGCCAAGCAGAAGCAGGAGCAGAACGGTTCGATTCATGCGCATGAGAAGAACACCCGTTTTTCCATGATTGAAGGCGGAGACACCCGTCTCCTTTTGGCGATCCAGGCGCGAGGAGAGGAGTTCCTGGCAACACTGGCACATCGCCGACACTACACCGGGCGTGACATCACCGTCAACGCCGCTACACTGATGGGGACACTACACTATGACGATTCCAGACGATACACAGGCAACGGGGTGAGGCCTGTTGGCAGGAAGCAAACTAACATCACCGAGGAGGCGATCGCAAGCAATCGGCGACCCCTGAAATCTGAAATTTTGTTCATGAAGTGCGGCTTCAAACGCGATTCGCCTCAACCGCAGCTTTAAGCAAACCGGCACCCCGGCTTCACCTGTAAGGCCTGCAACAGGGCCAGCGGACCAATTCGTTTTTTGCACGTTTCATCCCGTGGCCCTCGCTTCCCCGCTCACCGCGATTCGGGGGCTGAGAAAGCATGACGGAGCTGTAAGAAT
>CBHYLN010000271.1:0-2738 GCA_966128725.1 uncultured bacterium | reverse complement strand
GCGCCCCCTCCTGGCGCAGGGCCTGCGCATGCTCCTTCACGGGATGGCCGAAGTACCGGCCAGGCTTTCTGATCGACTTGCTGACGCCTGACTGCGCCTCGATGATAACATCCGGAACGGTTTCCACGTGCCCAACGATTCCGGCCTGCCCGGCAATCAGGTTGCGCTCGCCGATGCGCGTGCTGCCGGAGATACCGGCCTGCGCGGCGATCACCGTATGCCGGCCGATCACCACATTGTGCGCGATGTGGATAAGGTTATCCAGCTTCACGCCCTGCTCGATGCGCGTTTGCCCAAGCGTGGCGCGGTCGATCGTCACATTGGCGCCAATCTCAACATCGTCCTCGATCACCACGATACCGGTCTGCGGGATCTTCTCCCAGCCATCGGCACCTCGCGGCAGAAATCCGAACCCGTCGGCGCCGATCACCGCCCCGGCATGCAGGATCACGCGGTTGCCGATGCGCGTGCCTCGGTACAGCGATACGTTCGGGTGGATCACGGTACCCGAGCCGATCGTGACACCGTCACCGATCACAACGTTCGGGTAGATCACCGAGCCCGCGCCAACAGCGCCGCCGGCGCCAATCACAACATTCGGGCCGATCGAAACGTCGGCGCCCAGCACAACATCCGACGCAATCACCGCCGTTGGATGCACGCCCGGCTTGGGATGCTCGCCAACGGGGTTGAACGCCTTCAGCACCAGCATGAAAGCTGCGTAGGGATCGGCCGTCCGAATGTACGTGATGTCCGCACGGGTGGTGGCAAAGTCCGAAGCCACCAGCAGCGCGGTTGCGCCGGTAGTGTCGTGATACTTGGCGTACTTGAGGTTGGCAATGAACGATATGTCCCCCTGCTCCGCCTCTTCGATCTTTCTGACGCCGTGAATCTCGAGGGCGCCGTCGCCGATGACCTCGCCACCGACCAAGCCGGCGATGTCGTTTATCTGCATTGTGTCACGCGTCTGAAGTAGTGTGGGCGATCCGCGCTCGCAACCGAGCCGAGCCCGTGGCGAAACATACGGTGAAAGAATCGTTTCTTTCCTATGTGATCTTTCCTGCTCGCCACTTTTTGTCTACGGTTTACCGTCGCCGCCAGTGCCCTGCCCGGTGCCGTCGCCGCCCTGATTGTTTGGGTCGTCTTTCAACGATTCGTTCGGATCAAGCGGTTTTTCAACGGGTTGCGACTCGCGGCGCCCTCCACGGTTGCGTTTTGCGTCCTGCTCGGTACGGGGGTCGCCGTCCATCCGCAACGGTGCGCCCATCGCCGGCATCGAGGAATCGGGCTCAACACCAAGGCGTTTCAGCACGGCCCAGGTAAGATCGTTGGCCGGGTTGGCGTACAGGATCACCATGCCGCGGCTACTTTTGTCCACCACGTAGTCGTACTTCTGCGCCTTGGCCTCGTCCTCGATCGCCTTGGCGATCTTCTCCACGATCGGCCCCATCAGCTCGGCCTGCTGGCGCTCGAACTCCTGCTTCGGGCCGAACTTGGCCATGCGGAACTGGGCCAGCTTGGCCTCCATATCCGCAAGTTTTGCCTCGGCATCGCGCTTTTCCTGCGCGCTCCACAGCAGGCGGTTGGTTTCGATATCCGCCTGCAGCTTGGTGATTTCGCTTTCGGAGCGCTGAATCTCACGCATCCAGCCCTGCTGCAGTTCGGCAAGCTTGGCACGCGCGGTTTTGGCGTCGGTAAGCTTTTCCATGATGGCTTCGGTGGCAACATATGCCACCTTCTGCCCATACATCTCAACCGCCCCGCACAACGTCAGGGCGGAGAACGCCACGAGAAGTGTTCGATTAATTGCCACGTCTGAGATAGTCCAGAACTTTGAACGTAATGTCGAGCTTCTGATCGACGAACAGGAACGACCCCTGATCGAGCACGGCGCCAATCTTTTCTTCCTTGGCCACCTTCTCGATCGCGGCGCGCACCCGGTCGCGAACCGGTTGCATCAACTGTGCCTGATACTGCGCAAGCGTGCCCTGCGCGCCAAGCCGATCCTGGCGATACTGCGAATACTGCTGCTCCATGCCGCGCAAGGCTTCCTCTTCCTTGGCCTTGGCCTCGGGGGTCATCATCCCCTGCTGGCGCTGATAGGCCTCCAGGCGTGCGCGATAATTGGATTCGATCGCCTTCAACGTGTCGGTATACGCCGTTTGAAGCACGCTCAGCTTCTGGTCGATCTCCTTCAGCTCCGGCAACTGCGAGATAATGCTCTCGGTGTTGACGAATCCGAACTTGGTCTGCGCATGCGCCGCGGCTGCGGCGGCAATGGCCAGGATAACAACAAGCGCGCCAACGCGGGCACGTACGTAGCTGTGAACAGGCATGTCTCGTGAGTTACGAATGTATTGATTGCTGATATCCGTGAGCCCGGCTGATACGCCACGCCATATTAGCCAGCGCGCCGCACAGTTCCGAACCACGAACAAATGACTATCGATTGCTGATTGCGATTGCTGCTGGGCCACCGGCCACAGCTTGTCATCGGCCAAACTGGAAGTGGAACTGCCAGCCGCCCAGGCGCCCCTCGGTATCGCGGTCGAACCCGTAGCCGTAATCGAAGCCGATCAGGCCAACACCCGGGATCGTGACACGAACGCCCATGCCCATCGAGCGCTTCAGATCGAACGGATCAACGTCGGCGAACCGTTCCCACACGTTGCCCGCTTCGGCACAGACCAGGGCGTACAACGGGATCGGGTTCAGTGATATACCCACGCGAAGCTCGC
>CBHYLN010000270.1:0-2741 GCA_966128725.1 uncultured bacterium | reverse complement strand
TCCGGCTCGCAGGCACCGCAGTTGATGCAGTCTGTTGTAATGTAGATCGACATTGCTGTATTCTCCGTGAACGAAACGTACGTATGCAATCCTGTGTGCAGGGCGCCCCTGATAGGCTGTTGAACAACGCCATCCGCGGCGTTGGCCCGCGCCACCGCTTACCGCCGACGTTCATAAGAACGCCTCATTCGCGTCCGTCTGGCCGCCTTGCAGCCCATCGTTGTTGAACAACCAAAGGACCTGTCAGTATTTCAACTGGCCCCTAGGCGTCACCATCTATGTGGCCTATCGTGGGTATGCTCGCCGGCTCGATCGGCCGGTTATCCAAGCTGGCGACGCGCGCGGCCACTGCTTCGGCCAGCGAGCCCAGGCCGGCCGCGAATTGATGAACATCGATGCCGGCAAAAGCGTTCGGCACCATCGCCAGGCAACGGCATGCGCGAGCAAGATGATCGCCGGCCGAGGCCCAGTTGCCCGTTGCCGCCCTGCCGCAACCAATCGACGCCTGTATCAGCGCCTGCGCCAACTTGCGGTACTCGTTGGTTGGCCCGTGCCAAAGCTCCTCGAACAGATTTCGGCTGGCCGAGTACTCCCGGTTGTTGAAGGCAACGATACCTCGATCGAGCAGATCTGGTTGGGACATCCGTGCGAAATTAGAGGTTGTCGGATCTTGGGTCACGGGCTTATGTATATTGAGTCTTCATAAGGCCGATTTTCACAGAATCAAACACGTGCGCACACTCATCCCGCTTCAACGCCCGCAAGGGCCGTGGCCGTTCCTTGGGCTGATCTACATAGCCCTGGCGATCGGCGTGCAATTCATCCCGCTGGCCAACGAAATCCACTATGAGTTCGCCGCCATCATCGCGCTCGCGGCAAGCCTGGCAACCGGCCTGATCGTTGTTGGCGATCGCGCCCAATCCGATTGGCCCGAATCGCGTGCCCAGGGCGCGCAACGCCTTACGCGGGCGGTTGGGCTGGCCTCGGTGCTCGCGATTGTGCCGCTGGCCGTGGCGCTTGTTGCAACCGGCCTTGGCGAAAGCTGTGGCATCGCCGAAGGCGTGGCATGGTACATGTTGCTTGTGCCGCCCGCGGCCGCCCTGAGCGCCGTGCTCGGGTTCGCCGCCACGGTTGTATGCCGCCGCCGCTGGGCCGCCACGTTGCTGTTCCTGCTGCTCTGGGGAGCCAGCATGGGCCGCGGTGCGTTCGAGGCGCTTACCGGCCCGCACATCTTCATGTATGCCTGGCAGGTGGGGTTCTTCCCCGGCGGCTCGTGGGATGCCGAGCTGCCCATCCCGCCACTGCTTATCGCCTACCGCGCCGCCCATCTGCTTGTTGCCGGCATGCTTGGGCTTGTGCTGCTGGAGCTTTCCGAGGCGCGCCGCATGGCGCACGCGCGCAACCACGGGCACAACACGCCAGCCGTCGCCAGCATTGGCCCGGCTGTGGTTGCCGCCAGCCGGCGGCCGCACTACACCGTGCGCCACGGTGGGCGCGTTGCCCTGGCCTGTGCGTTTGCCGTGGCCGCCTGTGGATGCGCGTTGATCGCCTTCCGCGCCGATCTGGGCCTTACCCGCACGGTGGGATGGGTGCGCGCGCAACTTGGTGACTCGGTTGGAACGCGGCACGCCGTGATTTATTACAACGCGCCCACCACCGATTCGCTCGACCTGTGGCGTGCCCGCGCCTACAGCGAGTTCTACATCACCGAACACGCCGCCGCGCTGGGCATCCCCGAGAGCGAGATCACGCCGATCGCCATCTATCTCTATCCCAGTGAGGCCGAACAGAAACGCATGGTGGGGACGGCCTCGGCCGCGTTCACCAAGCCCTGGGCCGCGATGGTGAACATGACGTTTGCCGGCGTTGGGCACACGTTGCGCCACGAGCTGGCGCACGTAATGCTTGCGCGATTTGGCAACCCGCTTGGGATCTCGCTTTCGCAGGGGCTGCTGGAAGGCTCGGCGATGGCATTGGAAAACGAATACGGCGAACGCAGCCTGCACGAGTACGCCCGGGCGATGTACGCGTTCAAGCTGGCGCCGCCGGCGGACCGTATCATGGGCGTTGGCGGGTTTGCCGCGCAGCGGACATCGGTGGGATACGTGCTGGCGGGCTCGTTCTCGCGGTGGCTGATCCAGCAGTACGGAATGCGCCGATACCTGCGCGCGTTTGCCTGGGCCGATTTCCACGAGGCCTACGGGCGCGATCTGCATCAACTTTCGGACGAGTACTCGCGGTTCATCGATTCGTTGCCGGCCCCGGCATCCCCAACGGCCGTGATTGCCGCGCGCCATCTGTTCGGCGGCGGTTCGTTTTTCCTTCAACGCTGCCTCAGGCGAATCGGCACGCTGAACGCGCGCGGCTACGAGGCGCTGGCCGAGGAGCGTTATGCGCGCGCGGCGGACGCGTTCGGCGAATCGCTGCGCGACGGCATCAACTACGGCGCACGCGCCGGCATGCTGCGGGCGCTGTGGGGCATGGGCACGTTTGACCGGCTGCTGGACTCGGCGGCCGCCTACAATCGCGACACCGCCAGCTACCCGCTTGTTCCCTATCTGATCGAGCAGGGCGACGCCCGATGGGCGCTGGGCAACCTGCCTGCGGCGGCGCGGCTGTACGACTCCGCATTCGCGCTGGACGTAAACGAGGGCATCTCCTTCCGGGCCGCGCTGCGCCGATATTTTCTGGAAGCCGAGCCGGCGGGGGGCGCCCAAAGCAGCCGCGAATTAAACAATGCC
>CBHYLN010000269.1:0-2769 GCA_966128725.1 uncultured bacterium | reverse complement strand
CCCCCCCCCCCCCCAAACCACACAAAAAAAAACACCCCCGGGCCCGGGGGGGACCCCCCCCGCCCGCTTCTATTCAAACAGGTTCAATTTGGATTGTACAACACATCGGCAAACGGCGCGCGGGTTGGCGATGCGGTGTTACGCGGCCGTGCCGGCATCGTTGCTCTCATCCTGGCTGGCGCCAAAGCGCTTGAAGATCGAGAACGGGATCACCACGCAGTAGCCGATCACCAACAGAATCGGGCCGATGCTGACAGCGCTGGAATTGTTCCACACACCGTCGTTGTTGGCAACGTCCGGCGAGATCGCCGTGGACATCAGCAGATACCCGATCACCACGATGCAGACACCGGCCACAATGCCGATAACGTTCATCTTGGTCCAGGGAAAACCGAACGTGACATTGCTGGCGAACGCCTTCGCCGAACGGCCGGGGCTGGGCTTGCCGGCAACGGTGCGGGAAGGGATCGGCGCGGTGCGCTTTACGGGAGAAGGGTTCGGACGCGACATGCGTTGTCTGTAGGAATTACGTGAATGCCTGTTGATATCCTGTGAACGGCTGCCAATATACACCATCGGCCGCGATTGCAATCAACCGAACCGACGGGTTGAACATGGCGGTAATCGGGACGGCCAATCCGCGAGGCACGGCCGCGGCACCGGCCGCAACGCGATTGTTGACGAGGCAGCGCCCACCTTGTTCCGGAAGCATCATCAACGGGTTCGCCGGGCTGGAACGATTATGGCGGCAAGAGCGTACGGGTGTGGGGCAAAAAAAAAGCCGGTCATGGGGACAGACCAGCTGTGAGCGTCTTGTGCAACAACCAGGGGATGGCTATCGCTCAGCTCAAGGACAAAGGTACAACAACACCCAAGGCGTACGCAAGCGTATTGTTGTGGCAACATATATCATACGGTTCGTGGCCCGACGAACAGTCCGGCGAGCAGGCCGCCGCACCCAGGGCCCGCGATCCGGCTACTCCGCACTGGCCGCGCCGCGCCGAAGCAGGTAGATGAACATCGGCGCGCCAAGCAGCGCCGTAACCGCGCCCACGGGAAGTTCGCTGCCGGTGGAATCCAGCGCCGGCATCAGCGACCGTGCGGCCGTATCGCACCCCAGCAGGAACAGCGCCCCGCCGGTAACCGCAAGCGGGCCCATCACGCGGTGATCGGGGCCAACCAGCCGGCGCACGATGTGCGGAACCACCAGACCAACAAAGCCGATTGCGCCACAGAACGCGACGGTGACGCCCACGATGAACGAGCCAACCAGATAGCCAACACCGCGCGCGCGCGGAACATCCATGCCCAGGCTTGCCGCTTCCTCATCGCCCAGCGAAAGCGCGTTCAACGCGTTGCCCGAGCCAAGCGACAGCGCCAGCAGCAGCACGAACAGGATGCCCGAGGCATACCCAACGCCCGCCTGCGCCGTGCTCAGATCGCCCAACGTCCATTGAATCGCGCTGCGAAGTTGCGGGCCAAGCAGATGCAACAGCAGGAAGATGATGGCGCTGCCGATTGCCGCCACCATTGCCCCACCCAGCAGCATCGACTCCGATCGCAGCCCATACGTGCCGCGCGCGATGCCGAGCACCACCGCCACCACGATCGCCCCGCCGGCGAACGCAAGCAACGGCTGCACAAACGGGCCGGCGCCAAGCAGATATCCGATGATGGCGCCAACAACACCGCCGTTGGATACGCCCAGGATGTAGGGCTCGGCCAGGGGATTGCGCAGCAACGCCTGGAACAATGCCCCGGCACCGGCCAACGCCGCACCGGCGCTTATCGCAAGCACGATGCGCGGCAGGCGAATATCAACGATGATGGTACGGATGGATGGATCGTGGCCGGTTCCGGTGGCCAGCGCCCACAGGTCGCCCGGCAAAACGCTCTGCTGCCCAACAAGCAGCGCCGCAACGCCGGCAAGGGCCAGGGCCGCCAACGACACCAGCAGCGCCACGGCAAGCCGGCGGCGCGTAAGGATACGGCGTTGAAACGGGAGGCTCATCGGCTGGATATCCGTTGTGATTAACGGGACGAATACGCGGAGTGCAATTGCCGTGGACTACAAATCCTTCCGCCACTCCTTCAGCTCGCGCGAAAGCGCGCGCACCAGCAGGTCCACACCGATACCGGCAACCGCGGAGATCACCAACGGCACAATCCCGTTGAAACGCATCGCCTCGCATTCGGCGCGCCGCTCCTCGGTCATCGTATCGGCCTTGGTGATGCACACCAGACGCCGCTTGGCCAGCATCTCCGGGTTGTACCGCTCAAGCTCGGTGGTCAGCGTTGTGTAGTCGGCCACGGGATCCTCCGAAAGCCCATCCAGCAGAAAACACAGCACGCCGGAGCGCTCCACATGCCGCAGGAACTGCAGGCCAAGGCCACGGCCATCGCTGGCCCCCTCGATCAACCCCGGGATATCGGCCACCACGAACGACTCGCCTTCATCCACACGCACGATGCCCAGATTGGGCACCAGCGTGGTGAACGGGTAATCGGCAATCTTGGGGCGCGCGGCGCTGATCGTGGCGATAAGCGTGCTTTTGCCGGCGTTCGGAAACCCGACCAGGCCAACATCGGCCAGCAGTTTCAGCTCGAGCAACACGCGCCGGTCCTCGCCCGGCCTGCCCCGCTCGCCGCTTCGCGGTGTCTGGTTGGTGGCCGAGGCAAAGTGTGTGTTCCCGCGTCCCCCCTTCCCATGGCGGGCAATCACCGCGCGCTGCCCGTCGGTGTTCATGTCAACGATCACCTCCTCGGTCG
>CBHYLN010000268.1:0-2807 GCA_966128725.1 uncultured bacterium | reverse complement strand
TAACGCAAAGGGCGCCTTGATGGGCGCCCTTTGTTGTTGGTGGGGTTGGCTGTGGGCTTGCCCGGGACGTTCCGCGCGGATCTTGATGATTGGCTCGCGCAGAACGTCGAGTGCGGTGAATGTCTTTGGAGTAACGAATCACTATTCGCCCAGCATAACCTTCTCCCCTCGGGCGCGTATTTGCTCGCTGATTACAAGCATATATGTGCCCGTCGGCAGAGTTGATACGTTTACGGTAAGCTCGGTGGCATCGGTGGGGCAGGGGAGCGTCAGCACGGTTGCCCCGACATTATCGACCAGTCGGAGCGTTGCGCCGGATCGTGGGCGCCAGTCATTGGAGAACTTTACCACCAGCGAGTGCCGTGCCGGGTTGGGCAGAACCGCGAAGACAGGGCCATCCGCCGAGTATGCTACCTCCGAATGCTTGGTTGTGTTGCCGCAGCAATACAGCTTCTTGAACATGCAGACATCATCCGGGCTAAGGTCACGGCGGCGATTAATCCACTGTGCCGGATAATCGGATCCTATCTCCATGATCGAGCCCGTGTGTTCGCAAATGTTATGCCGGGTGTCTTCGCCGTCGCTGTGGCTGAACCCCAACCAGTGACCCAGCTCGTGCAGAAACATGCTATATGCATCGACATAGGCGTACCCTTCGGTTGGTATCACCGCCGGCGCGTTCGATTCTGTATAGAGAAAATTCCGAGGACGGAGTTGTCTGTCAGGATCGGTGTAGACAACGTTCTGATTAATAACGATCTCCGATCCGTTGCAGTCCACCTGGCAGTTTGTATGAGGTGAGCCGCCGGGTGGTAGCTCCGCGTGTGTTACCGCCGGCGCTCCCGGGTAACCATGCATGTCATCCGGGTTTGTTGACCATCGGATCCGCAGGCAGCAATAGGGGTGTTCGGCGTCAGGCCCTTGCGAGGGGCACAGCCTTGCCCAAGCCGCTGCGGCCTCTGCCAGGCGCTGCTCCAGATTGTCGATGTCGAACACGGTGTAGATTGTGGGGTCCAGCGGATTGGAGTCGATTGCGAACCCGATCCTCGAATACTGGGTATTGCTTTTCAACTCAGGGCAAAGTGCCAGCGGGATCGCCTGCTTCTGTGGGGCAAGATCGGTTTCGTTGTTGGGGTCGGAGGAGCATCGAAGTTTCCGTTTACCGGTTACCGGATCACAGAAGAAGTAGTTGAACTCGGCATCGACACACCATTCATCGGTACACGGGGGCGTAGTGACGGTGTTGGGCTGAGCACACACGCCCGTAGCCCACATCATCGCGATCAGAAATGGAAGATATTTCATTGGTATTGCTGAAAAGTGATGGCGGTGTTCAGTAACTGCCGGTGAGCAGTTGGTTGCGGATTGCCAGAAAACGCAGCCGCCAGGCCGGGTAGTCCGTCCAGAGATCGTTTGTCCAGAAGTGGTTCACGTCGCGCACACGGCCGTTGATGATGGGCAATGCGCCGAACGAGGCCAGAGGGTCGAGGTCGAGCTGGATGTGATCGTGGGTGGAGTCGTACAGGTGATTTCTGTAGGAAAGAAACACGATGGCTTCCTGGCCGGTCCGCATGCGGAAGGTGCTGTCGATGGCGCCGGTACAGAAGGCGGAATCGCGCGCGAAGGCCAGCCCGCCGTGATTACGATTGGTGAGCGCCATGTCCGTCGCATTTGGATCCCACCAGGTTTTCGCGGTGTAGAGAAACTGAATGCACGAGCCTGCTGAAGCCTGCTGTGCAGCATCGCGGTTGTCGGCGTCACCGGTACACGATGGGAACACTCGCCCTTTCAACGTATCCAGTACCACACATGTGACGCGGTACACATACGATCCGTCCGTGTAGGTTCCTTGCCGATAGACCATGGAGTCAACGGCGATGATATGGACGCGCAGGATGTAATCCGCCTGGATGCCCGAGAACAGCGCTCGTGCGTCCGTACGGTTTGGTGTTGCCTGCCAGATCGTCTCCTTCGCTTCCTGTGCAATTGCCAGTATGCTTGCGTGATATCGATTTCCGCGATCCAGGCTGACCTCGATACCGTACTGCTTGAGCAACACGGGGTTATAGTCCGCCATCGCATACAGATACCGGGCGATGCCCCGTATCGTGTCGTTCAGCGTGCGAGCCAAGCGCAAGCCCCGCTCGACCATGTTTGTTGCGTCGAACCGGGCGATCGAATCGGCCACGATGTATGCGGCCATTACATCCCACGGCATCCCGCTGTTCAGCGGCGGCAGACTTTGGAGGATCGGGAATGTGTGATGATACAATGCGGTGGTAGTGTCGTACCAGAGCTTCGCGGCGACAAACCGTTCCTTGTTGATTGGTCTGCGTCCACTTTCGTTCTGTGCGGCGGCGTGTGGTGCTGCTGCCGTAAGTGCGACAATCGCCGCCAGTGGGGCGATTGCATGTCGGAGGCTTCGATTGTTCATGAACATCTGGCCCTCATTCTGTTAATGAAATTCTGATCCAAGGGCTGCCGATAAGTATGCAATAAGACTGTACCACTGTCGAATATATGTGATACGTATTGCCTTGCGCAAGCCCTATGTTTTATTGAGATACATGGATGGAGATGGCCCGCTGGGGATTGTTTCTCGGACCTTGTATGAGCGCTGAGATGTACAATTGATTTTTGTCGCGCCAAGTCCGAAAGTGCCACCGTATCGCTCATGATCAGCCGTGCGCTCGCATCCCGCTCGACCCCTGCGCCCTATATTGCTCCGGCCGCAACCGGCCGCGTTCCCAGGTTCACGCAATTAGGTATCGCATGGAAACCAACACGCAACCCAGCCCCCAGCCCGG
>CBHYLN010000267.1:0-2862 GCA_966128725.1 uncultured bacterium | reverse complement strand
CGTTGCCCGCTTCGGCAAAGACCAGGGCGTACAACGGGATCGGGTTCAGTGATATACCCACGCGAAGCTCGCTGGTTACTTTGGTGTACAGCTTGCCGATCGGAATGCGATCGCTGCCAACCGGACCGATCGAGCCATCCAGGTACCCGCGCAGCGGCGTCACGTTGTAGCCGCCGATGCCGGTGCCGCCCATCGAATAAAACGCCGAGGGTGGGATGTGCTCCAGCGGGCCGTAATCGTTCAGGAACCCGTACTCGTTCGAGAGCAGCAGCACCAGCGGGTTGGATTCGGTAAGCTGCGCCAGCGGCGAATAGAAGTCGAAATGCAGCTCGTGTTTGCTGTACTTCGCATCGCCCAGGCCCGCCACGGTGTTCGAGAATATAAAGCGCGAGCCGAATGTTGGAAACGTTGGGTTGTCGACGCTGGAACGCGACAGCGTTGCCGAAAGCGTCAGCTCCGTACCGTTCTTGTAGTACACGCTGCGCGTGGCATCGCCAAGGATACGGTTCTTGCGGAAGGACACACCGCCGTCAACGCGGAAGTAATCGTCCGGGAACGAGAGGCGGCGGCCGATGTTGACCGTGCCGCCGGCCTGCTCCAGCTTGTAGTCCACAAGGTCGCGGGTCTGGAACGAGATCGACGCGCCCAGCGACGTGGGATCGTCGAACAACCACGGCTCGGTGAACCCAAGCAGGAACGTGTTCACGTACGAGCCGAACTCCCAGTTGAAGTTCAACACCTGCCCGCTGCCACCGTTCAACGGCTCCAGAATGGAGAAGTTGTTGAACGAAACGCCCAGCATGCCGGTAAGGCCCTGCGAGCTGAGCCCGAGCGACGCATTGAACGTATCGCTGGGGCGCTCCTCCACGTTGTAGGTAATGTCAACGGAAGTGGCATCCACCGGTTCAACGTTCGGTTGCAGGCGCTCCGGGTTGAAATAGTTCAGGCTGGAAAGGTTCCGCAATGACCTGATCACCGCCGCCTTGGAGAACGTGTCGCCGGGGCGCGTGTACAGTTCGCGCCGGATCACCTTGTCGCGTGTCTTCGTGTTGCCAACGATCGACACATACCGCACCGACGATTGCCCGCCCTCGTTCATGCGGATCACAACGTCCACCGAGTCGGCAGTAACGCGCTTTTCCTCCATCCGGGCATCGAACGTCAGATAGCCGTTATCCAGGTACATGGAGCGGACGTCGGTCTGCTCCTCGTTGCCGGTAAGGTTCTTCTGCAGGCGGATCTGATCGTACGCGGTGCCGGTCTCCACGTCAAGGCGGCGGCGCAGCACATCGGATGGGTACACCGTGTTGCCAACAATCGTCAGCGAGCGCAGGTACGCGCGGTCGCCTTCCTTTAGGTCGATGAACACGTCGGCCCGGCCGGTTTCGCGGTTGATGCCGATCGAGTCGTGCGTGATCTCGGCATCGATGAAGCCGTTGGTGCGGTAGAACTCTATCAGCTTCTTCTCGTCGTCCTTGAGCTGCGTGCGGTCGAACTTCGAGGAACGCCAGAACTGCCACCAGGACTTCTCGCGGATGTGGTCCATCGCGCCCGAAAGATCGGAGGCATCGTAGGCCACGTTGCCGCTGAAATGCACCGAGCCGATGCTGACCTCGGGGCCTTCCTCCACGGTGAACAGCAGGTCGATACGTCCGGAATCGGCCGACGGCGTTGGCGTGACGCTGACCTTGGTGAACAGATACCCTTCGTCGGAATACTTCTTGCGGATCTTGGCGCGCGTGCGATCCATCTCGTACGGGGCGGCGATATCGCCCGGGCGGATCGTGGAAAGATCCAGCAGATCCTTCTCGCTCAGCTCCTCGTTGCCCACAAATCGTACGGCGGCAACGCGCTGATACTCCTTCACCACAATCACAACAACCACCTGGTTGCCCACCGCGTTCTCCGAGAAGATGCGGACATCGGAGAACAACCGGCGGTCCATCAAACTGCGGATGGCCGTGGAGAAGATATCGGTGCTCGGGGTGATCACATCCCCGATGCGCAGGCCGCTGATGGAGATAATCGCCGACGGCGAGGAGGTAACCGCCCCCTCCACCCGGATATCACGGATCGTGTAGCTTGGTGGCTCCTCCGGAGTCTGCGAATGCGCCGGCTGCGCCAGGCCCACCACAATGAACCCAACGACCACAATCCAGGCCGCCCACATGTTCGAACCACTATTGACGGGTAAACGCATCGATGATCTTCTGAACGTAATTCCTCTGTGGCTCGGCGGACTCGCCAAGCTGGTCGCTCGTTTTTCCAAAGCGACGCTCGCGCTGCAGATAGTCCGCCAAAGCGCTGTAGAGGCTGCGGCGACGAAAATCCGGCCAGTAAACCGGGGCGATATGAATTTCGGCGTAGGCCATTTCCCAGAGCAGGAAGTTGCTCAATCGAAGCTCACCGCTGGTGCGGATCATCAGGTCGGGATCGGGCATGGCCGCCGTTGTCAGATAGGTGCGGAAGAGGTCCTCGGAGATATCCTCCGGCGAGAGCTTGCCGCTGCGCACATCCAGCGCCAACGTCTGTACAGCGCGAAGGATGTCCCACCGGCCGCTGTAGCTCAGCGCCAGGGTCAGGGTAAGGCCGGTATTGCCGCTCAGGCGTTCGATGCTCCGGTACAGTTGCTTCTGCACGGGCTTCGGCAGCGAGTTCAGATTGCCGATGGCATTCAGCCGCACGTTGTTGCGGCTCAGTTCTTCCTCCTCCAGCCGAAGGAACCGGAGCAGGATGTTCATCAGCACCGACACCTCGCTCTGCGGCCGCGTCCACAAATCTGTTGATAACGCAAACAGCGTAACGACAGGGATGTCGACATACCCACAAGCCCGCACGATGTAGCGCACGCACTTAACCCCC
>CBHYLN010000266.1:0-3085 GCA_966128725.1 uncultured bacterium | reverse complement strand
CAAGAAGGCTATTTGTACATCGACGCCTACAGCATGTTTCTGCACGAGCTTGGGCACTGGCTGGGATTTAATCACAGCGAGAACCCAGACAATTCTGAATCCATCTGCGCGCATCCAAGCTCCATCATGTACATGCAGGGGTATCCGTTTGACTGGATTTCCGAACGCCGCAAATTGAGTGCCGACGACATCTGCATGTTCAAAAAACTGTATTGCTGCGAGTCGACGACGTCAACGTCGGGCATCGACGCACCGGGCCAATCCCTGGCATTCACGATTGTGCCGAACCCTTCGCAATCGCTGATCACACTCCAATTGCCAGCGACATCCATCGGCCCGTTTGTTGTGCGACTGGTGAATGTGCGTGGTGTGACGCTTCGCGAAACCCAGGTTGAAACGGCGGGGGAGAGGCTCACATTTGACGTCTCTGGCATTCCGAGTGGAAGTTACTTGCTCACGGTTTCGAACGGCCCGCGCACATACGGCGAACGGGTCAGCGTGCAGCGTTAGGCCATGCGTATACTTGGGCATCGCACACACGAACGTGCTGTGTAAGGGGAAGCCGCTGAGGCACTCGATTAACGATCGCAAACGCGGCCGGCTTGCCACCGGTCGCGTTCGTGCGGATTCGTAGTATTTCATGCGTGGTAATTACATGGTGGAGACTTGATGATGGGGAGGTGGAAGGGAGTATAGGTATTGGAAAAGATTGATTGTGTTTATGAATTGCAATAACGGAATCTCTTTCCGCCCCCCTCCCCTTCCGGAGGACACTGCATACTTATCCGGGAACCTGCATGTGACATGGGGCACTAACGCCTCGGTCCCCCCATTACACAGGTAACGAAACGGAGGCAGTATGAAACGGACGATTGTATGTGTGCTGGGCCTTGTGCTTCTGGCCTCGCAGCAGCTTCTGGCGACACCAAAGGCAACGGCCATCAACGTGAAGTATCGCAATGGACAGGCGTTCATCACCTGGACAAACACGGCCGAGTCGCCGGTGATCTACAAGGTGTACCGTAAGTCGGGCTCGGCGATTACCGACATTGCCGGCGCCGGTGTGGAGTATCTGGGCACGGCGTCGGAGAACTCGGCCACAAACCCGCGCACGTTTCTGCCGGGCCAGCCGGCCACGTTCAGGCTGAAGTCGGATGTTGATCCGCTTGCAACCACCAAGGGCTTCTTCGTGGCCACTACGCCCGAGAACGGCACCTATTACTACGCGGTAACGGTGCTGTACGATGGCACGGAGTACACCACCCTGGAGGCCAACAAGAACAGCACGGCGACGGGAGTTGTTGAAACCGTGGCCGACCCGCAACCCGTACTACAATGCACCATTGTGGACCCTGTGGCAACCAAGAACAACGTTGTGCATGTTTATACGCAGTTCCTTACCGGGAAGTCGCAGCCGGCCTACCCGATCATGACCAACGCGGGTTGTTTCCCGGTGTGCTTCGCGCTTACCGAACCGCCTGCTGCCGATACGGACCCGAGCAAGAAACATCCGCTGATTGTGCGCATGCATACGGGCTACGGGAACTACACGGACCACGTGACCGCCAAGCTTCCGTTCAACACATGGCAGCTTGCCCTTGATGACTTCCTGCCGAACAGTGGCGGCCGCACAGGCTGGTTTGGATACCACGAGAACTTCGATATCACCAGCGACGATAACGCCAATCCGCTCTCCGGCATCATCCGCAGCTACACGCTGAAGCGCATCATGCACTCGCTGGACTGGACGCTTGCAACGTTCAACATCGCCGACAGCATGGTCTATCTGGACGGTGGCTCCATGGGCGCCGCCGGCGCGCTGACGGTGGCGATGGTGTATCCGGATCGCTTCGCCGCGGCAACGCTCTCGGTACCGAAGATGAACTTCGCCGAGCTTCTGGACTGGCAGGGGCTGGCGTACAACTTCTATCAGGACGCATTCGACACTGCGGCCAAGCGCGCCGAGTTCAACACATATTGGGGCACGGTTGCAACCAACCTGGAGACGGACGTTCCAGACCCAGCCGATGCCGGCGAAACACTGTCCATCTACGAGGTCCGCGACTGCAACGTGATGGCAACGCGCAACTACGAACGCAGCCTGCCGATCATCTTCGCGGTGAACGGCCGCAGCGATGACGTGGTTGGATGGACGGAGAAGCTTGCCTACTACAACTCCGTGAACACCAACCGGCTGGGCGGGCATTATTTCTGGGATGGGCGTGCACACACCGGCAACACCGGGCGGAAGTGGGCGAGCTGGGAGCCGGATCTGTTGCGCTACAACCTGAAGCTCTCGTATCCGGCCTTCAGCAACTGCTCGATCAACGAGGTTGTTCACGACGGCAACACGGAGGATCCGGATTACGGCAGCATCAACGGCTTTCTGGACTGGGATGATGCGAGCATCGTTGACAAAGTGGCCGAATGGCGGATAACGCTGCAATACCGGGCCGACCTGAAGTGGTATAACGACGCCGGCACCGGCACAATACCGGCAACGCCCGGCGCAGACATTTGCACGGCCGATGTCACGCTGCGCCGACTTCAGAAGTTCGGCTCGTTGCTGGAGCCAGGCGACATTATCCACTGGAAGAACAGGGTGGGGGGCGTTGTGGTGCAGGATGTATCGTTCGAGTACACCGATGGACCAATCACCCTGCTGGGCGTGGAGATTCACAAAACCGGTAACGACCTGAAGGTTTGGATTACCGACGGGCTCGGCGGCGGAGATGAGCCAGGACTGGAGTAGTTGCGGGGCGAGGCAACCATATGCGCATGCCTGACTTGTTCACGAGTCAGGCATGCGCGGCTCGTGCGAGTTAGACATTCGCAGTGCCAGGCGGCAACGACAGTGCCGGTTATCGTGTCGCATGCCCAACTCGTCGAGTTCAACATTCGCAGTGCCAGGCGGCAACAACAGTGCCGGTTATCGTGTCGCATGCCCAACTCGTCGAGTTCAACATTCGCAGTGCCAGGCGGCAACAACAGTGCCGGTTATCGTGTCGCATGCCCAACCCGTCGAGTTCAACATTCGCAGTGCCAGGCGGCAACGACAGTGCCGGTTATCGTGTCGCATGCCCAA
>CBHYLN010000265.1:0-3197 GCA_966128725.1 uncultured bacterium | reverse complement strand
GGCCGCCAGAGGCAGGCCTATCGTACCAGAAACCTGCTGGCGCTGCGCTCGCGCAACACCAGCCCACCCCACAGCAGCACGCCCATCATCACCGGGAAGTAGAACGGATCGCCGATGCGCACATGTGTTGCGGTGGAGCCGCCAAGGAACGCCGTAAGCAGCAGCAGGCCGATAACGGAGGTGCGCGGGATCAGATGCAGCGCAACGCAGATGATCTCCACCACGCCGATTGCGAACACCGTGCCCGAGCCATACCCCAAACGTGCGGACCCCTCCAACACCGGTTGCAGCAGCAGCACCTTGCCGATGCCATCGGCCAGCATGAACAGCGCGGGCAGGCCCGTAAGCGCGCGACCGACCCACAGACGCGCCGTGGAAACAGGGGCCGCATCCTCGATTGCGGGATGGCTCCGCCCCGCCGGCCGCCGCCGAAGCGGTGCGCCGTGCAATGATGTTTCGATTGCCATGATTGGTACTCGGTTGTTGAATCGTGAAATCGTTTCCCAACGCGCACCTCTGTTGCGGCGCGTTGGTGGGGCCCCTGCCGTGGCCGCCCGCGCAGTGCGCGGGGCCATACAGCCGCGGGATCAGCCGCCGAAGAACTCCGTGAGCACGGGCGCCAGCACCGGCATCGACACGTTGTGGCTCTGCCCCGGCAGCATCACCAGGCGCGCGTTCGGCACCGTATCGGCAACCGCGCGCACCGCGTTGCGCAGCACCTCCTGGCTTTTCTCGCCGCCCACCACAAGCGTGGGGGTTGTGATCGATGCAAGCATGGAGGCAGGCAGCGAGAAATCGCCCATCACCGCGGCATCGTATGGCAGCGTGTGTGCCACGGCCTTCAGGTTCTTCCACATGGGCATCAGTTTCATGATCGCCACGAAGAAGCCGGGGATGCCGATCATATCGGCCATGAAGAACTTCACGGCATCGCTACGTCTGCCGGCCGCCACAAGCCGCTCCAGTTGTTCGCGGTGGTCGTGCGGCGGCCGATGGCCAACGGTGCCCACCATGTAGGGCGGCTCGAACAGCGCCAGCTTGCGGATGTTGAGGCCGGCAGCGGCCGCATGCGCCGCCAACGCCGCTCCGGAGGAAAGGCCCCACACATGGGCTGCGCCGCCAACCGCGTTGATCAACGCCTCCAAGTCCTCCACCTCGCGCTCAACCGCATACGGCCCTGTGTCGCCGCTGTCGCGCCGGCCGCGGCGGTCGTACATGATGTGCGTGAACCGTGGGGCCATCAGCCCGTTCATCTTCTGGAAGATGGGGAACGCGCGATAGCTCATCGCACCGCCCACCATGATCACCGGCGGTCCGCTGCCCACCTGGTCGTACGCGATCGGCGTGCCGTCGCGGGATATCACAGTGTTCACGCCTCTTCCTCCTGCACGCGCGCCAGTTCCTCCTCCAGCTTGTCCAGGCTCTCGTTCCAGCCCTGCTCCATGCCGGCCAGCGACTCGGCCACATCCGGCGTACCGCGCATGACAAGCGCGCGAAGCGTCATCCGGGTTTTGCCGGACTCGTCGGCAAACGTGACGATGTTCAGCACTTCGATCTGCGGCACGCCATCACTGTCGGGAAACGCAGTGGTAACAAACACGAAGCGCTCGGGCGCCAGCAGTTCGCTGACAACGCCATCAACGGGTATCACCGTACCGTCATCGCCCACCATGTGAATGCGGATGCGGCCGCCGGGCTGGGGATCCAGCTCGCACACGGGATTGGTGAAGCCGCGCGGCCCCCACCACTGCGCAACATGCGCCGGATCGGTCCAGACCTTGAAGGCCAGCGCCTGTGGCGCATCAAGCAGACGGGTGATCACCAACTCGGCAACCGGGGCGCCGGCGGTATCGGTTCGGTAGGACGTTGCGTTCATTGCTTTGCCCCCTCGGTTGGTTGCTGCGCCGGCGGCGCATCCAGAAATGTGGAGACCGCCTGAAGCACGGCACCGGTATTGGTAAACAGCAGGAAGTGATCCCCGCCGGGAAATACGGCAAGCTGCGCGTGCGGAATCACGCGATACATCCACACGGCATGCTCCGGGCTCACGCCGTCGCGATCGCCGAGCATGATGAGCACCTGAGCGCCGATGGCTCGCAGATCCTTTTCGGCGAAGCCGGCAAAGGAAAGCCCCATCTGCTTGATCTTCCGGACCAGCACGGGCCAGGCCGCGGGGTTTGGCGCCATGCGGTCGTACGGCTCCTTCAACACGGGAGGCGCGAAGTCCGCCGGGAGCCCCTTGAACTGGGCGGCGACCTCTGGGTTGTAGGATTGATCGATACTGCCGGCATGCGAACCAAGGATCACCACCTTCCGCGCAAGCGCGGGATGGCGCATCGCCAGGCAGAGCGCAACATTGCCGCCCATGCTGTAGGCGAAGAAATCGGCACTGGAAATCTTGAGCTGTTGCAACAATGCGGCAACGTCGTCGGCCAACTTTTCGTAGGTCAGCGGGCGATCCACATCGGCGGTATGCCCGTGCCCCTGCAGCTCAACGGCGATCACCGTGTGGTTCTTCGCCAGGTCCGGATATTCGATTGCCCACCCAAACGCGCCGTGCAACACAACCACCGGGCTTCCGGTGCCATGTACTTCGTAGTACATATGCAGTCCGTTGATATCGGCGTACTGGCCGGCGGCGTGCGCCGTGGAAACGGCCGCGGCCACAGCGCATACCGAGATCGCCGCATACCGCAGCGCAAGCATTCGTGCCTGTCTCATCGCTCGATCCTTCATTTGCTGATGTATTGTTGTTCCAATGTTCTCACACCGGGTTCGGCGCGCGCGTGCAGTCAATACCCGCGCTGCCCCATACAGGCAGCGCCGGCGCACTGCGCAAGCACGGGGACCGGCCGCGGGTTACAGGCCCGCCCCCTGATTGTGGCCGGCAAGCACCTCGGCAAATCGATCCAGGCAGGTTGTCCAGCCCGGCACGAATCCGGCGCCTTCGGCCGCGTCGCGATCGGCCGGCAAGGCCATACGCGTATCGATGGTGATCGTGGTACGGCCGTCCTGCTCGTCGAACGTAATCGTGACGGTGGATCGCGGCGGCAGCCCACCGCCACATGGATGCCCGTCCTGCGCCTCGCCTGTGTAGACAATGCGTTCCGGGGCGGCCACCTCGCGAACGGTTCCATGGCAGGGATATGTCATGCCGTCGGGCGCCCGCATCTGCAGCGAGAACTGCCCGCCGGCGC
>CBHYLN010000264.1:0-3255 GCA_966128725.1 uncultured bacterium | reverse complement strand
GACGGCATCGTGAAGACGGCATCGTGAAGACGGCATCGTGAAGACGGCATCGTGAGACGAACCACTTGGGAACATCGGGCTTCCACACCGCCCACGCACCCTGTGGGCGGATGGTACGCCAGGCCCGAAACAGCGAGGCCATCAGAGTCGCACTGCGAACCTGATGGCCTCGTGTGTTGTCTGCCGCATGCCGCCGGATACGCTTACCGTATCGGCGTCTTCACCATGATCTGCACCGTTCGGCAATAGTACCGGCCCTCGGGTGTGTCGTTGGAGAACAACAGACGCGATTCGCCGATGCCACGCACAACCGCATCCGGCCGGCCCAACGCCTGCGCCGTTGCCTTGGCGCGCAGCGCCGATAGCTGTTGATTGGATGCCGGGCTTCCGGACCGATCGGCAAACCCTTCGGCGGTGATCGTGGAAGTCGGTTCAAGGCGCCGCTTTATCAGATCGATGATGCGCTGATTGGCGGGCGTTATCACTGCCGCGCCTACGCTGAACAGGATCAGGTTATAGCGGTCGATCGTGTAATCGCCCACACGATTCTGGCGCTTCTGGCTGATGGTGATGGCCTCGGTGGGCAATGCCATCTCGCAGCGTGTCTGCTCGCCCTTCGCGTTCGACGCGGTGAACGTTATGGCCAGCGGTTCGCTGTACCGTGGGGTGTGGGCCGGATCGTTGGCTATGTCCCAATCCAGGTTCGCCGGCGGTGCGCCCTCACCGGCAAATCGCTTCAGCACCGTTCCGCGCTGCGCAACGGTAAGCTCCCACGCGGTTACCGGATGCGCCGATACCAGCGTGGGCATCAGGCGCACAATCGGCGGCGAGGACGTGCGCACCGTATCGTTGATCAGCAGCACATCCAGCACATCGGGCACGGTGGAGGCAATTTCAACGCGCCGGTTTTCGCCCTGGCCATCTGGCGTAAGCGGATTGGAGCGCTTCTCCGGAAGATTGCCGGCCTCCAGGCGCAGCCGATCGGGCGCAATCCCCCACACCGTCGTCAGGTAGTCGCGCACCGATTCGGCACGCTTGCGCGAGAGCTCGATATTCCCCTTCTCTTCAGCCTGGTCCATGTTGCAGCCATGCAGCGTAAGCACCGCGGCCGGATGCGCCCGCATGCGCTCACCCAGGATGTTCAACATCGTAGCGTACACCGAAAGCGTTGTATTGCCCTGAAGCTCGCGCGATCGGAACGCCGGCGCGGCATCGGCCGTAAGGCGCGTGTACCGGGCGGGGATTTCGGCGGAGCCCGGCTCGAAGAACACGTAGTTGAGCAACGGATAGGCGACGGTGGAAAGGAATTCCTCGATCCGCAACGTGGCAATCGGCGAAACCTGGCCTTCATCGTTCACGCCGGCAACGGCCAGCGTGCAGGTCATCGGCGGCGGGGCGGGAAGCTCGCGCAGATAGTGCTCGGTAACCGTTACCCGCATCAGCACCGAGGCCGGCTCCTCGATGCGCTCCAGGCTGGCCGAACGGTTCAACAACGTCAACCGGGGCGCGGCGACCTCGCGCGTTTCGCGCGTCACGGTGTCGCGGGCATACAGTGTGTCGGCTCGCACGGGCTTGGGTGGCTCGGGCGCGGGCGAGTACTTCAAGGCAAGCCCAACACGCAGCCCACTCGGCTTCCAGGCAAGCCCCTCAACAACATCGTTCAACGCCAGGGCGTAGCGCAGTTCCGGCGCAAGCAGCCAGGTGCCGCGGGCATTCAGCGGCAGCTCGTACGTAAGGCCGGCAACCCCGTGCAACAGCAACGACGCGGCGTTGGGAATATCCCCGGCATGCACATTGCGAATCCGGCTTTTTGAATCGGCCCCGTTGGAATCCAGAAACGTGCCGGCCTCACCGGGCTCCACGATCCGCTCCTCCTGCGCATAGGTAGCGCCCAGCACATAACCGCCGCGCACGCCCACATGAAGGAACAGTCCCCCGGCCAGGCGCAGCGCCAGCTCGGGCTGCAGGCCAACCGTGGCGATGTCCGCATCGATGGAGTGCTCCAACGCGCCGTCGCGGCCAACACCGTTCACGATCACTCGCACGGGCTCGCGCTCGCTGAGGCGGGCACCGTTTGCTGTGTAATCCGCGCGCAGCATAAGCAGCAGTGACGACGCAACCGGGAACTCGACAAGCGCACCGGCACTTGGGCCCGTGCCGGACCCACTGCCGAACACCGGGCAGCAATTGGGTACGCCGGGAAGGGCACGGAAATCGGCCTGGTGCGTGTTGAATGCGAGGTTGCCGAACAGGCCATACCGCATTCGGAGCGTATCCTGCGCCTGCGCGCCAATTGCCGCCGTGCAGAGCAGGCAGGCAACCATCAGAAGGGTGAAACGGCCTGTGCGTCGCGGTGCGATCATCGTGCCACCTCCATCGGAACAACCGTCCGCACCGTGGGCGTGCTGAACACAAGGAAATACCGCCCGCAATCAACGCCGGCAAAATCCAGCCGCATCACATGCCGCCCGGTTGGCAGCTCCTGCTCCAGAAAATGCCGCGCCTCCCGGCCGGCGGCATCGTACAGCACGATGCTGGTGCCACCGGATTCGATCGTCTCCACTTCAACATCGGCGTACGCGGTGATCACTCGCGGCCCCAGCACCTTCAGCGCCGCGATGCCGTTCGGGTTCAGCAGGCGCGCGCCGCCCTCGCGGCACAGATCGCTCAAGCGGAACAATCCATCGAGCTCGGATACGGAGACGGTGGCGGCGTCGGTTGTGGCATTGCTGAGATCCAGCACCGTTGTGGAATCGTTCCCCAGCGCCGCACGGAACGGAAGCACTGCAAGCACGGTATCGGCAACAGCGGCCAAGGGCAACGTAAGCACGATGCTCCGTTGGTTGCCGTTCAGCGTCCCGCTGGGCGTGCTGCCCACCGGTTCCAGCAAGGTTGCGTTGTATCCCAGCGTTACGGTCACCGCGGTTGCCCCGGCGCCCAATGCCGCGCCCGCGTCGCTGATGGATATCGGGATGCCAACAAGCTCGCCCTGTTTCGCGGTTATCAGCGGCGCGCCAACGGTGATCGCGGCGTTGGAATCCACATAGATCGTCCACAACGAATCGGACACATCACTTTGGCCAGGCGTGGCGCTGGGAGCATGAAAGATCCGGACGCCGTCAATGCATGCAACAAGGATGCGCGAGTCATCCGGGCTGAACTGCAGCATCCGCATGCCGTTGCCGATTGCGCCAACCAGCCGGACAAACGCGCCGCTGGCGGCATCGTACAGGCGCAGCTTCCAGTTCAACGGGC
>CBHYLN010000263.1:0-3265 GCA_966128725.1 uncultured bacterium | reverse complement strand
AACCATCAGCCTTCCCCCCGTCTTCGGGGCAACCCCGATAATGGCCGTGTGTATCGGCGCGGAGCCCGTGCTCCGGCCCGGCAAACACCGTGCCATGCAGGGCGTTAGAAATTTCAAGTCCGCAAACATAGCGATTGGCGCGCAACTTCGGCAAGCGGTTTCTCGTGCTGAAAAACATTGTAGCGGCCGAAAATCGCGCAGTTACCGCCCTTGCGGGCCGGTGCGGTACGCCACGAGAGGCAACCACCGCCCCAACTGCGCGGCATGTACCGTACCACGCGCTTCCCACGATTCCGATACCCGCACGGAATGTTCCAATTTGTGCTGGCCCCGCCCGCAAGCCGGGCCAGTGACGCTGTTGGGGGTGTTACCAAATCTTCACCCCGCCTTTGCCCCCGTTCGCGCCACACATGCCACCACGCGGTGTTAAGTTGCATTCCCGTGGAGCACACGCGGCGTGACGCCGGCCCAAACACGGTATCGCAACTCGCGCACGAGAATGCGCGCATGCATACCGATCACGGCCAGCAATCACGCGCACAGCCCGGGCAGACGTTCGCCGGCTCAGGTGCTCTGGGACCCCTCTTCAGTTCTACGCTAGCATTCATGCCCAAAACGATTCTGATTGTCGACGACGAAGAAGACATCCTCCAACTCCTGCGCTACAACCTGGAGAAGGAAGGCTACGTCGTCAAGACGGCTTCCGACGGCGCCAAGGCCGTGGAAATTGCCGTTACCGGTCCGTTGGACCTTGTGTTGCTCGACGTGATGATGCCGGAGATCGACGGCTTCGAGGTCTGCCGTCGTCTGCGCGCCACGCCGCAACACGCCGCCACCCCGATCATCTTCCTCACGGCCCGCACCGGCGAGCTTGATCAGGTGCTGGGGCTGGAGCTTGGCGCCGACGACTATGTGTCGAAGCCGATATCCCCCCGTGTGCTTGTTGCCCGCATCAAGTCTGTATTGCGCCGCAGCGCGGAGCTTGTGCGCACCGAGACGATCGTGATGCCGGAGCTGCTCACCGTCGGCAACCTGGAGATCAATCGCCAGAACTACACGGTGCGGGTTGGCGGTCGCGAGACGTTTTTCCCGAAGAAGGAGTTCGAGCTGCTGGCGTTCCTTGCCTCCAACCGCGGCAAGGTGTTTTCCCGCGAGGCGCTGCTGAACAGGATCTGGGGGGAACATGTGTACGTTGTGGACCGTACGGTTGACGTGCATATCTCCAAGATCCGCGAAAAGCTTGGCGCCGAAAGCGAGCTGATCGAAACCGTTAAGGGCGTTGGCTATCGCTTTCGCGATTAGGTTCGGCCTGGCATTCGTGTTCGGGGGGCCGCATCGCGGCGCTCACGCGCTCTCACGCCGAGTGAACCGCACAACCAATCGTTCACGGGCAGCGCCCGCCGAGAACCCGGCGCGCATCCCCTACAACACGAGGCCACCAGCTAGCACGGCCCCGCCATGCGGCGGCCGATGATGGTGCCGATCGAGCGCGGGCCACGGCCCCACGATCGGCACCCGCAACGAGCTACCAGCCTGTTGAACTGCCTGAAGGCCCCCCGGACTGTCCAGCAACAGTGGGCTGCAAGGCGGCCATCCCCGAACACGAGCGATGCGTCCGTTCCCGGACGTCGCAGTGAACGGACATGAAGGCCAACGCCGCCGATGGCGATGTTCAACAGTCTGCTACGCCACCATGCCCGACAACGCGATGATGTATGTTTCCCATGCCAGGCGTAAGCCGGGCGCAGCCCCGATTGCGCGCGTATCGCCGCGTGTCCGTAGGTTTGCCGCTTCTGGCGAACGGTAACCATGCCCTTGCAACACACCGAACCCGGCACGGCCGGTGAAGGCCTGACTTCAGAGATGAACCTATCGATTCGTGATCACGCCCGGCGCGCCTCGATATCGCTGGTCAGCAGCGTTACGGCGGCCATACTTATCCTGGGATCGCTGTACACGTTCGGCGGCTTTCCGCAAAGCCCGCTGATCGCGGTGTTGCTTGTGATGGCCGCGGTTGTGGTGATCATCACGATTGGCTCGCTGCGGCTTACCCGATTCACCGATCGCGTTGCCGATGTGGCCGGCCGCATGACCGAAACCACGCGCGAGATTTCCAAGGGCGACCTGAACCGCTCGATCGCCGTGGAGGAAATCAACGTTGAGGAGTTGCGCGCGCTTGGGGCGGCAATAAACGCCACGGCCATGCGCGCGCGCGGGGATATCGCCGAGATGAAGCGCCTGGAACGTGTGCGCAGCGAGTTTCTGGGCAATGTGTCGCACGAGCTGCGCACGCCGATTTTCTCGGTGCAGGGGTATCTGGAAACACTGCTCGACGGCGCCGCCGATGACCCCACCGTACGCGACGACTTCCTGTACAAGGCCCATCAGAATGTGCTGAGGCTGCACACGCTGCTCACCGATCTGATCGAGATCTCGCGCATCGAATCCGGCGAGATGAAGATGAGCTTCCGCTACTTCGACGCAGTGGAATACCTGCAGGGCATCCTGGCCGAGCTGGAGCCGACCGCCGAAATCGCGAACGTGAATCTGGAACTGAAGGTGGCCGGCGGCCGCAAGGACGTGCAGGTGCTGGGCGACCGCGACCGCTTGAAGCAGGCGCTGGTGAACCTTGTGGAGAACGCCATCAAGTATAACACACCGAACGGCACGGTGACCGTGGAGCTGGAGGCCAGCAAGGCCGAGGCGGTTATCAGGGTTCGCGATACGGGCATCGGCATCCCGCACGAGGATCTGGGCCGCATCTTCGAGCGGTTCTACAGGGTAAACAAGGATCGTTCGCGCGCGGTGGGCGGCAGCGGGCTTGGCCTGGCCATCGTGAAACACATCGTGGAAGCCCACGGCAGCACCGTGCGCGTGGAGTCGGAGCTGGGAACCGGCAGCACGTTCAGCTTCACGCTGAAGCGCTGAGCGCCGGTTGGCGGGCGCCCCGCCGCCAACCATGCCATCCCTCAATTCAACGCACACAACTGTTCGGCGCGTTTGCCTTGCGCTCAGACGCACCGGCTACGGCGCGTGCAGTGTCTTGCATACGTCGTTCTCGTTTTCGCAGCCCGGTCCTGTCTCTATCTCTGATCCCCTGCAGAATCCATGTACGGGGCAACCTTCACAGGGTGGCAATTCGGGATCGTACCGGTAGAAACACGAACATATGTAATAACCGCCCGTCAAGGTTTCCTGCCAGCACGTTCCATGAACGCCCCTGAACTCGCGGGTGGGATCGAACACTTCCCCCTTGCCGCCCCAG
>CBHYLN010000262.1:0-3307 GCA_966128725.1 uncultured bacterium | reverse complement strand
CACCAGTTGCTCGCGATACACCAGCAATACAACCTCGGCAACCTTGTCGCCGCCGCCGTGCGGGCGCTCCTCGAGAATGATGTCGGCACTTACGATTCCCTCGTACACCTGACTCAGGCCTGATACAACACTCTCGGCGAACTGTTGAAGCTCGTGGGGTGCCTTGAAATGCCTGGCCGTGAACTGGATAGTCATACCTCTGCTCCAGATTGTTGTGCAAAACTCGCCGCCGCGCTGTTTCACCGCCGAAAGAACTGCAGGTTTACGCCAACCGTGAACGTGGCACCGCCAAGATTCAACATGCTGCTGTTGGATTCCGGAGCCTGTTTCAGCTCGCGGCCCTGCTGCCGTATCGGCGCGAAATAGTCGCGGACAAGCGGCAGGAAAAGATAGCTTGCTTCAAGAAAAATCCCGCGCACAGCGCCGTCGTTTGCAAAATTTCGATCGAACCGATAGTCGATGCCGCAATACACCTTCGCCGCCGGGGCAAAACCCGGCCCACGTGTGTTCAGGCTGGGCCGATAGAAGTTCGGGATCGTGACATCGCGCGAGGTGGTTTGCCACTCCACGCTGTTGAAACTGGCCCCAATGCCGGCGCCGGCATACGTGGTAAACTGCGTGCGCACGGCAGCGTATTCCAGCGCCACGATCACCGGCACGGCGGTGGCATCGAACTGCTCCACCAGCGAGGCAGCCCCCGATTGCATGGTATCGCGTACGCCGTATACGTCGGTGAACGACGCACCGGTGAAGCCTGCCTCCACCACAACACGGAAATGCCCGCTGGTTGCCAGGCGCATCGCGAAGAACGGCATGGCGGTGGCATCCAACGATTTCACGGTGCCACCCAGCGTTGAGTACGCGTCGAAGAACCCGCCCCCGCCCGGGCTTGTGTGGAAGTCCATGCCCACCGAAAACAGATCCGGATCGCGTTCCACCAGCGGCATCACCAGCGTATCGGCTTCGTCCGTATCCCGGTCGCCGTTGATCTGCGCGGCAAGCGGTTGCGCCATCAGCATCAGCATCAGCAACGCCACGGCAACGGTCACGGCGTGGCGACACACGCAATCGGGAAGAAACACCGGCAGGGACAACGGATGGGTGGGCGCCGATGGCATCGGTGGCGAGTGCATCGAACGGCGAACCGGCTTACGGTTCCGGCGGGGTGGTGTTGTTTGAAGTATCATCGGCTCGCGGATGCGCTTTTGCATAGGCCTCTTTCAGGCGCTCGATTGTTACGTGCGTGTACACCTGCGTGCTGGAAAGCGATGCATGGCCAAGCATCTCGCCAACCTCTCGCAGCCCGGCCCCCCCGTCCAGCATGTGTGTGGCAAAGGAATGCCGCAGCACGTGCGGGCTCCGTTTCTTCTGCCCGGTAACCTTGCTCATGTGCCCGCGAACGATCCGGTAGATATCGCCGCCGGCCAACGGTGCGCCGCGCTGGCTGAGGAACAGCGCATCCGCGCGCGCGCCGGCAGCCAGAGCCGGACGCACCGCCAGGTAGGTGGCAAGTGCCATCGCCGCGGGCTCCCCGAACGGAACAATCCGTTCCTTGCCCCCCTTGCCCAGCACCTTCATCGTTCGCTGGTGCATGTCCACGTCGGCCAGGGTAAGGCCACAGAGCTCGGCGCGACGGATGCCGGTGGAGTACAGTAGTTCCACGATGGCCGCGTCGCGCGCGCCACGGGGATTGGAGCGATCCGGCAACGCCATCAGGGCACCGGCCTGGTCCGCATTCAGCGCCGAGGGCAGCCGCCGCTCCAGCTTCGGGGTCTGTACCAGCCGCGCAGGATTGGTTTCGATCAGCTCGAAGGCTACCGCGAATTTCATAAGCGACTTCACGGCCGCCAGCTTGCGGGCGATACTGCGGCGCGCCAGGCCACGCCGATGCAACTCGGCAATGTACCCGCGAACCTCGCGCTGGGTTACAGCCGAGATGGCGGGCGTGCCCTGGCCCAGCACGTTTACCAAATGTTCATGAAAGCCCGGCGCACCGCTTGCGGCGCCATCACGGGCACCGCCTTCCAGATCGGATTGATAGGCCAGCACCGTTCGGGGCGAATACTTCCGTTCGATTTCCAGATATTCAAGGAATCGGCGGATAGCGATATGGAGGGAAAGTTCTTCCGGCATGATCAGCGTTCGCCGCGGGCAGGCGGCGGTCCGCAAAGTACGGATTCGCCGGCCCAACCAACGACTCGCCACGCAGCCAATCGCCCCCTGCCGCCCGGGTCTGCACGTGGTACCGCGGCCAGCGCCGCGGCGTTTCGCAACCGGTATGAATATGAGAAGAACGTTTGCCCTTGCACTGCTCGCGATGCTGGCCCTTGGCACGCAAGCGGCCTCGCAGCCTGTCGTATATATGATCCCGGACATCGGCACGCCCGGGATGAATACCTATGTGGAGATTATCGCGCCGGTCTCGGAAACCGGAAAGTTCCGGCTGCCCGACGGCCTGGCCTCACCAACGCAGTTACGGATCCGCTGCGTCAACCCTGCCGACACGCAGCGCCTGAAAGTATCGCCCGGCGTTGTAAGCTGGAACCAGCGGCTGGTGAGTTTCCAGTTCTTCGTGCCGCCGGGCTCGCCGCTTGGGCCTGTCCCCATCCAACTCGACGTTCAGGGCACGTTCTTTCCGCTCGACACGTTCTTCATCGTTGCGCCTCAGGCCTTTGGCGCGCGTTCCGGCGGCGGCGTCATCGGAAGCTCGGCGGTGTATGGCAGCGGCATGGGGCAGCGCTCCAAACGCGGCGCGATGATCGTGGACTCCATGATTCTCTCCGGGGGCACCTACACGTTTGACCTTACCGACCGCGACCCCGGCATGCAGGGCAATCAGGGATATCTGCCGTGCATCGTGCTGAGCAAGGGGCGCGTGGTGGTCAATCCCGGAGCGATGATTTCGGTGAGCGCCCCAACCGGCGCCAACGCCAAGAATGGCGGGCCGGGCGGCGGTGGCGGCGGCGGATACGGGCAGGATCGCCCGGCGGCCTTCCCCTTCCCGGACATCCCCGGCGAGAACGATACGCCCCTTGGCAGCGGCTTCACCGGCGGATTGAGCGATATCCCGATTGTGCCATCTCCCGGCGGCGCCGGCAGCGGTTGCGGAGCATCAGGAGCCGCGTTGAACGGGGCTCGCGCAAACAACAATTTCTCCGTTGTGGGCAATGCCAGCGTGCGCCTGTTCGCGGGCGGGCCGGGCCATCCGTTTGATAACGACGGTCGCGGGGGCGGTGCCGCCGTTTCCACGGGCAATGTGCCGCCCAATATACATGGCACGTATTACGGCGGCGGCGGCAACGGCTCG
>CBHYLN010000261.1:0-3360 GCA_966128725.1 uncultured bacterium | reverse complement strand
CGAGGAAGCGGAGGTCCGGGTAGGCTGGGCGCTCCGGTTCGCCTTCGCTTTGCCCCGCACGTTGTCGCGGCGCAATTTCTCCTCGGTCTGCGTGGCGCGGAACAGATTGGCCGCCAACTCCGTGCTTCCCATGTGATCCAGAATCTTCTGGCTCTTCTTCAACTTCTTGTGGGCATGGATCTCCTTGTTGCCCAGGCCACCGTACAACCCCTTGTAGCCATGGTCCTGAAAGATCGCGTAGTCGAGCCCAGTCTCTACCCCGGCCTCCTTCGCGGCGGCAGCAAGGTGTTTGTTGTGGGTGGCTAGTTCGTTGCGAATGGCCAGCCGCTTTTCGTCTTCGCTGAGCTGCGCGAACCGTTCGTCGTCGGCCAGTTCCTGCCGCCGGGTCTGCAGGGCAAAGTACGTCTGGCCGTTGGCGATCACAGATTTGCCGGGGTCGCCGTTCTGAACGATCAGATAGCAGGCATAGCGGGAAAGGTGCACATCAGGCACCGTCCGTTGCGCACCGGAGCCGATGGAGACCATTTTGGTGGTATCACCGAAATGGTCATCCGCTGTTTGCCGGAGCCTTCACAGGCGGTACGCGCCCTGTCGACTACCTGAAGGAAGTTGCGCCAATCCTGGTACTCCAGGAGCGGCGCAAGATCGCGTGCCGACCAGAACTCGTTCCCCTTGGCATCGAACTGACGGATGCTCTCAAAGGTGGCATGATGCCGCTGAGTGATGCTTTTTCTGGGCATGATCAACCCCCTTGTACTTCGAATGCGTGGGCCAGGAGGAGCTGCGGCAACATACTCAAATTGGCCAGCCTGGCGTTGTGCAAAGCCGTCGGTACGTCACAATGTCGGCAGGCCGTTCCGTGAGCACAACGGGAATGCGCCGTTGCGCCATCATGCTCGTCAATACGACAGCAATCGCCGTGGTGACACCGTGCGGACGATTCCGCATCGATCCACATGTACCCGTGGCTTGGTGCCCTCCATGCTTGCGCTCCGGATGCAGACCATTTCGGTGGTATCACCGAAATGGTCGCCCGGCGTATTGCTCGCGGGCAGTTCGCCCGCTCGTTGATCGACGTGGAAGGCCGGCAGGGTCTGGTTCTCCGCCGAATCGAACCGACCGAGGATCTCGACGGCCGCTCGATCCCGCTGCGTGATGCCGTTCCCGGGCACGATCAATCCGCATACGTCTCGAACGTTCGGGCGAGGATTTTTTTTGGGGGGAGTGCGTTCAATTCGAGTCGTTGCTTCGGCGCCGCTTCGGAAAGTAGCTCCAGGTTCCTCAGATTTTCCTTGAGCGCGACGGCAATGCGATCCTGTTAGATCCGATGAGGAGCACAGATATGGAACAATTCCAGCGGCGGCATGTAGATCGTCTTGTGCGTGGCGCCTGTAGCAAGCTCCCGAGGTTCGGCACGCGATCGAATCAGCGCATGCTTCAGAAACTCGGGATCCAGTTCTTCCCAACACACCCAGTTGGCGAAATCCTGACTGGTTGCCATTGGTGCAGCCCCAAGAATCGTGCCGAAGCCGACCGACGCCGTACGCGAAAGGCAGACGGTGTTTTTCACCCGATCCTTCGACCGTGCCTCATACTCCGCGATCACCGCCTCCAGGTACAGCACCTTCAACTGCGATTTCCCCAACGCGCGCTCCAACTCCGCCTTCTCCTGTTCTCGGTCTGCTTCAGCTTCTTGCTCTCGTCGGCCATCTCGATCCTCACCACTTTGCTTAGGACCTGGTTCTTCCCGTGTTCACGTACCCACCGTTGGATCGTCGAACTCCCCCCAACATCGTACAACCGACACGCTCCTTTGATACTATGCTTCCCACTCTCGATCTCACCGACAACTTTCAACTGGAACGCTACGCTGTAGCGTCGCCGATCTTAAAGCACTGTGCTCTTTGTTCCTCCATATGCCGTTCGTCCCTGTCAACGTTTTCCGGAACGGCACAGGCGGAGAACATTACGTATCGTTCGCCTGGAGTTGTACTCCGGGCGCAGCAACGAGACCGCTGGCCTGGGTCGGGAATGAGAAATTAGAAATTGAAAATTTGAAATGAGAAATGCCGAATGCGAGGCCCTGCCGGGGCACAACGCACCCCGCATTCTCATCCCGCCTGCTCTAACCCACGCGCCGCGCGATCGTGATCTGCTCGCTTGGATACTTCGCGCCGAACGGCGTTCGCTGATAATCGGCGTACACGGTTTCCACGCCGAACCCGGCGCGGGCCAGCAGGTGTTCGGTTTCGTGACGGAAGAAGTAGCGCATCGGGAAGCTCTGAACAACGCGCTCGAGACGCCCGCCGGGGTGTTCCACGTTATAGATAAGCTCCACGCCGATCACCTGACGCGCGTAATCCCGGTAGGCCACGCGCTCGGTGCGCTGAACGCGGCGCCCGTCGGCCAATACAAACGGCGCGCCGCTGGGGCTTTCCTCAAACCGGGCGGGGTCAACCAGCGCGTGCAGCCAGGGATCGAACAGATCCAGCACCAGCAGCCCGCCCGGCACCAGATGCTCGCGAATGGCCCCCAGCGCGGCAAGCTGATCGGGCACATCCACCATGTGCTGGAACGAACGGAACGGCGTTGTGGCCATCGCGAGCGTCCGCCCCAGATCCATGGTCCGCATGTCGGCCACATGGACCTCGGCGCGAGCGCGCACATCGGCCGGCTGGTGCGCCAGCGCCTGCTCGCAGCGGGCCGCCATCCCCGGCGACACATCCACGCCCACCATTTCCAGGCCGGCGCGCGCCATCGGCACCAGCACGCGGCCCGTACCGCAACCAACTTCCAGCACGGCCAGGCGTTCGCGGGGCACGCCCCGCTGTTCGGCCGCCGCAAGCTCCTGGCGCGCCATGTTGATGTAGAACTCCACATCGGGTCGCCCGGCATACACATCCAGGTTATCATAGAACTCGGCGGTGGCCGAATACAGATCGGCGATGTCACTGGTGCCGGAATCGGCGTTCGGAATGCTCATCGATGTTCCTCCATGTTGTTGGAACCAGACACGGCCATTGCGGTACGAACGGCCGCCGGCGAAACGCCGCCGGAAGCCCGCGCCTACGGGCGGTAATACATGCCGGCATAGGGGAAGATCAGCACCAGCACGGCAAACGAGGCCCAGCCCAGCACCATGCGCCCGGTGCTGAGCGGCGTTTCATCGGGCACGGGCGGGTGTTGCAGCTTCAACACGAAGCGCACCAGAAAGGCCCATATCAACCATCCACCAAACCCCTCCAGCCACCACGGCATGTGCGCGGCCACGAACTCCAGCGGCGGCCCCAGCACCTTCTGGAAGACCTGGTACAGGCCATCGGAGTTGTAGGCGCGCGTGGCGTCCAGCACCATCGCCAT
>CBHYLN010000260.1:0-3370 GCA_966128725.1 uncultured bacterium | reverse complement strand
ACCGGCGCTTCAGTTTCGATCCTCGCGGTAGCGCATCGCGCGCAACTGTGCCACGGCTTGGCATGTGATGCGCGGCCCTGCTGCCTGGTGATCGACAATCCCTGCGACGTACCCACTTCCATCAACCATTTGGAGTACACGAGATGATCTCTCGGTTCCGGCTCTCCAGTTCGGCGATGGTGGTCGCAACGCTTGTTGTGCTTGCGGCGCTCATCGGCCTCAATCGCGCCTCGGCGCAAATCGTGTTCACGCCGCCATGCGGCGCCATCACCATCAACAATACCACCAACTGCCAGGCGCAGCTACGGTTGCGCACCAATCCTGCCGGGGCGCTTCCCGCGGTGATTCTGGTTCCAGCCGGTGGCGCGGTGGTTGTGCCCGTGCCTGTGGCGAACCTGTCAATCGGCGGTGTGTTCAGCATTGGCGGGAACTTCTACCCCGCCCTGGTTCCGCCGCCGCCCGGTGGGTGCTCGTGCCTTCCCGGCGATTGGCATACCTGCTGCGTAACGCTTAACCCGGCATCGGGCTGCTGCTTCGATGTCTGCTACAACCCGGCCGCCTGCCTGATCACGTTGCGCCCGGCGCTGTGCGGCGTTTGCCGACCGTGATCTCGCGACAAGCGCGACATGAATGGTGATGTAACACGCATGCCGGCCGGCGGCCAGCAAGCCGGCATGCGTTCCACGGTGCCAGTGGCGCCCGGCCCGATCGTTTCACTCACACATCGGACAGCGATATATGAACACGTACATCAATCCTGTTCACGGCAGGCTGCTTGCCGCCGTGGTTGCCATCATCATCCTGCTGGGCAGTGCCCGCGGGCATGCGCAGGTCGTGTGGACACCTCCATGCGGCGTTATCAACGTTGTGAACACCACGGGTTGCCCGGCGCAATTGCGGCTGATTACAGCGCCGGGGTTCCTGCCCATCATAAACCTACCGGCGTTTGGCGCGGCCGCGTTTCCCGTTCCGTTCGCCAACATGACCATCAACGGCGTTGTCAGTGCGGCCGGGAACTTCTATCCGGCGCAGCCTCCGCCCCCGCCGGGCGCCTGCGCCTGCCTTGCCGGCGAGTTCCACACCTGCTGCGTGTTGCTGAACGCCGGCGGCTGTTGCTTCGACGTATGCTACAACCAGGCAACATGCACGGTGACGCTTCGGGCTGCGCTGTGTGGTGTCTGCCGGCCGTAGCCCCCGACAGCGGGGAATGGAATCCGTGGCGATGCCTGCCCCGTTGATGCGCGGGCAGGCATCGTCTCCCAGCTTGGGGCTGGTCCGGTGCTGGCTTTCCCAGGCGCGGCACTACACCCAACTGCCGTTGCCTGCCCGCATGTTCACGGCCAAGTGCTCCGTGAAGCAATCGGGCCAGCGACGATTGCCGGCGCCGATGCTGGCGAATGTCGTATGCGACGGCCGAAGCCATTGGATCTGTCCCCCATTGCGAATCAAATCATTCACACATCTCACAGGAGCAATGCTCATGATGAATCGCACCCGTTCATTTGCAGCAGCGGCGGTGTTTGCAGCGCTGATGCTGATCGTGGCCGCCGCGGCCGACGCGCAGGTTGTCTGGAATCCGCCATGCGCGAACATCACCGTCCGCAATCTGTCGCCGGTTTGCCCGGCTCGCTTGGTGCTCAACACCGTGCCGGCGATGGCGCCGATCAACGTGCCCGCTGGTGGCGTGGTCATCATCGGCGCGCTTCCCGGCCTGGTGATCAACAGCGTTGGCAGCCTTGGTGGAATCATCTATCCGGTGCTGCCGCCGCCCCCGGGCGCGCCATGCAACTGCCTGCCCGGAGATTTCTCGGTGTGCTGCGTCACGCTGCCGCCGGCGCCGGGCTGTTGCTTCGACGTGTGCTTCAATCAGGCCACGTGCACGATCACGCTGCGTCCGGCCGCCTGCGCGGTCTGCCGTCCGTAACCCGATCGATGTTGTGCGCGCGCCGGTGGCATGTGATGCCGCCGGCGCACGTGATCGCCATCCAGCGATATGCCCAATCGATGCAGCCATCAATCCACACTTCACACAGGAGCACAGTTCACGATGAATCGTTCGCGTTCGTTCACGCTTGCCGCGGCCTTCGCCGCGTTGATGTTGATCGTGGCCGTTGCCGCCGAGGCGCAGGTTGCCTGGAACCCGCCGTGCGCGCAAACCAACATCCGTAATCTTTCGCCGTGCCCGGTGCGTCTGGTGCTCAACACCACGCCGATGGGCGCGATACCCCCGATCAATATTCCGGCCGGCGGCGTAATCGGAATCGCCACGCCGCCGGCGGGGCTTGTCATCAACAGCGTTGGCAGCCTTGGCGGAATCATGTATCCGGTGCTGCCGCCGCCCCCGGGCGCGCCGTGCAACTGCGGCATCGGTGATTTTTCGGTGTGCTGCGTTACGCTGCCGCCGGCCCCCGGCTGCTGCTTCGATGTATGCTTCGATCGTGCCACATGCACGATTACGCTGCGCCCGGCCGCCTGCGCGGTCTGCCGCCCGTAACGGACGTTCCATCAGTATTCGCGAAACCGGCCGGCGCCAATGCCGGCCGGTTTGCGCGGAGCCTGTATCGGCGCCTCCCATGCCCGGATGTCACGACGCCGGAGCGTGCGCGGCCGGTTGATGTGTCCGTTGCCGGGCGCCGCCACACCGATCCACGATTCTCACAGAGACTTTCCCCCATGCATCGAAACAATCATCCATACTTCACTCAGGAGTACAGTTCATGACGAATCGTTCGCGTTCATTTTCGTTTGCCGCGGTCTTCGCCGCGTTGATGCTGATCGTTGCCGTTGCCGCCGAGGCGCAGGTTGCATGGAATCCTCCGTGTGGTGTTACCACCATTCGGAACCTTTCGCCGAATTGCCCGGCGCAGTTGGCGTTGCGTGCCAACGCCGCGCTCCCGATCTACAACATCCCCGCCGGTGGTACCATTGTTGTTCCCACGCCGCCCCCGGGCCTTATCATCAACGGCGTTGTCAGCCTTGGGCTGATCACCTATCCGGTTGTGGCTCCTGGGCCGGTTGCTACCTGCGGTTGCGCCATCGGCGATTTCACGGTGTGCTGCGTCACGCTTCCGCCGGCCCCTGGTTGCTGCTTCGATGTGTGCTTCGATCGCACCACGTGCACGATCACGCTGCGCCCGGCGCTGTGCCTGGTCTGCCAGCCGTAACATCGGGCATGGCCGGCAGGCTGGTTGCCAGCAAGCTGGTCGCCAGCAGGCTGACTGCCGAGGGAGCGCGAGCGGGCTGCACGGATGCCCGATGAAATGGCAACGTGTTCCGTGTTCGCCTGATGCTCCGCTGGCAGGTATTGGTGAACGATGTGGCGCGGGCGGCCGGGTATCCGGAGCTTGCCTGATCGCCGCTACTTCTTCGA
>CBHYLN010000259.1:0-3400 GCA_966128725.1 uncultured bacterium | reverse complement strand
GGGCAACATCAACCATCTGCGGCTGAGTAACGGCAACGGGGCGTTCAACCCTTCGATGGATCAACTTCAGGACGTATGGCACCGGCTGCTGGACGGCGTGACGTGGGAGGAGCTGCGGAGTACCACCGACGAATACGGCACGCCGCGCTGGCAGACGCTGGTAACGTTCCAGAGCCTGAACACACCCACAACAACGGTCAACGGCATGGACATCATCGGAACGCCGGCCAACTGGGGGCAGGCGAAGCTGATTGCTCGAAGCGGCACCATGAACCTGCCGACGAACACGCGGTGGGCATTCCCGAACACCACGGCATTGAACGAAGCCGCCGATACCGCGCATCAGTTTGATAACCCGCACTTCAACGTGGTCTACCGTCGCAAAAGCCTGGGCGATGCCGAGGACATGCGCAGCCGGAAGATCCGGTTCGCGGCCACCAACTACGTTGTTGCACCGGGCGGGTACGTACAAGACGGATATCGGCCGAACGGTTCGGCGTCGGATAGGCGGTTGCCGCAACGGTACTCGGTGCTGTACCAGACACCGCCCTCGCCGGACACGAACCGCTACTCGCAGTTGCACACCTCGCGGCAGTTCGCGACGAAGAGCCGTCCGGCCGGCTATATCGCCTACGGTCGGCAAGGCGTCATGCTCCTGAGCGACTCGACCTATGCGGCGTTCAGCGTGGAGCTGGACGACGTCTGGAAAGCGGATCCTACATCGGCGGCGCCGGCCGGGATGGCGGCGGCAACCGTGAACCCGTGGCAGGCCGACAGTCTGAACGGCCTGCGGACGCTGATGCGGTCGGGCATGTTTCATGCGCACGATTCCACCACGGTTGGTTGCCGCCTGCGCGGAGAGTTCCTTGGCGATACCGTGCGCGGCGGCGCGGCAACCGTGGATGTGGTGGCCGAACTGGTGGATTCATTGAGCGGGAGTACCGTGGCCGTGTTGGACTCATTCCGCATCGCGGCAACCTCGGCGTTTGTTGATCGGATCATCACCAAGGACTACGATCTGCTTTCCGGCACGTATTACGTACGGTTGCGCATCGATACGGCCAACGTGGTGTTTGACAGCGCCAGCGTAAGCGGCCGGTACACGGCTGCCTCGCTGGAGACGGAGGACGACGCGGCGGGGGCGGCCAAGGTGGCGATGCGCATCGCGGGCACGGCTTCGCGCGCGCGCATCTCCGTTGCGCCGAATCCGGTAACCGGCGGCACCGCGCACACGGTGTTCTCGGTGCCGGACGATGCTCGGGTAACGATCACCGTGTACGACAACAACGGCCGCGATGTTCTGCGGTGCGCGGGCGGCGAACCGATGGCAACCGGCCGGTATGCGCTGGACGTTGATGTGCACGGGCTTCGCCCGGGGGCGTATCTGATGGAGCTTCGTGCGGGCGGCGCCCGCGCGGTAACGAAGCTGGTTGTGGTGCGGTAGTGCTGTATGGCAGCCGGCTACGGCAATGAGAGCGGCGGCGCTCTTCGTGCGTTGCCGGTAGGTTGGTGGGCCATCCCTGCGGCTCAGCGATTGCCCCCGTCCGTTCCCTGCATGGGGCTGGGCGGGGGCGTCGTGTATCTTGGAGGGAATGCCGAATGGGCGGTGAACTGTGTTGAGCGTGCGCGCGTATCACGCCTTACTCGCCGTCATCGCGCCGGAGTTTCGGTGTCCGCTTGGCTTCCTGCTTCGGTGCCCGCTTCCGCGACACCCCAAGGAACCCCGCACGGCCGGCAACTGCGGGCCGTGTACGCTGTAACGCCTCGGCGATCGCCGTTTGCGGCATGGTGCCGTAGTGGCGTTTGATGTACCGGTCTTCCTTGGCCGTCCATGCACGCCCCGGTTCACCGCCAAGGCCAAGTTCGCGGGCCTTGATCGCGATTGCGTGAATGCTCCGGCCAAGCCGTTCGGCAAGCACACGATTACGAACCGTGCCGTACCGTTTGCGGAGTGTCGCCAGTTCACGCTTTGTCCAGGACGGTGCGCGCATCCGTTGCGATGTGGTCAGGCCAAGTTTCGTGGCGCGCCCGCCGACCGCCGCTGGCGAGCGGCCCAACGCGGCCGCGATGGCGGCATACCCGGTCCCGTTGCGATGGAGTTCCGCCAATTGTTCATCCTCCCGCGCGGTCCACGGCTCGGCCACCTGTGCGGTCAGGCCAAGGCGGCCGGCACGGATGGTGATCGCGTCAACCGATCGGTTCATCAACGTTGCCAGTTCGGCGACCGGCATCGTTCCATGCAGGGCGCGCAACCGCTGAATGTCCGCATCGGTCCAGCGCGGCGCCCGTTGCCGGGCAATGCCAAGCGTCGCCACCCGGCCGGTAACAGCAGCCACCGAACGATCGAGTTCGGCCGCCAGCTCGGTGTAGCTCATACGGCCATACTGCGTTCGCAGCAGCCGATCCTCCACCGCCGTCCATTTCCGCAGCAGCCGATACAGACCAAGGGCCTGCGACCGCCGTGTTACGTCGATCTTGGTGCGCTTGAGCGCTTCGGCAATCCGCCGTGGCGACTGTCCACGTTCGTGCAGGTCGCGAAGCCGCGCGTCGTCCTTGTCGGTCCATGGTGGTTGCGACCATCCACGTCGTGCGTATGGCCGGGGCTTGCCGGCAATCGGCGAAGGTGTTGTGATGCCGAGCGAGCTGGCCCGCGCGGCCACGGCCTGCACTGAACGGCCAAGCAGTCGGGCGACATACTTGGCACCGTATTTCGGATACCAGTCGCGTAGCGCCTGTTCCTCGTGCCGATCCCACTTCGAGGAACCGCGCCATGCGCCGGCCGGCGGCATTGGCACACCTTCGGGCCACTCCCGCTTGCGGCGCATGGTTGCAATCGGGGTGTTCTTGTCATCGTTCGCGATCATGGCAGGCGATGTTGGCTCAACGAACACGTCGTTGATTGTTACGTGGGCGTATGTTGGATGGCAGGCATCGGAGTGTTCATGCACGGCCGTCGATAACACGCTGAAGGGCACCGGATGTTGACTCAACGTACATCTGGCCACCTTCATCCGTGGTCGTGCCAGCCAGTCCCAACCTGTCGAATTCCTTGAGTATGAAGCAAACGAATCCGTGAGGCTGACCAATATGCTCGGCAATCTCCGTATCGCCAAACGGCCAGGTGTTGCCAGAAGCTGAAAATCGCTAGATTTGGTTTGAAATAGGCCGTATTGGCCTATTGCCGTTATTGTTTAGTTCTGCGTAGATTGGACAGACCAATCCACAACCATGCCATGCTCGGCCCCGTGCCGTTGCGTTGTGTGGTCGTCGTTCTGTTTCAGCGCCGGGAGTCCCGATCACCGTAAGGCTCGGGGCATCAGTGGATGTGGTAGCTCCCGGCGCTTTTCAACCAATCCAATGATGAACCAAAACACCACCCTCGTCGAAGGCACGTTGCCCC
>CBHYLN010000258.1:0-3442 GCA_966128725.1 uncultured bacterium | reverse complement strand
CTCCACGTCCTGCACGTGGCGCAACCAGTTGTCGATCAGGCCCAGCGAGCGATCCTCCATCGCGGCCTGCACGCCGCCGCACCCGTAGTGCCCGCACACGATCACGTGTTTAACGGCCAGCACATCCACGGCGAACTGAATCACCGAAAGGCAGTTCAGATCGGTATGCACCACCACATTGGCAACGTTGCGATGCACGAACAACTCGCCCGGCATCAGCCCAACAATCTCGTTGGCGGGCACACGACTGTCGGAGCAGCCAATCCAGAGATACTCCGGCGATTGCTGGTCGGTGAGCTTGCGGAAGAAATCGGGATCGTGCCGGGTAACCGAATCGGCCCAGGCGCGATTGTTCCGCATCAAGTGTTCAATGCTTGGCATCAATCGGGATTGTTTCGTGCATCGGCAAACCGGGGCGCGAGCTTGAACTCGTAATGCCACGGTTCATAGGGTTCGGTAAGCGGTCCCTCGAATCGGTCGGACACAAGGCAGATTGCCTCCTGCAGCCGCGCGGTCCACCCGGCCGCGTCCCACCGCGCTGGTATCGACGCAGTGGACGTGCCTGCCACCAGGCTGCCCCGGCGATGGATGCGAAAATCGAACGCACGCAGGCGCCCGTGTTGCGAAAGGCCGGGCACGGCCACGGTTGGCTGCACCCGCGGCTCGAAGGCACGAAGATAGGCGATGAAGCGTTGAAGCCCATCATCGTTCACCACGGTATCACCCAGTTGAAACAGGACTTCCGGCTGCATGGAATCCGTGACGGCCACCGCGAGGCGAAAATAGGCCAGGCAGGTATCGTACAACTGCCGGGCCGCCAGGCCTATCGAGCGCACGGAGTTCCACTTGCCGATCTGCTCGCCAAGCGTGCGGATCTCCATCCGCACGTCCAGCTCGTAGCCGGGATTGCGCTGCTCGAACGAACGTTCCACCAGTCGCAGCTCGGCCCGCGCGATGCCGTACTCCGCCGATCGCCGGAACGCGGCAATCTCCTCCGTATCCCACGCCCACTTCGCCAGGATAACCGAATCGGAGCGATTCAGATAATACTTCATTGCCAGCAAGCGCCGCTCGAAGGAGCCGATGCGCCCCAACGCCGTTCGCACGCGGGGCAGAAACCGCAGCGCCAATTCGTTTGCGTACGAGCGCAACAGACCACCCGCATCGGGCAACGGGGAGGTCGCCCAGACCGTATCGCCCGACCCGGTAATGCTTACCGCCGGTTGGGCGTGCGCGCGGGCCGCGCCCAGCACAACGGCCAATACGGCGGCGGCCACGGCCGCACACCGCGCAATGGCACGCACGATCGGGCGCGAACTGTTCAATCGGCAACGCTTGGGCATGGCATAAGATACGAGTTCACCCATGCGAAGCGAGGCACCGGTTGTGCAACCATGTGATGCAAGGTGTGATGCTTGGGAGTGCAGGCTGTGGACGGCGGAGCGCGGAACACGCGACCCGAGGTGATGGGCGCGAGGCTGGGGTATGCAGAGTGTGGAGGGCGGAGTGCCCGATGAGCACGCCCCCCTACGGCCCCGAGCCCAGCACCCGATCGCGCCAGCGGCGGATGCTCATCACGTCGAACCGCTCGCCCTCGAAGACGATTTGCTTCACGGGTTTTCTGCCGTTGTCACTTTCGCGCTTCAAATAATCATCAATCCGCATCCAACGCACTTCGCCCTCTGAGTTCCGGATCACCAACAACACAAAGAGTCAGCCCCAGCAGGCCACCGCAACGCGATGACGGCACCGTCGGTGACAAACGGCCCCGAGGCGGTTGAGGAATTCACCGCAAAGGACGCAGAGGGGCGCAAAGGAAGGCAGGACGGATGCAGACAGAGCTGCGCATCGCCTCGCATGCACAACTCGAAGAGTTAGCCATATGTCGCCGCAAACGGCAATGCCGAAGCCGCATGTGGATCACATCCTGTATATCCAGGTATACAGGGTTGGCACGACGCACGTCCCACATTTCAAGCCACCCCTTCCGACCCGGCACCTGGGTGCGCGGATTACCGGTGTACGTGCTCGCCGGCGAACACACACCGCCCTAGGTTGCAAACCATATTCGCACTTGCCAAACGGCCGCTGCGCGCAATGAAATGTGGAGATGCGACATGTTGTTGGTGGGAATATTTGTGTGGGGGATCTTGTTCGCGGCATTGCTGGGCGCGGTGTTGGCACACTTGGCCAACCGCCACCACGCGGTACCCCGGCCATTGCGGGGGCGCAGGACAATCTTCTGGTTCTGTGCGCCGTGCGTGTATGTGGTATGGTTTATACCAGGATGTTTTCTTGCGGCCCAATACATCGATGCGATCGATCCGGACCGCTCGCACTACCATGGAGCCTCCCACACGATAGGGCTTCCGGATGAATACACGGTGCTGCTGGATGAGGACCGCAACCGGGGACGGCTGGTGGGGCCGATGGGCGACGTCCTGGCGTATGGTGTGACGATGATCGCGCGGGCCGACACGGTTGTCTACGGGCAAAGCAGTGAAGGTGGCTTCATGCTGAAAACATCCACAGGCAGGTTCACTGAAGGTGATGCGCCGGGGTTGTTCGCGCGATACGGGTTGGACCCCGAGCAATTGCGGGATGTTGCCGATTGCACGGATGCACGCGAGATGGGTCTCCACGATTGGGCGGCTTTCATCTTCCTGTTCATCGGCATCCCAACGCTTCTGTTGATTGCGATATGGCGGTACTACTGCCGGAGGTTGGGGCCGTACGAGCACGCAGCATGGTTGCGGAGTTTGTAGCGGGATGACGTGTTGGGCGCACAGAGCATGCTCGGCGCCGGTGTTTGCCACAGGCCCTACACAGGCGTTTCTATTCCAGATCATGTTCCACGTATTGCATCCCATGCGTCCGAAAGAATGCGGCCATTTCGTCGCGGTACGAATCGGCCGCATGGTGTTCCCGCTGGCGCTGGATGTACCGCCTGGTATCCTCAACCGCGGAGATGCCAATACTGAACGCACCGTAGCCCTTTTGCCACTTGAAGTCGGCAAATTCCACGAACGTGTCATGCACCCATTTCGCGGATCCCCCTTTCAGCAATTGCACACATTTCGACACGCAGAGTGTGGCTGGAATTGAAACAAGCACGTGGACATGGTCCTCCACTCCGCCAATGGCCAGCGCCTTCATGTTGTGCTCGCGGGCGATACCGCCAAGATAGGGCCACAGACGTTGCTGCAAATACGGTGTTATTATCGGTCGCCGATGCTTTGTAGCCCAGACACAATGCACGATACAACTGATATAGGAGTGCATCATCTACCTCCTTTACTGAGAACCTGCAATTCAACGATGGGTTACCCGTAATTGACCATACATGCTGTCCCAAACATTACGCGCCATCATTCTTCCATTTGAGCCCACCATTAAAATGGCGGGCTACCAGGCGCGCGTGCCAAAGGGACGCCGGATAATT
>CBHYLN010000257.1:0-3534 GCA_966128725.1 uncultured bacterium | reverse complement strand
GGCGGTTGGCGCCGCGATCACTTCACCAGCAGCTCCAGCCCCTCAACGCTGTCGCCTTCGGTACCGGGACGGATATCGAACTCGATCGGCGCCGCATCCTGGCGCAACCCCATGGCCAGCATGCGATCCTCGTCCACAACGGCGCGATAGTGCCCGGGCGCAAGGCCCAGCATGTAGAAATCGCCGCCGTCCATCGTGACGGTGCTGTCGGCGGTTACATACACAACCCGGGGGCCGTCGCCGCGCTCGCGCCCGCCATCATCATCATCAAGCACGGTGTCGCGCCGCTCGAAACGGATCATCACGCCGGCCAGGCCTTCCTTCTTCTGGGCGCGCAGGCGGCGAAGCGTTCCGGAAACCTCGCCCGAAACCGTCATCGGCACATCGATCAACTGAACGTGATTGGCCGGGACCGACACGTTCCAGGCATGAAACTTGGCGCGCCACGAGATATTGGGCACGTGTGCGTCGTCGATGCTCATCGCATACTCGTGGTTCGGCTCCAGATCCAACACCCGCACCAACGTATCGCTGCCGCGCCGGACAAGCCCGCCATCAACCATCACGTCCACATCGGGAACAAGCGGCTCGCCCGCATCAAAGCGGTCGTTGTTGTTGAGGTCCAGAAACGGCCGCACCGCAAGCGAGGCGCGCTGCAGGCTGGACCGATCGGTGGCGATCACCGCGCCCGATGCTTCGTCGAAATACAGTGCGCCGCTGGCCGCGATATCAACACGCGGATGCCCGCCGTCTTCCGCACCGCGCACCGTTGCACGGGCAACGGAAAGATCGAGCTGCAGGCCAAGGCGGCCGGTTGTGTTCCCGTTGATCATGTCGCGCGTAAGGGAAAGATCCAGGTGAACACCGCTCATGACGGCCTGGTCGACATCCAACCCTACCGAGGTAAGGCGGCGGGTGATCCAGTTGTATTCCAGCGTCGGGCGAACGCCGAGCCCGCCGAACAATCGCACCGAGGTACGTATCGCCGTGCGCAGGCTGCCAAGCGTAAGCGAGTCGCTGCCGCTCCAATTGCCGTCGCCGGCAATCGTAAACGGCAGGCCCAGCACCCAGAATCCAAGCGATCCCTGCGCCTGCACATCGCGACCCTCGGGGGTAAACTGCTCGGTGACACGCCCGCGGAACGAGCCGTTCAGCCCCGGGAAATCAAGCGGCGCCGAGATGCTGGCGGAAAACAGACGCAGACGCCCGGCCACCGATCCATCAACCGAGCGCAGGTGATCGGTACCGGAAAACTCGAGGCTTACGCTGCGGGTCAGCGCCAGGCTGGCCGTGGCGTCGGCGCCAAGCGTGGGCGAATAGTTGCCGGACACGATGAACCAGTCGAACGCCCGCCACGATCCGGTGAGGTACGGCTGCAACGTGGCAACCTGCATCCCGGTAAACGCGTACGTCCCGCCACCCAGCGTCAGCGATTCGGTAAGCCCCGCCAACACCTCGCCGCGCCCGAACACCTTCTCACCGTTGGCGTCGCCATCATTCAGCAGGCCGCCTTCGGCCTGATACTCAACGGCGCCAACCGGAATCAGCGTATGCGGAATGCGGACGGTACGCTCCAGCTCACGGTCCTCGCCCCACGGCCCAAAGAACCGGAGGGAAATACCGGTGGCACCATAGTGCAAGGGCAGTTCAAAATGATAATGCCCGGTTTCGTCGGTTACGGCGTAATCAACCAACCGACCGTTCGCATGCACTTCAACAGTCCATCCGGGCTCGGTGTAGTCATCAATGATATGCCGGCTGAACACGGTTGGCCGATCGGTGGAGCGGTTGGTCAGCGCGATGCCGCGCGTGGTGCCGTGGATCGCATCCGGAAGCCGGGTGGCAAGATTGCCGGCCAGTACCTGCCGTACGATGGTGGCGTCGTTGTCCACATACGACCAGCGCCACGGAATATCCGCCAGCCGTGGAAGCGAATCCATCGTGCCGCTTATGCGCGACTCGAACGCACCGCCCAGCAACTGGCCGCCGATGCCGAGGTTATACGAAAGATGCTCCAGGCCAGTCGGAGTAATGCCCGGCGCCACCGACCACTCGGCAACACCGGGCGAGAACACCTGCCAGGAGCCGCGCACGCGCCTGCCGGATGGAGGGGTATCCGGCAGACGATGCAGCGAGCGATGCGCGCGCTCACGCTGCAACTCACGAATTGCAGGCAAATCGAAGTCGGCATGAAGGCGCACCTCCAGCGAGCGGAAGTCGAACGCGTTGTGCAGACCGAAGAATGTCCCGAACAGATCGGCACGCAGGAACAGACGCCCTTCGCTCATAACAGCATCATCGGGTACCAGCTGGTACTGCTGGTCGCCAACACGAACGGAGCCCGCGGGGGCATTGATGCTGTAGGTACCGTGGCCACCGGGCATGAAGCCGTTGATCACGGATTCACCGGAACCGGAATCCATCTTCACACGCAGGTAGGCAAAGATCTCGGTCACCGGCAGGTACAGCGTGGTGCCGCGAAGCATCGCGGGCACATAAATGGCCCCGATGCCCGGCACCGTGTACTGAACGCTGATCTCCTCCGGCCCATCGCCACCTTCATCGGCGGCCGGGGCACCCTGCGCGCGAAGCCCGGTGGTTGCAAACAACCATCCAAGAAGCGTTGCGATCAGTATCGTGAAGGAGCAGTTCATTCTGCTGGTATAACGAAAGCGTGTTCTGGTGTCCGTTGTGTTGCCGGTTTAAAAGCCGGGGCATCGGCCGTGTGGACCGATACCCCGGTGTGTCGTGCCCGGGCGCCCCAAGCGCTCCGAACAAATGGGGGGGACTGGAGGGGTTACTGGTACTGCACCGTTACGTCGAACGAGCCGTGGTACTGGCCCGTCTCCTGATTCGCGCCCACTTCCAGCGTCGCGCCTACGTTGAAGCTCTGAGTGCCCTCACGGCTCAACGTCCCCGCGCCCTCGCTCGCCGTGAAGCTCCGAACCGTCATCTGCGCGCTGCCGTTGCCATTGCCGTTTTGCCGTCCGATGCGGATCGACTCCGGGAACGAGATCGTGTACAGATAGCTCGACTCACCCGTCGTACGGAACGCCGCCGTCGTCTGGTCGTTCGTCTGGCCGCGCGTTACTCCCGTGTATGTCAGAGCGCCGCTTGTCGCGTTGATCGTCACCGTCCCGCCAGAAGCCGAGCGGACGATCGAGCCGAAGTTCAGGTCGCGCGTCTTCTCCAACGTGATGCCCGATACGATCTTCGCCGAGGCGTCCGCCGAGGCCGAGTTACGATGCTGCGCCATTGCCGTGCCGCTGAGGCCGATCAATGCAAATGCTGCGATTGCCAGGCCGGTGAACATCGAGGTCTTGCGTGAGGTCAGGTCCTTGGTCATCATGATTCATTGCTCCTTGATTGTTGTCGGATCGGGGTCCAGTCGATCCAACACATTTGATTGGTCCAGTTACGTCTTTCGCCGCTGTTGCTCTGTACGGTTGGTGAGCATCACGGTCACGAAAACCCTTGCTCCAATGCGCGTGCCAATCTGGTCCACCCCTCATTTCCGGCTGATTTCGCCCATTG
>CBHYLN010000256.1:0-3539 GCA_966128725.1 uncultured bacterium | reverse complement strand
GGTGGTCAAGGGGCCCGTGCGGCGGCCGGGGGGCTGGGCGGACCGGGCCGCCGGGCCCCCGCGCGGCATGGGGCATCGCGGGGCCCCCGGCCCATTCGTTGGTGTTCTCAGCCGATGCGTTTGCCGTTGCGCCGCTGCTCGCAGGCTTCCACTTCGCGGCGGATGCGGTCGAACGTGTAAATCGGTTCGCCATCGGCGCCAAGTTCCAGTGTCCCCTGCAGTTTCGGTAACACCCGTTGCAGTACCTCGCCGATCTGTTCGCGCTTCAGATCCTTTTCGCCGGCCGCGACCATCGCGAAGTAGATCTGATCGGCCGTGGCACTGAACAGTCGCTGTTGGAAGATCGCGCGCATCACCCGCTTTTCCTGATTGCGTGCAAGCCGGGCGTTCTCCTTGCTGCGTGTGCCCGGAAGGCGCAGCAGCGAAACCAGCAGATAGCTGAGCGAGAAGACGATCGGGAAATAGCCGATCAGGAAACGTGCGGCACCGGTGCCGAAGAATCGTCCGTACACGGTAAGCTGCTGCAGCCCGCCGGCCAGCATGCCGATCCCCACAGCCATCGTGAACAGGATCATCCCGATGATCGCCGCGTTGCGCCCCGATGAGTTTCCGGAGTGTTCGTACGGTGCCTCGTATTCATCCCAGTACGGCACGATGCGCGCGTCGGTCTGTGCCTGAGTTCCGGAAAGGAAGGCGTCGAACTCACCAACAACCACTCCCTCGTCGGTAATGTCCGGATCGCCGTTGAAGCGCACCAGATAGTCGGCCATGCGTTCCTCGGCTTCGGCCATCGTCGAGCCGGAAAGCGCAACGATTTCCGCCGGCGCCAGCACTCCTCCTTCGGCGCGAAGGTAGGCGGCAACCTCCTTCTCATTTTCAAGCGGATCGGCCTGGGCACGCTCCGGGCCAAGAGCAAGATCATAAATGGCGATGATGAACGATTTGCCCTTCGAGCGCACACCCTGCGGCGCGGCCGGAGTTCGGAATCGATAGCCGTAATCATCCACGGCATATACTGGCGTTGAATACGCGCGCATGAAAAACGCGTACTGCAACCCCTCCATCATCACGCGCATAAGCCCGGCAGCCATGCCGCCGGAATCATCGCGGTCGCGACTGTCGCGATCGCCGGATCGCTGCGCAAGCATCAGCGCCACCAGCAGCACCAGCATCAGCGCGAAGTAGACGATCACCATCAGGCCGATCCAGATCTTGAAGAAGAGTTTGAAGCCACGCCACAGGCGTTCCTTCATCTCAGCCCACTTCTCGGCCGCTGTTTTTGTTCCCCGGCGTCGTAATGGATACTCGAAGGCGAACAGAAGATTGCCTTCGGAGTCGAACGTTACGCGCGTAACGTACAGCTCCATAAGCCGCGAAAGGGCATCGCGGGCCTCGTCAACGGTAATGCCGGTTGCGGTGGCCGCGTCCTGCGGGGTCAGCTCGCCCTTCACCGAAGGGAGGCGGCGCTCGACAAGTGCGAGTGCCTGTTCAGAAACGGTTTGCTTCATATGTGATTTGCCGCGTCAGTGCGCATGCAATGATACTCAAAAGATGCCATGGGCCACGTTTGCCGGCGGCCGTGGCGGCAACACTTCCAACGACGAACAACCCCACGAGTTGCGTTGATCGCCATGCATCCTTGAAACATCCTGCCGTGGCTGTCCGTGCCGATTGCCATTAAAGGGATGGATATACTTGGCTCAGGCCCAGAGGCCTCGGTGTGTGCCCGAACCCTGCAACGATCCTACAGCGACTTCTCCCCGCCGGCATGGCCGGAAGAAGAACGGGACGCACCTACGCCGGTTGTGCATTTGCTTTAAGGATATAACAGAGATGTGGCGCCTCTGGTGCCCAGCGCGACCAGGCCCAGGCAGCCGCACGGCATCGCCCTGTCGGATGGAAACAGCCTTCGCCCTTGCCCGGCTCCATGCGGCGTAACAGGATCTCATCCACGGGATCCGCCGCAAGCATCTGTTGGGCCAGCCGCCTGTGTCGGCGTGGGTGAGATCGGTTGCCCATGTATGCGGGCGGCCGAATGCCGGTTTTGCGTGGCGATGTTGCCGCACACGGACCATGCGATTGTGCTTTGAACGGCGGTTGTGATGGCGGTGTGAGATGGGGCTAATGGAAAGGGCGGCACAAGGCCGCCCATACATCATGCCGAGTCGTGAGGGACATTATGTGATGCCCGGTACCGAGCATCACATGGCAGTAGTTAAAACGTCGTCACCGAAAGTGATGCAATCACCACGCCCTGAATGCGGACCTGGTCGCTTGGATACACTTGCGGCTTGTAGCGTGGGTTTGCGGGAATAAGGGTGATGAAGTCCCCTTCGGAATGCACGTATTTCAACGTGGAGCCTTCGCCTTCAACCCAGACACAGCAGATATCGCCCTGCTTGAGCGCCGTTTCCGGACGGACAACCACGAGTTCGCCCTGATGGATGCCGGCTTCGATCATCGAATCGCCGCTGACCACAAGGAAGAAATCTCCCGGCAGAAGCTGCGGGATAATGTCGCTGAGTTTGCTGATCCGATGTTCCTGATCCTGCCCAACTTCGGTAAGCGGGCCGGCCGAAATCGAGCCGAGCATCGGCCAGGAGGGGAGAAACCATGAGGTTCCGCGGTCGGTAAGCTGGATCGACGTGGGGCGACCGTATCCGTAGCGCTTGATTTTCAGGTAGCCTTTGGCCTCCAGTGCATCGAGATGTTGGTAGGCCGGGGAGGGGTCCTTGAAACCGAAATTCTTGGCGATCTCCGGTCCTGTGGGGAATCGGCCCTCACGGTCACGAAAGCCGACAATGAAATCGAGAACCTCACGTTGGCGGGAAGTGAGTTGCTTCATGATGCTAGTCGTTGGTTGACTCTGATTATGAGGACATTGGAGGAAACCGAAGGTCTCTGCGGACGTGTACGCCGGTTGTGCTAGGGAACAGCCGGACCATCGGGGCCTTCGTGTTGATTCGTGATGGCACCACGCGGTGATGTACTACCACATGGGCTCACGATATGAAACGGCGGGTATGACGCCGGCGGTCGGGAAAATGCGTAAACGGGTCCCGCGCATGTCACGGCGGGCAACGGTGCGTTCCAGCGATAAAGAAACAAGAGGATTCCCTGCAAGTAACCCGAAAATCGCTGGAAGCCAGGGAGAAATCCGCACTACGTACGCGGTACGGATCGGCTGGGAATCGAAACCGATGCGAACATACAAAAAAGATGCGGTCATTGCTACAAAGTGTGATAAAGATGTTGTAGCCGTAAACTTGATGCCAATAGTGAACCGTGCGGTGGCGGTATCTTGTCCACAATTGCCGAGGGCGGGGAGTGGTTCGCCATGCCAGGGCGGGCGACGCGCACGATGCTCTTGGCCCCGTTCTATATTGTCAATCGATGACGATACGCCTATTACAACAGTCGAACGAATTGGCCGTGCTGCACGATGGCTTGCGGATACCGAAAACCCCGCAACACGCCCTGCCTAACGTTGCCTTCCGCTGCCCATAGGGTACGGGCTTTCGGTTTTGTTCGACCGCCGC
>CBHYLN010000255.1:0-3599 GCA_966128725.1 uncultured bacterium | reverse complement strand
GGAATGTCCCACGGCGCCAGCCCGGCGTTGGTTTCGCTCCAGTGCCCGCCAGAATCAATCGATCTCCACAGTTTTCCGCCAACGGTCGCGGCGAACAGATTCCCACGTTTGCTGACGTGCAGCCCCCCGATGGCCAATTGCGCAAGGCCTTCGTTCACCTGTGTCCAGCTTGCACCGCTGTCCAACGAACGGTACACGCCGCCGAACGAAAGTCCACAATACACGATGCCGCGCTGGTTATCAACGGCAACCGCACTGATAATGCCGAACGACGGGCCAGGAAGCTGGTGCCACATGATCTGCGCACGAAGGCGTGTGGATACATGAAATATCAGCAGGGCTATCGGCACGATGATGCCGAGCCGCGTCGGAAACGAGGGAGGATATTGCAACCGAGCGTTCATCATTGTTGCGATCAAGGAATTATGGGCAGACCCCGGGGTGAATGTCGATGACAATTGGGCACGGGCCTGGCGGGGTTGGGAATGTAGGGCCAATTACCACAGTGTCACATTGGCCGGCGATGCCGGTATGGACAAGATGCGGCAGGTTGTCGGCGGGTACATTGGTTCCGAATACGTCGACGGATGTAATAGTACCACCAACCTGTGAACCGCTTGATGACTCGAATGTGTTCCCAGTGTACTGTGTATTTGTGGTAACGGTAACCGTTTTGCTATCCGTTGAAACCGGATCGGAAGGATGTACTTGATAGGTGTAATTCACCGTCATGGTGAAATTGAATTGCGCCTGTGGGAGATTGTTGACGCTCACGGTGAAGAACTGGCACGGCCCTACATCGGCATATGCCGTTCGTGGCAGCGGTAATGCGATGATGGAGGCAACGAGCAGCGGACTAAGAATCGAGCGGACGAAGGTCCCGCGCGGATATGTGAACGGCTTCATGGTGATTTCCTTCCCTATGACTGTTAATTCTCCCAATGAATACCTGGAAGCCGTTAATGCCGAGATAGAGTTGTCTTGCGGGGGAGGGTGCGATGATTGTACGGCTGACTCTCAAAACTATACTGCGCAAAGATAGCGGACAGGGCCGCCAATCCAAACGCGGTTGCACGGCGCATCGGGGTGATTGCCGGTGTTTGGGAGCGGCTGTTACGTACAGGCCATGACATTGCCGCGATTGAGGATGCCACGTCGCCGGGAGCAGAACATTGCCCGGCGCCACGAATCGGGACGCGGCGTGGGCGGTAATGGGGCAAGAGGTGATCACGGTTGATGCAATCGCCGTACGGCCGTATTATCCGCGAGCTTCCACGGCAGGCGGGGCCGGCGGCGCTGCGACAGCGATTGCGGGCAGGGAGCGCTTCGGCGCACACTTCATACTGCTGCTGTTGCCGTCTTTTGTATGTTCGCTGTTGATCGCCGCGCCGCACCCCAGCCAGATACTCAACACAGGAACGTCAGCACAGGAGGATCGTCATGAAAAACGGAACCTGCCCGCGATGCGAATCGAGCAATGTCTTCACCAAGCGTAGTGGCATCAGCATGGATACCACGGGTGTGTACGTGGAGACTTCCATGTTCACCAGCCCCTCGAAGACCGACGACTACATCTGCACCGATTGCGGTTACTTCGAGCGCTACATCGCCGACCCCGGCAAGCTGGAGGACGTGGCCGCGAAGTGGGCGAAGATCGTGTAGCGATATAGCGGCCTTGCCTGCCGTTCACCGGGCATCGATGCGTGTTGCCACAACAAGCGGGCGCTACGGCCCCCGTGGGCGAGCGCGGGAGATTAGCGCATGCGATCGATTCGCGCCCCAGCACGGTGATCCATCACGCTGTTACGCGCCAGCGTTCGCGCCCGGTTGCCAGAAGCCGGCGCGCAATTGCCGTCGATTATCCCTGATTGCTGCCGGGGGTACATCATCGTGTACTTGTTTGCCAGCGGATACTTTAGTATCATTGCCCGATTTTTACAACGTAGTCCAGGGCGTCCCTCCTGCCAGGCCTATCCTTATTCCCCTTCAATCACGGCAACCATCGGCAACCGCGTTCGGTACACGGTCGCCAGTTATCGTTATGCCCTGCCTGGGGGATAACACCAGTTCACTCAATACCACTATGAACAGTTCTGCACGGATTTACACGGCGGCAGCCGCGTTGCTGCTGCTGTTGGCGACCGGAGCGCTTGCGCAGCCGACGTTCAACAACGAGATCCCGATTCCGCCATTGGTGGATGCCAGCGCCGGCACCATCCAGTTGGAAATGCGGATGACCACGCACAAGTTCGACCCGGCCAACCCGTCGGACTCGTTGAACGGCAACAGCACCAACCAGCCGAACGGCATTCCGTCGTTTGCTTACAACGTGGCGGGCGATTCCACGATGACGCTTCTGGGGCCGACGCTCAAGTTTCACACGCTGGGGAAGACCACCATCACCGTGAAGAACCTGCTGAGCAACCCTACCACCACGCACTGGCACGGCGCCGAGGTTCCTCCGATGATGGACGGCGGCCCGCACGAGGGGATCGAGCCGGACTCCACGTGGTATGTGGAGTTCACAACGCTGGACAGCGCCAGCACCATGTGGTATCATCCGCATTACCATAACACTACCGTGCAGCAGGTGCAGCTGGGCCTTTCCGGCATGATCATCACCGAGCAGCCGGGCGATACGATTGCCCCCAAGCTGCCGCACACCTACGGTGCCGACGACATCCCGGTGATCATCGGTGACCTTGGATTCTCCAAGGGGTCCAGCAGCGGCACGGCCATGTTCATCGATACCACCAAGGGCAAGCGGCCGTTCAACATCGTCAACGGCGTTACCAATCCGTACGTCGAGGTGCCGGCCCACATGGTGCGCCTGCGCATCCTGAACGGCTCCACGCGCAAGGGTGTGCTGTTTGGCGTATCCGATTCGCTCAACAATCCCAGCGCCAATCTGAAGCCGTTTATCCTGATCGCCAGCGACGGCGGGTACCAGATCAACCCTGACACGCTCACAAGCCTGCTGAACGGTCCCGGCGCGCGCGAGGAGATCCTGCTGGATCTCAGCGGCTATACTCCCGGCCAGGTGCTGTACCTCAGCAATCTGAAGGCCGCGCTGCCCAACTTCGTGATCGGCAGCCCGCTGCCCGCGCCCAACGGTGGCGGCCAGGATACAACCATGGGCACCGCATTTCTGCAATTGCGTGTCGTGTCCGACAGCGTCATTCGCCTTACGTATCCGGATTACACCACGCCGGTGACCAGCTTCTCGTCGTTCACAACCGTGTGGAGCCCCGGCCTGGCCGATACGTTCAACATCGCGCGCCATCGCCTGAAGCAGTTGGTGGGCGGTGGCCCCGGTAACGGCTTCACGATCGACGGCACCGAATACGAGATGGACGTGATCAACGACACGGTCTGCGTGGACACCAAGGAGATCTGGGCCATCCACAATGCGTCGAACACGGCGCATCCGTTCCACATCCACAAGATCCAGTTCCGCGTGCTGGATGTGCTTGATTCCACCGGCGCCAATGTTGACCTGGATCTCTACGGCCTGGACGGTCCCAAGGACGACGTGCTGGTGCTGCCGGGCTGGACGATGCGCTTCCTTGGCCAGTACGACGATTACCCGACCGAGGTTG
>CBHYLN010000254.1:0-3631 GCA_966128725.1 uncultured bacterium | reverse complement strand
ATCACACATTGCGTGCCGAGCCTACGCCAACTGTGAGGTACAGTGTCCGCAGCGGGTTGCGTCCAGCGGGATCGACATCTTGCAATGTGGGCACGGCTTCTCGGTAACTGGCGCGGCCTCCGGGGCCTTCTTCATCCTGTTGTATGCCTTCACTACCAGGAACACCGCGAACGCGACAATCAGGAACGTGAGCACCGTATTGATGAACGCTCCCACATTCAATGTGATGGCGCCTGCCTTCTGCGCTTCCTCCAGCGTCTTGAAAACACCATCGCCCTTGAGAACAAGAAACTTGTTCGTGAAATCCACGCCGCCGGTGAGCAGGCCGATCGGAGGCATTATGATGTCCTTCACGAACGAGTCGACAATCTTGCCAAAGGCCGCGCCGATCACCACGCCAACCGCAAGATCAAGGACATTGCCACGGGCGATGAAGGTCTTGAACTCTTTCAACATTCGATGCACTCCTGAATTGTGTTTGGAGCTGTGTGCCGGGAGTGCTGTCCTGCATGGCAGGCAGTGCCCGGGAACTGAACCACAGGCGAGGGAGGCTGCGGAAGATTGCCCGGCGCTGTAATTGCGTTGCACTGTGTGCCGCGCCGGGCGCCCCAATATACCGAACGCAACGGCCCGTGCACAGCGCGCTGCGTGTGGAAATGGAGTGTCGGATGGCCGCGTAAATAATCTAACCGGAGAGTCGTTTTGTCGGGTGTCGTTGCCTCAAAATGGTTGTAACCCGTTCAGGATCGAGACAAGGCGATGTCTGGAAACTCGCAACGTGAATATCTGCGCGCCTTCCACAAGCGTAGCCTGGCGCCAGCACCGAAGCAAAGGGAACAGCTCACCCGGTCGGCCGCCACTTGGGGCAGCGCATGCTTTCAACGGCTGGTCGCGATGATCCCGCTCTGGCCGCCACAATCATCACCTGCTCGATATGGTGGGTCGGGTAGTTCAACTGTACGGGCTGGGTGTGGGCACGGGGCAGTATCAGGAGATGCCGATACGTGTTACGAGGTGTTGCGTCGGGCCTGTACCGGATTGCCCTGCGCTCGGGAGCACATCGAAGCCTGCTGCCGGTGATGATCGTGAAATAGTGCGCCCGATGACGGCGGGCGAGGCCTGTTTGGGTCACGTTCGGCGTTGCAGCCGTGTCGTCCAGATGTTCCGCGTGCATAGCGCAAGCTCCAATACGGCGCCGTGCGCCGGAGAAGCCGCTTGCAATCCGAGCGGTTGTTCCCCATCTTCGATTTCGCCGAAGGCGGATCCGCCGGCGACTTCAACACAAGGCATCATGAAGCTGACGACATCAATCGCTGTTTTCGCACTGGCCGGTTTGCTCGGTGGTGTAGTCTCGCCCGCTGTGTTGGCGCAGCCGATGGCCGGCGCCAACGATAACCCGTACGGGCGCCCCTTCGCCGGGGCTTTTTTTGCCGGCGTTGGTGGCGGCCTTGCAGCGCATGATAACGGCGCCTTCTCCAACAGGCTTCGATCGTACACACCGGCCGATGCCGACGGCACGGCATTGCTGTACCAGACCTCGGAGTTTCAGGGCTCCGGCACCACGTTGAACGCCCATGCCGGGCTCATGTTCAACGGGCGATTTGTGATCACGGCAACGGGGGAACGGGTAACGTATCCCGCGATGCATTCGGTGAATCCTCCGGGCACGCCGCGCGACGAGTACAACCTGAGCGCCGTTGGCGGCGGCCTGGATCTGGGCTACACCGTGGTGAACGAAGGAGGGATGCTGGTGTATCCGTTCGGGCATGTTGGCTACTACCAGTACTCGCTGGATTACACCAACAATCAATCGCAGCCGGTTCGGTTTTTTGAATCCGATCCGGTGCCCTCGGGCGCAACGGCGGAGTATACCGGCGCCGCACCGCGTTGGGCGCTTGGTGTCGGGCTGGTGAAGATCCTGGGCGCTGATGGCCACGGCTCCGGCGGTGGTTTTTCGATAGGGGCCCGGTTGGCCTGGGGCATGATGTTCAGCCGCCCCTCGTGGGCCGAACCCGATGGCAGCGCTGTTACCAACGGAGGCCTTACCCCCGGATACAACGGGGTTACCCTGTCGGTGAGCATCGGCGGTGCGTGGGGATGGTTATGACGGTGTTCCCCCGAAAGCAGCGTTGCATCGCGCATCCGGTCAGGGAAATCTTACGGGGGCTGGGCCGTCGTTGCAACGTGCAGGGTGCCGCATGCCCGGCATGAGCACCAATGGCGGGCCGATGCATGGCCGCCGCAACGCGCTGTGATCCCCCTTTGTGGAATGCACATCCCGATGATACGCTCACCTCGAATCCTGTTCCCGTTGATGCTGTTGCTGGTCGTGGTGTCGGCCGGGGCGCAGGAGCGCCTGCTCGACGACATGGCCGAGTTCTACACGTACGGCGACAACTACTTTATCGAAGTAGCCACGATGCCGGGCATTGTGTCCGCCAAGGGGCGTGTGCTTGTAACGTTCCGGTTCTCCTACGATCTGCTCACCTTCCAGAAGACCTCCAGAGCCTACGAACGCAATAGCGTATACGTGGCGATGCCCTCGCTGTACGTGGAGGTGGTTGGCTCCGACGGCGTCATCGTTGATCGTGGTAGCTGGCGCGATACCGCGCGCGTGCAGGATTACGCGCGTACGAACAGCAAGTCCGATTTCATCTCCGGTTCCATCGAGATGGCTGCGCGGCCTGGATTGTACACCATCAAGTACAGTTTCGACGATGGTTCGCCCGGAAGCGGTTTCTCCAGAAACACGCAGCCGTTTGCCATGGACGATTTCGCGTCGCGATCGCCAGCGCTGGGCACCCCGGTGTTCCTGCGCTCGGCGGTATCCGACACCCTGACCCTGGCATCCATCGATGGCGCCGCTTCGTTCGGGCGAAGGTTGCGCGCCTTTGTGCCGATAGGTGGCCCGACGCCGCCATCTGAAATTCGCTACGAGATCGCCGAAGTACCGAAGAAGGGCGAGCCGATGAAGGTGTTGCGCACCGGTTCCGGCACCCTGCTTGGCCCGGCGGCCGTGCAAACCGTGCTTGCCAACGGCAACGATGTGCGACTGGTGCTGAACCGTTCGCTGCCCGATACGGCGCGATCCTACGGCGCGTTGATCGATTGCCCCAGCGACGAGTTCAACGTTGGCGACTATATCCTGACATTGACGGCAACGGCCGGGCAGAACTCGGTTACCGACAGTTCGCGGTTCAAGATTCGGTGGGTGGAGATGCCGTTCTCGCTCTCCAAGCCGGATTATGCCATCCGGGCACTGTATCCGATTGCCACCGATGAGACCATCGACGAGTTGCTGTCGGGCGGCCGCGACAAGCAGCGCCGCGCCATTTCCGCGTACTGGGAGAAACGCGACCCCACGCCCGACACCCGGTACAACGAGGCCATGGCCGAGTATTACCGCCGGGTGGACTACGCGTTCTTCAACTTCAAAAGCATCGGGCAAACCGATGGCACGTACACCGATCGCGGTAAAATCTACATCCTGTATGGGCCTCCGGGCGAGGTGACACGCGATATGCAGCCCAATACGGCGCCGCGTGAAGTGTGGGTATATCACAATGCCGTACACCGGCGTTTTTTCTTCGTGGGCGAATCCCCCTCCGGAGAAAATAGTCTGGTTGAGTAA
>CBHYLN010000253.1:0-3656 GCA_966128725.1 uncultured bacterium | reverse complement strand
GGCGTACCGTTGGGGTATATGCGTGGGCGGCCACCGAAAACGGCCCTCGGTGGGGGGTCTTATTGCGGGGGCCTTATGGGGGGGGGCGGGGGCAGGGGGGGGGGAATCCCTGTAACGCAAGGCGGCCCTTCACCAACCGTCAGAGGGTTGGCAAAGGGCCGTTGCAAACATGAACGCGAGGATCAACAAGCCCGGGAGGCGTCGGCCTGTGTTGGGCCCGCCAGCCGGCCAACAGAGTGACCTGCGGACGGTTCAACGGATGGCTCGACAGCAGTCCGTCAGTGGCCAACCATCGCGCTGTACGCGCTGGCGTCCATCAGGCCCGAGGCGTCGCCGATGATCTCGATCTTCACCATCCAACCGTCGCCGTAAGGGTCGGAGTTGATCGTCTCCGGCGAGTCGATGATCTTCTGGTTGACCTCCAGGATCCTGCCGCTGACCGGGAGATACAGGTCCGAAACCGTCTTCACGGCCTCGATGGTGCCGAACGATCCGCCGGCATCCACATCATCGCCAAGCGAGGTGATATCCACAAACACCACGTCGCCCAGCTCCGACTGCGCGAAGTCGCTGATGCCAACGTAGCCGATCGATCCTTCCTGCCGCAGCCACTCGTGGCTCTTGGCGTACTTGATATTGTCTGGGAAGTTCATTGTGACAGACGAGGAATTGAGTGTTCGTACTGCGGGCGCCGCACGATGGCGGCGCGAATGGTTCGCATGGCAGGCGCGGCCGGTTGGCGGGTCTGCCGCTGTGTGCGTGAAGTGTCAGGCTTCCGGAGGAAGGCGATCGCGCCAGTTGTGGGTATCCACAAATCGCGTGTCGAACTCGCCGCTCAGGAACACCTCGTGCTCCATCATCATCTTGTGGAAGGGGACCGTTGTGCGCACCCCTTCGATCACGAACTCGTCCAGCGCGCGGCGCATCTTGGAGATGGCGTCCAGCCGCGAATCGCCGAAGGTGATCAGCTTCGCAAGCAGGGAATCGTAGTTCGGCGGAACCGAATATCCCTGATAGACATGCGAGTCGATACGCACACCGTGGCCGCCGGGGAAGTGAAGCGTGGATATACGACCCGGGCTGGGGCGGAAATCGTGGTACGGGTCCTCGGCGTTGATGCGCACCTCGATGGCGTGTTTGGTGGGCTCGGCCTGCGCCAGCGACAGCGGCTCGCCAGCGGCAACGGCGATCTGTTCCTTGATCAGATCCACACCCACGGCTTCCTCGGTTACCGGGTGCTCCACCTGGATGCGCGTGTTCATTTCCATGAAGTAGAAGTTCCGGTGCTTGTCCACCAGGAACTCCATCGTGCCGGCGCCCTCGTAGTCCACATAGGCGCAGCCCGCCATCGAAGCCTCGCCCATCTTGCGGCGCAGCTCGGAGCTGACCACCGAGCTGGGCGCCTCCTCGATCAGCTTCTGATGCCGGCGCTGGATGGAGCACTCGCGTTCGTTCAGGTGCACACGATTGCCGTGTTTGTCGCACATCACCTGAATCTCGATGTGGCGCGGCTCCTCGATGAACTTCTCCATGTACAGGCTGCCGTCACCGAACGCCGCCTGCGCCTCGGTCTGCGCCGTTATGAAGGCGCGCTCCAGCTCATCCGGGCCGGCCACCACGCGCATGCCCTTGCCGCCGCCGCCCGCCGATGCCTTGATGATCACCGGATAGCCAACTTCCTCGGCCACGCGCTCGGCCACGGCGATGTCGTCGATAGTGCCGGGGCTGCCGGGCACAACCGGCACGCCGGCGGCGCGCATCGTGTCCTTGGCAACGCTTTTATCGCCCATCAGCCGGATGGCCGATGGCTGCGGCCCGATAAACGTAAAGCCGCTCTCGGAGCAGATCTCCGCGAAGCCCGCGTTCTCGGCAAGGAATCCGTAGCCTGGGTGGATGGCGTCGGCGTTGGTTATCGCCGCGGCGGAAATGATGCGGGGGATGTTGAGGTAGCTGTCGCGGCCGGGAGGCGGGCCAATGCATACGGCTTCGTCGGCGAAACGCACGTGCAGGGATTCCCTGTCGACCGTGGAATACACCGACACCGTGCGGATGCCCATCTCGCGGCATGCGCGGATCACGCGCAGGGCGATCTCTCCCCGGTTTGCGATCAGAACTTTCTTGAACATCAGTCTAGCTCAACCTGGAAGAGCACTTGGTTGTATTCCACCGGCTGCCCGTTCTCGACAAGGATCCTGGCGATCTTGCCGTAGGCATCACATTCAATCTCGTTCATCAGCTTCATCGCCTCAACGATGCAGAGCACGGCGCCGGGCGATACCTGGCTGCCAACCTCCACATACGCCGGCGAATCGGGCGAGGGCGAGCGATAGAACGTGCCAACGATGGGCGAGCGAACTTCGTGATAGCTCTTTGCCGGCGCGGATTCCACGGCCGCTACGGGCGTTGCCAGTGGCTGCGCGGCCGTTGGCGCGGCAGCAGGCGGTTGTACCGCAACCGGCGCCGGCGCGTACTGCACGGCCGTTGGCGTGATCTCAACGGTGCGCCCGCCCTTGGCCAGGCGAATCTCAACACCTTCCTTCTCCAGGCGGATCTCGCTGGCGGTGCTGGCATCGAAGAGCTCCAGGAGCTGCTTCAGATAGTCGATGTCGATGAACTGATCGGCCATTCTCGGTTCCACAGAAGGTTAGCTCTTGACGCGGTCCAGATACTCGCCGGTGCGCGTGTCCACGCGAATCACGTCTCCCTCGTTCAGGAAGAGCGGAACCTGCACGGTTGCGCCGGACTCCACCGTTGCCGGCTTGGTTGCGCCGGTGGCCGTGTCGCCCTTGACGCCCGGCTCCGTGTAGGTGATCTGAAGCGTCACGTGCGGCGGAATTTCCACCTGCACAACGTCGGCGCCGTTGAACGCGATTGTTGCCTCGCCCGATTCCTTGAGGTAACCGGCCTGAGTGCCAACCACCACTTCGGGCACGTGTACCTGGTCGTAGGTCTCGGTGTCCATGAACACCATGTCGGCCCCGTCGCGATACAGGAACTGCATCGTCTTGCGCTCAACGCGAACAAGGTCGATCTCCTCGCCCGAACGGAAGCGATTCTCAAGCAGCTTGCCGCTCTTGATGTTGCGCATCTTCACCTGATAGAACGCGCGCAGATTGCCCGGTGTCCGGTGCTGGCTCTCGAGAACCGTGCACAGCTCCCCATTGTAGCGAATCACGATGCCGGGGCGCAAATCGGAAGTGGTTGCCATAAACAGCTTGAAGGGAAAGATTCCGCGGGACAGAGAATGTGAAGAGGTGCCGAACGGATTTGAACCGTTGTACAAGGTTTTGCAGACCTTTGCCTAACCACTCGGCCACGGCACCATACTCATGCATGCATCAGCCGTCAACATCGACGTCCGTGCTCACAGGGACGCCAAAGATATTCCCACAAAGGGTTTCGTGCAAACCGAGAGTGTAAAAGAAAGTGGGAAAGTGAACATCGGATGCCGTGGCCGGCCGGCGCGATAAACAGCCATAAACTACCCCGCCGGGCCAGGGGGCCGGGGGGCGGCGGGGCACCGCCCCCCACCCGGAGCCGCTCCGGGGCGCGGATTCAAAGGGGCGGGCCAGATCGGGGGGGGCGGGAGATGCCCAACGGAGGAAGCTCGCTGAACGCTCGCTAACGGTCGCAGCGCGACCGTTTCTACCATAGGC
>CBHYLN010000252.1:0-3697 GCA_966128725.1 uncultured bacterium | reverse complement strand
CACTGTCATCAATCGTCTGAAACCGGCATGGGTTAGGCCCGTAACACTACATCCCGCGCCCGTGGCGGGTATTCGATGGCCGCGACCAATATAGACGGGGATGTGGAACTGGGAGAGGGAAAATCTCGTTACGGTTGCAAAATCGATGTGAAGCGCTATCTTGGTTCCCGGTTCAGTTCGGCGATCCATCCAGTATCCAGGAGTCTTTTGCAGTTGCCGCGCCGTTGGCGAGGCCCCCAAGAAGTTGATACCGCGTACCCGCAGTCTACAACGCCCATGCCGGAGCAATCCGGGTTGGGAGCAATGCAAAAGACAGTTCCGAGCCTTATGAAATCATCCTGGCATATCCTCTGGGTGGACGACGAAATAGAGTTGTTGCGCCCCCACATCAAGCTCCTTCAGGCAAAGGGTTATTCGGTTGATACCGTTACCAACGGCGAGGATGCCCTGGCGATGGTGAAGGACCGTCCGTTCGACCTTGTCTTCCTCGACGAATCGATGGTGGGCATGGGCGGGCTGGAGACCCTTGTTGAGATCAAGGAGATCGATGCCTCGCTTCCGGTGGTGATGGTCACCAAGAACGAAGCGGAATCCGTGATGGACGAGGCGATCGGCCGCCGCATCTCGGACTATCTTACCAAGCCCGTCAATCCAACACAGATCCTGCTGGCGTGCAAGAAGTTCCTGGAGGGGAAGCGAATCGAGGCGGACTACGTCTCGCGCGACTACACCAAGGAGTTCAATCAGATCGCCGTGCAGTTGATGAATCCCCTGAGCTGGCAGGAGTGGATTGCGCTGTACGCGAAGCTGAGCACGTGGGAGCTGGAGTTCGACCGCCATCGCGGGCTGGGCTTCGAGCAGACGTTGCAGGATCAGATGCGCGACGCCAACGCCGAGTTCGGCAAGTTCATCGAGAAGAACTACCGCACGTGGCTTGACGACAGCACAACCGATCGTCCGCTGCTCAGTACCGACATCGTAAACGAATACGTGATCCCCTCGGTGAAAGCCGAGAAAGGGCCTACGTTCCTGTTCGTGATCGACTGCATGCGGCTGGATCAATGGCTGGTGATGGAGGAGATGCTTGGCAGCTACTTCCAGATTCAGCGCGACTACTACTACGGCATCCTGCCCACCGCGACGCCGTATGCGCGCAACGCGATCTTCGCCGGCCTGTTCCCGTCGGACATCGAAAGCCATTACCCTGATCTCTGGCAGGCCGGCAACGATGACGACCATTCGCAGAACAAGTACGAGAAGGAACTGCTGGAAAAGCTCCTTCAACGCAAGCGTGTTGCGCTGCGCAGCGGCATCCGCTACGTGAAGATCATTGATACAGACTTCGGTAAAAAGATCGAGTCGGAGATTGTAAGTTATGCCCAGTCGCAACTGACCGCCGTGGTGGTCAACGCGGTGGACATGATGGCGCATTCGCGGAGCGACTATCCGATTCTCAAGGAGATCGCGCCCGACGAATCGGCCTACCGTTCGCTCACCAAAAGCTGGTTCGAGCATTCCAGCTTCTTCGGCATGCTTCGCACGCTTGCCCAGGTGAAGAACGTGAATATCATCGTCACCACCGATCACGGCGCGATTCGCTGCATGCGAGGCGCGAAGGTGCTGGGCGATCGTGAAACCTCGACCAATCTCCGCTACAAGTATGGGCGGAACGTCAAGGTCGACGACAAATACGCGGTCTATGTCCGCAACGCGAGCGACTACAAGCTGCCGCGTCGTGGGATGATGATCGATTATGTCATAGCTAAGGAGGATTACTACTTCGTGTATCCGACCGAGTATCATTATTACCTCAATCATTACCGCGACAGCTTCCAGCATGGCGGTATCTCGATGGAGGAAATGATACTCCCCGTGGCCACACTACGGCCACGTTGAGTCCAGCGCACGCGTCGATTGCAGGGGTACTGTGGGGTGGGGCTGGCGGCCACGAGGTGATCATCATTATGGATACCGAGATATACTCCTCAACGGGTGAGGAGGAAACCTTTCAGCTCGGCGTGGAATTCGCCGAACGCCTCTTGGGTGGCGATGTTGTGGCCTTCTACGGCGACCTTGGCGCGGGCAAAACCGAGTTCATCAAGGGAATCTGCCAGGGCCTTCGCGTTGATGAGATCGTTGCCAGCCCGACCTACACGATCGTGAATCAGTACGCCGGCAATCTGCACGGCGGCGCCCCTGTGGACATATTCCACGTGGATCTGTATCGTATCGAGAACAACGCCGAATTGCTGGAGGTTGGCCTGGCCGATCTGCTGGCCGACATCGGCTCGGTGAAGCTGATCGAGTGGGCACAGAATGCCGAGGCAGTGCTTCCGGCCGTGCGTTACGACATCGTGCTGACCGCACTCGACGACGAGAATCTGCGGCGCATCGAGATCATTCATCTGGATGGCGTTACCGTGGGTGTCCCTAAATCCCGCGTTTTCAGCCGTTAATACGCCGATGGCACAGTTCCAGGGCGACCGCCGTCATGCCGTTGCATGATTGTTGGTCGCCCTTTGCACACACGGCTGACCCCGTTACGACCCTGTGGAAATACCGCAGGCCCGTGGACCGCTCAACGGTTCGTTCGTGGCGGTGCCGGCCCTTCTAACTGGTAATCCAACACGATGCTGGCAGCAATCGAAACAACGGGAGACACATGTGGTGTGGCGTTGTTCGCCGATAACATGCTGCGTGCCGAGCTGCACGTGGAGTTGCCGCGCGCGCACGACCGCCTGCTGGCGCACCTGTTCGCCACGGCGCTTGAGATTGCCGGGGCAACCGCGCGCGATGTTGAGCGGTATGCCGTTTCGATAGGGCCGGGGTCGTTCACCGGAATCCGTATCGGCATGGCCTTTGCGATCGGGGCGGCGATGGCGCGCGGGGCGGAACTGATTGCCGTGCCGACGCTGGATGCGGTGGCGTTCAACGTTGGTGTCCTGGGCCAACTTGGCGTACGCTCGCGAGTGCTTGCGCTGGTGCCCGCCGGGCGCGATGGTCTGTATGCGGGCCTGTACGAAGTTTCCCCCGAATTTCGCCGTTTGACCGAGTATCGCGCGATGCCGCCGGCCAATGTGCCGTCCCTGCTCGATGAAACCGTGGTGGCGGCCGGGCCGGGCGTGCTTGCGCTGGAGGCGTCGTGCCATGATCGCATCGTTACGGAGTCGCATCGGCTTACCGCTCGCGCCGTTGGCAGGTACGGATTGCATCAGTACTACCACGGCATCACGACAACGCCTGCCGAAATCCGGCCGTTGTATATTAGCGACTTCACGCCCCTGGCCGCACGGGCTTCGGTGCCCGGCGCAGTCCGGTAAAAGCAAAGCCCGGCAACATTGCCGCGCCAGGGTCGCGTTCCAACAGCAACTACCTCAGGTATCGATATGGCTTGGTTCAATCGTACGAAGAAGAACATCGAACATCAGACATCGCGCGACATGCCCGATGGCCTGTGGATGAAGTGTTCAAGCTGTGGAGAGATCACCTACAAGAAGCAGCTCGAGGAGAATCTCTATACCTGCCCGAAGTGCAACAAGCACTTCCGCATCGGATCCAGCCAGTACATCGACATCCTGCTCGACGAGGGCTCGTTCGAGGAGCATGCCGCCGAGATGACCTCCACCGATCCGCTCCACTTCGTGGACGAAAAGCCCTATGTGGCGCGGATTGCAAAGGGACTGCGCGACACCGGGCT
>CBHYLN010000251.1:0-3859 GCA_966128725.1 uncultured bacterium | reverse complement strand
CACCGCGACCGCGTCGTCGCGGCCGGCCAGCGGGATGACGGTGGGCGCGCCGGCTATCGGCTGCAGGGCCTGGCTTGGCGGGCCAAGCACCACGCCGCTGGTGTTGGTGGCGCGCACCCAGCAGATGTAGGCGTTGCCCACCACCAGCTCCTGTGCAAACGTGGCCGTAAGCGTTGCGCCGTCGGTGGAAACCGTCCACCGTTGCGCCTCGGTCTGTTCCAGCGCCGCCAGGTAGCCGTCGATCGTGCCGCCGGTTGCCGGCGCCCAGTACAGCGCAAGGGCCGTGCCGCCGTTATCAACAAGCGTCAGCGTGGGCGCGCCGGTGATCATCGTGAGCGTTGGGCTTGGCGGGCCAAGCACCACCACGTCGGCGTCGGTGGCCCGCACCGCAACCGTGTATTGGTACTGTGGGGCCAGCGCCACCGCGAACCGGGCGTGCCGTTCGTCGGCGCCGGTGTATTGCCACCACGAGGCGCCGTCGGTTTGTTGCAGGTTGGCCGCATAGCCGCCGATGCCGTCGCCCGCCGCGGGCGCCCACCACAGGTTCGATTCGGTTACGTCGTTGCTGGCGCTGACGATTGTCGGCGATGTTGTGATCGGCGCCAGCACCTGGCTTGGCGGCCCCAGCACCACGCCGTTGTCGCCGGATGCGCGCACGTTCACCGCGTAGGTTTCGCCGGCCTGCAGGGCCTCCAGAAACGTTGTGGTAAGCGTGGCCGCGTCGGTTTCCTGTGTCCAGCTTTCGTGCAGCGCCCACACCAGATGCGCCAGATATCCCGTTACGCCGGCGCCCGTGGCGGCGCCCCACGCCAGCATCAGCGTGCTGCCGCTGTTATCCACCATCGTCAGTATCGGCGACGATGAGATCACCGCTACCGAGGCCGTCTGGTCGGTGGGCTCGTTATCCACCAGTACCGTCACCGTCAGCGTGTAGTCCGTTGTGGGCGAAAGCGTCTGGGTGATGGTGATGTTCTGTACCTGCACCGTATAGGTTTCGGTGGCGCCGCCGGCGGCGGCCAGCTCCACGCGATACCCGGTGAAGTGCGGCGGAACCGTTGCGATCCACTCCGCATACAGCGTGTCCGGATCGTAGATCACGTTGCTGAACATCAGATTTTGGGCCATGCGTGTACTCTCCCCGTGCCTGTGTTTCGGTGTTGCCGGCTGTGGATTGCGGCTGCCGCCCGCGCCGCGTTCGGTGTGATGTGTCCGGGTTGCCTGCAAGGGGCAACGCGTTGCAGGTTACCCCGGGCGGGCAGCCCAGACGGGCAGCCGGTTAGCGGGCAGCCGGGAGCGGGCAGACCTATTGGGGAGGTCCGCCCGCTCCGTGCTCCTGCCTTGGTGGCGTATCTCAGATCGGCACCGAGCGCTTGCGATTGCGCACGTGATTCTCGAAATCGCCGTGCCAGCGCGCCGGCAGCGCCGTGCGCACCGATTCGGGGATGTAGCGGTGGATGCGGTTGTACTTGAACTGCATCTGGTTATCGCCCACCAGCAGACCGCCCGCGAAGAACGTGCGGGTATCCGGGATGGCGTCGAAATCCTCCACGCGGTCGCCCACGTTCATGTTCCACACATTGCCGCTGTACATCTCGGTGGTGACCGCCGTAACCGTGGCATCGCCGCCCAGCGCCACCACGCGATCGCCGGGCTTCAGCAGCCGCGCAAGCGTAACGCCCTGGGGCGTCACCATCGGGTGCCCGCTGGTTACCAGCACATTGTGCCCCATGTCCGTCTGGATGCGGAACATCGGCACATCCTCGGTGCCCTTCAGCATGTTCTCCACCGTAAGCACGGTGCCCATGTTGTCGGCCAGCACGCGGTCGCCGGGGCCGCAATACTCGATCGGCTTGGTTGCGCCGTTGTTCAACGTGACTTCCGTTCCCTCGGCAATGCAACTGAAGAACACCAGCAGCTTCGGGATCTTCAGGTAATACGGGTTGTTCGGCGGCACCGTGCCGCTGGTGATCGTGACGTACACCGGCAGGTTGTTCACCGTCAGCGAAATCGTGAACGTGTAGATCGCCTCCGAGTTCGGCGTAAGGCACCCGTTGGCGGGCTGGAACTGCGCGGGATCCAGATCCCACGAAATGGTCTTGCCGCTGATGATGGTCTTCGGGTCGGCGAAGAAGTTCGAGGTGCTCTTGATTGTGCAGCCGCCGCCCTGTCCGTTATCCGGGCGCGCCATCGTGATAAGGCAGGTGTTGGGCGTTGGCGGGGTGGTGCTGATGTCCGCCGAAAACGTGATGCTGCCGGCAACCGGCATCAATACGTTCGAGCCCGTGCCCCCGGCCGGCGAATACGTGCAGTCGGCGCCGGTGCGGCCCAGGCACAGCTTCGTCACGGTCTGGCCCTTCGCCGTATCCGGCATCGGCGCGATGTTGGTGATGTTGGTTGGCGCCTGCGATGTGGAGGCATACAGATATCCGTGATACGCGTTGCCGTTCTGGTCCTGCCACATGTACGATGACACCGCCGTCACCACCGGCGCGGCCGGCGGGGCATTGCCCGCCGCGAACACCGTAAGATCGGTGCCGGCATTGTACTGCTGGGCAAACTGCGCGTCGCCGATGGGGTCGCCATTCAGGTCGTACATGGCAAGCGTCATCTGCGAAACGTAGGGCTCGTCCGGAACCGAGGAAAACGCCGAGCTGTCGTACAGCACATCGTTCTTGGTGCCGAGCGCGCTGATGGCCTGGATGGGCTGGAAATCGTAGCTGCTGCCCAGCGTTGGCGGGCCGCTCAGCAGATGCTGTTGCCGGCTTTGGTCCAGCACGGCGAACTGTTCCGGATACGTCTGGCGGTTGATTCCGGCCAGATCCAGTTGCTTCAGATAGAAGCGGTAGTGCGTGTCGTCGGAGAAATCGAGCAGTGTGGGCACGCCTGGCAGTGCGTGCGCGAGCATCGCCTGGATATCGGCGCGCTCGGTTGGGCTTAGCGTTGCGGGCATAACGAGGACCTTTGGAACCTGTGTCCGTACGTGCGCCATTGCGGCGCGTGCATGAGTGTTGTGGCATCGGTGTTGCGGCCGCAATCGGGCACAGCGCATGCGCGGGCATCCCCGCGTGCGCAAGGCAGCGAGCGCCTGACCGTTGCCATCGGGCGCGCCAGCATGGGACGTTCGCGCAGGGGCGTATGCGACGGTACGGTCGCACAACACCAGATGCGCTATCCCTTGGCGCTATACCAATTGGCGCGAAACCAACGGCACGGCTGCAAACAACCGATGAGTTTGATGTGAGAGGAGGCGTGTGTGTGTTGAACCGCTGCCTGCCGGGCTCTGGGGAGCCTGGCTGCCGGCTGCATCATGGCGGCGTTGGGGAACATCCGCTCGGGGACCAATGCGCAGGCGTCGGCGCTGCAATTCAACGGCTGCAAATGTACAACCGTGGTTCGGCAGGGGGGGAGTACATCTTTGGGTACCTGTGGGGGATTTGCCGGGTATGCATCGTGATGCGATGTAACCGGCTGCTCGCATTCCAGACGACTCTGGAACCGTGCCTGCTACGGCGGGCTTTGTTATTCGCACGAATCGAGAAAGGAAGGTCTTCATCTACCACGCAAACAAGGCTCCTGAGCGCCAACGGCCGTTGCCTGTTATACGTAGTTCATGCGTAGTACACCTCGCCGCGTGTCGCCGCATGTTGCGCCCATGCAGGAGGCGCCATCTCACGTGTGGCAACGCCAAACCCGTGCTCCCGCACATACAGACGGAGCGGGGGATGAGCAATGCCCTTTGCGCGCCTTTGCGGTGAACTCCCGCGCCCCCGCCCTGTATACCTGGATATACAGGCGAGGCGGGGAATGAGAAATTAGAAATGAGAAATTGAAAATTAGAAATTCGGAATCCGGCATAACG
>CBHYLN010000250.1:0-3883 GCA_966128725.1 uncultured bacterium | reverse complement strand
TACCGCATCTCATTCATGATCTGGATCTGCGTCTCGCGGTTCTCGATGCCCACGTGCACGTGCATGCCGAAGATCAGCAGCGAGCGCGCAAGCACCTGCATGTCCTCCACGATCATCTGATATCGCGGATCCGGATGGATCTCCTGCGTGGCCCAATGCGAGAACGGATGTGTGCTGGCGGCGCCAATCTTCAGGCCGGCGGCGCCGGCAAGGTGGCGAACGATGGAACGGATATTGCGTAGTTGCGAATACAGGTCATCCACATCACGGCACACCTTGGTGCCGATCTCCAGCATCGAGCCGTGCATCTCCGGCTTCATCTGCTCCTCGAGTATGGCATGCCCTTTCGAGAGCAGCTCGAACTCCAGGTGCGACCTCAGTTCGCGGGTGACCGGGTCGATCACCATGTACTCTTCCTCAACCCCCAGTGTAAAACTTGGGCGCTCGTACGGATCCTTTCCAATCATGTGGTTCGTGCGAATGTGACGCCAGGCCACGCCGGCGAGTGTGTAGCGTGCGCGGCCGGTGCCTGCCGCGCCTCACGATCCCCCCCAACCATAACCGTGCCCGCCGGCATTACAGCAACGCCAGCAGGCAAAAAAACGGGCCGCTGACGGGCGGCCCGATATGGGAATTACTTGCGCTTGCCGCCCTTGCGTGCAACGTCGTCCGAGCCGCGCAGGAACTGGCTCCAGCGGTACTCATCGGGAACGCGGCGCCCCTTCAGCGCTTCCTCGATGGCGAAGGTGGCCACGGTTTCCACGAACCAATGGAAGTTATCCTCGCCAACCGACGACAGCTCGGCATCGGGCGCTGGATTCATGAAATCGATCGCGTACGGGATGCCGTCGCGCACGGCGAACTCCACCGTGTTGATATCGTATCCCAGCGCCGTGCACAGCTTGATGCAATCCTCGGTGATCCGCTGTTCCATTTCCGGCGACGCGGTGAAGCCGGCATCGTAGCGCAGGTGATGTGGATTGCGTGGTTCGTACGGCATTACACGCACGTACTTCTGGCCCACCACATAACAGCGATAGTACTCCTCGAAGTCGATCCCCTCCTGCAACGTCATGCAGATGTCGCCGGTCTGGTTATACGCGTTGAAGAACTCCTCGGGCGAATGCACCTTGTATACATGCTTCCAGCCGCCGCCATCAAACGGCTTCAACCACGAGGGGAAACCAACGTACTCGAAATAGTCATCCCAGTCCAGCGGAAACATCAGGTTGCGCATGGAAGTGCTGGTGGTACCGGGTGGGTGCTCCTTGGTAGGCAGCAACAGCGTCTTGGGGACCGCAACGCCAAGCTTCTGGGCCAGCGTATAGTTGAAGAACTTGTCGTCGGCCGACCACCAGAACGGGTTATTGACCACGCGGGTGCCGTTGATGGTGGCGTGCTTCAGGGCCGCCCGATAGAAGGGAATATCCTGTGAGATGCGGTCGATCACCAGCGTATAACGCGCGGGATCCTCCAGCTTCAGGCCGCCGATCTCAAGGAATTCGGCACGGACATCCGCCCCCCTGCGATTGATCGCCTCCACCAGAGCAGGTGGGAACGACTGCTCCATGCCGAAGAGTACAGCTACACTTTCCATACGTACGATTGTCGTGAAGGAGAGAACGTTTCTGAATTATACCGAGGGTGAGGGATACCAAGCTGCCGCGCCGTGGGATCTGGCGGCTTCGCTTGCCGGCCGCAATGTCATCAATATCCGCGAATGCAACAACAGCCCCACCCGTTACAAGTATTCAGTTACGAGATGTGCACCCCCCTGCCGGCAGGCACCGCGAGCGCCGATGCGTTGCATGTGCTCCCCTCACCATTAACTTTGCACCACATTGCGCCTGGCGGCTCGTGTGCCGGGCATCGTAACAATCATTCAACGCTGTTCCATCATCATGGCATCGACGTACTCGTTCGACATCGTTTCGGAAGTTGATCTGCAGGAAGCCGACAACGCGATCAACCAGGCAATGAAGGAGATTCAGCAACGCTACGATTTCAAGGGAACAAATTCCACGATCGAGCTGGACAAGAAAACCAAGCAGATCAAGGTGGATTCCGACGACGAGTACCGGCTTTCGCAGGTGGTGGACGTTCTGGAGTCCAAGTTGATCAAGCGCGGCATCGGCCTGAAGGCGCTTACGTACGGCGACATCGAGCAGGGCACACGCGGCACCGCGCGGCGCACGATCACGCTGCAATCCGGCATCGAAAAGGAGAACGCGAAGAAGGTGACCAAGCTGATCAAGGATAGCGGCCTGAAGGTGCAGGCCACGATCCAGGACGAACAGGTGCGCGTTACCGGCAAGGCCAAGGACGATCTGCAAAGTGTGATGACGCTGTTGCGCGAGGCCGATCTCCCGTTCGACATGCAGTTCACGAACTATCGGTAGCCGATCGCCGGCCACGACATCGTACCCACTGTTAAGGTCGCATGAAGCTTTTCGTTGCTGCTCTACTTCTGCACACTGCCGTGGTGCTTGCCCATGCGGCCGCGGTCACGCCCGCCTTGCGCGACATCACCGTTGAGGCCGGCACCACCAGTGCCACCATCACGCTGGTAACCACCGCCCGCGTGGAAAAGGTAGTGCTGCAACGCAAGGGCAACGGGCTTGCGGAAGTTCGCATGCGCCCGGTGGCGGCCGATCGCGCGGCACTGGCATCTGCCCGGCCCAAGCCCGGTGTGCGTTCGATCCGGGCGTGGATCGAGCGCCGCGACGTGCTGATTGCCGACGTGATGTTCGCCCGGCAGGTAACCGGCATGGAGATCGCGCGACGCGACAACAACCACGTTGTGGTGCGCGTTACGCTCGGCAAGGCGATTGGGCCGGCAACGGACTCGGCATCGGCCTCCTCCCCCGCCAGTTCGCGCGAGCGGTCCAGATGGGAGTTGAAGACGATCGTGATCGACGCCGGGCACGGCGGCAAGGATCCCGGCGCAATCGGCATCGGCGATGTGCGCGAGAAGGACGTAACCCTGGCGGTTGCCCGCAGGCTGCGCGACGAACTGCGCAAACGGCTGCCGGCAGTGCGTGTAGTGATGACACGCGACGCCGATACGTTCGTGGAGCTGTACAGGCGTGGCCAGATCGCCAATCAGCGTCGTGGACGGCTGTTTGTTTCCATCCACTGCAACTCGATGCCGGAGAAGCCCCACCCCGCCAGCGGGTTCGAATGTTATATCCTCAGCCCCGGGCGCAGCGCCGAAGCCGCCCGCGTGGCAGCCGAGGAGAACGGCGCCGTGCGCTACGAAACCGATCGCGCGCGGTACGACGATCTTTCCGCCGAGAGCACCATCATGGCCGGCATGGCGCAAAGCGCCTTCGCGCGCTACAGCGAGATGGCCGCCGAGAGTATACAATCGGCAATGGCAGGCAAAACCGGCATTCCGGATCGCGGCCTGCATCAGGCGGGGTTCTTCGTGCTGGTTGGCGCCTCGATGCCCGGTGTGCTGGTGGAGATCGGCTATCTGAGCAATGAGAAAGATGCCGCGGTGTTGGCCAGCGCCAAGGGTCAGGCGCGGATTGCCCGAGCAATTGCCACCGGGATTGATGCCTACGCCCGCCGCTACGCCAGCACGCTGGAGGACTAGGGGCGCGCCGATTGAGGCAGAGACACGGCTCCAAGGCTGTGCACATGCTCAACGCCTGAGTTTGGCATGCGGCGGTGGATTACGGCAATGACAGTGGCGTCCGGCTGTGTGAATGCTCAACTCATGAGTTTGGCATGCGGCGGTGGATTACGGCAATGACAGTGCCGTCCGGCTGTGCGCATGCTCAACGCCTGAGTTAGGCATGCGGCAGTGGAACGTGGCAGGGACAGTGCCGCTAGGCTGTGCGAATGTTTAACGCCTGAGTTAAACATGCGGCGGTGGATT
>CBHYLN010000249.1:0-3967 GCA_966128725.1 uncultured bacterium | reverse complement strand
AGACATACGTGCCCGATGCAAGCGATGAGGCATCGTACGACACCGTGTGCGCCCCGCCGCCAAGCGTACGATCCACCAGCGTGGCCACCGCGCGCCCGTCGGCGCCGAACACCGTAAGGTTCACGCGGCCAGCGCTCGGGATCTCGAACGCGATGCGCGTGGTTCCGCGGGTCGGGTTCGGTGTGTTCTGCTGAAGCACGTAGCCTGCCATGCGGGCCGTTTGATCGTCGCGAACGCCAAAGGCGGGCTGATCGAACAGCGGCAGGCGGGTGAACGAACCGCCCAGCACGCGATCGACGTCGCCGGGCGGGAAGCCCAGCCAATCCTGCAGCACCGTTGCATAGATCTGCCGGAAGTCGGTTTTGAACTTGATGTCGCCGCGGTTGTCCAGGTCCACCAGGTTCGGCGCGCCGCCGATCACCTGATTGCCCTTCACCGGCTTGCCCATCAGGAACTGCGGCGCGGCCGCGCCGTGATCGGTGCCGGCCGAGCCGTTCTCGTTGACGCGGCGGCCGAACTCGGAGTACGTCATGCATACCACGCGGTCGGCATTGTTGGCCAGTGCCACGTCATCCAGGAATGCCTTCACCGCGCGCGACAGTGTGGAGAGCAACTGCGAGTGCGCCGGCAACTGCGTGTAGTGCGTATCAAATCCGGCGATCGAAACGATGTAGATGTTCGTCTCCAGGCCGCCGTTGATAAGGCGCGCAACCACCTTCAGTTGTTGTGCAAGGCTTGCGGCCTCGTAGGTCACCGGGTTATTCGGCGCGGCAAGCACGGCGTCGTGGATCTTGCCGGAGTACACATTCGATTGCTCGATCACATCGCGCACGAACCGAAGCTCCGGGCCGGCCAGCGTGTTGGGCACCGGCGTGGGCGTTACGCCAAGCCCGTTGGCCAGATTGTAGAACCTGTCCGGATTGTCGATCGCCATGCCCATGCTGCCGTGATCGCTGTTGAATGCCAGCGACGCGCTTGTGCCGATCTGCATCGCGAACGGGGCGCGGGGGAGCGTGGTTGGATACTCCGGGTGCAACGATTCCAGATAGCGGCCCAGCCAGCCGGTGGTCCATACCTCATCCACGGGCGATCCGGTGTGCCAGATATCGGTGGAGCGGAAGTGCGAGCGGTCCTGATCCGGATACCCCACGCTGGAGACGATGGCGCAATCGCCGTCGTTGAACAATTGCTGCGTGGTGGTCATCGCGTTGTGCAGGGCCAGCCCGTTGGATATCGGGACCGTGTCGGCGGCTTTCAGCGCCAGCGTGGGGCGGGCATCGTAGTACTTCTGATCGTTGATGGGCACAACGGTGTTCAGGCCGTCGTTGCCGCCACCAAGGTTGATCAGTACAAACACGCGATTGCCCAGCCCGGAGCTGGATGTGGAGAGAAGTTGCGAAAGCGGGCGGGCGAACAACCCTGTTGACGCAATGGGGAGGATTGCCCCTGCCTGAACCGCGCGCTTGAGAAAGTCTCTGCGTAGCATTTCGTTGTCCTGTTCTTGTTGATGTTCCGTTTCTCGAGAAAGCGTTGGCGCAGAGTGCGCGCTACATCAGTTGGTATTCGCCAAGGCGCGCTATGCTCACCATGCAGGCGCGGATCCGGGGCGCGGCGTTGGCCGCGTCGGGGTCCCACTCGTACGGTTGGCCGCCGCCCAGGAGCTCGTCCATAAGCGGCACACGCGCTTCGTTGGTAATAGCCAACGGAAGCATCAATTCCAGGAGGTGATCAAGCATCTTGTCAACATCGGTCTTTGCGTCGGGCAATGCCTTCACGAAGTCGACCGGTTTGAAGCCGTAGGCCGCCAGCGTCTGGCCGCCGATCGGGTCGATCCACAGCTCGGCGTAACGAATGCGAGGCGGCACGGTGGCGCTGGAGATCCAGTTGCGGCCGCCGGGCCATCCCTTTACGTTGGGCGGGTTCAACAGCGTTTGCGAGAGATAGGCCATCGCGGTAATCGGCGCATGCATGCCCGGTGTGGCCACGTTCTGGTTTTCGTCGGCGGTGTTCGGGAACCCCAGCTTCAACTGGCGGATCGCGCCGGCCACGAACTCGGCCGGGCTCTTGATCTTCGCGCCGATCACGTTGTCGTCGAAGAAGTGCTCGCTCAGCAGAAGCTGCCGCAGCACCGGGCCAATCTGCCAGTTGCTGGCCTCGAGCGTGGCGGCCATGCCAGCCACGATCTGCATGTCGGCGGTATCGTACACGAAGTACTCGTACAGCTTCGTGCAGATGAACACGGCGGCGCGCTTGCGGCCAAGGTCGCGGTCGTTCTGCTCGAATATCAGGTCGATCACGTTGCGATCGCCGTGGCCTTCGATGCCGAAGTTTGCCTTGGTGCCGAATATCGTCTTCTGGCTGCCGTCGAAGCTGCCGGTATTGTACACCGGCTGGGCGTCGATCGTGTTGGAGTCACTGCCGCTTACCGGCACGCGCCATCCGGTGAGCGTCTTGGCAAGCTCGATGATATCGGCCTCGGTGTAGTGCGGCGTGTTGTCGGAGTAGAATCCCGTGCCGATCGTGAACAGTTCCAGCAGCTCGCGGGCGTAGTTCTCGTTGGGGTTGCCGGCCTTGCTGCCGCTGCCGTCCAGATACACCAGCATCGCGGCGTCGATTGTCACCTTCTTGGTCAGGTCGCGGAAATCGCCGAAGGCGTTCTGCCGCAGCAACTGGTTCTGGCGATACATCAGGTGGGGCGTCTCCACCTTCGTGTACTCGCTTACGAAGTGGTTGTGCCAGAACAGCGTCATCTTCTCGCGGAGCGCCGCCGTGGTTGGCAGTTCCACCATTCTGCGTGCCCACCAATCCATCAGCTCGCGGATGTAGCGCGCGTATTCGCTGCGGCGCGTGTTGCTGTAGGGCGGGTGGATGAAGGTTGCGGCCGAGGCCCAGGCGCTGGGCGCGGGGGCGGCTGTGGAATCGGCGAGGGCAGCGGTAATGATTGCTTCCGGCGTCAACGACATCGCCGCTGTGATTTCCTCCCACGTGGGCCCAAAGCCGATCCTTCGTAACAGATGCGCTGCCCGGCGTGCGTCCCATGGCTTTTCAGGGCGTGGCGTGTAGGGGCTCAGGTCGCCGGCATTCACCACGGGCACATCGGCGGCCACACCATTCGGGCGGGTGTTTCGTGCCGTGCGATCGGCCGAAAGCCATGCTGGCGAAGCCATGCCGTCGCGTCGTGCCGCACGATTGGTGCCGTGTTGCAGGAAGGATCGTCTGTTCATGAGGGGTTCACCTCTTGGTAACGGAAAAGGGATTTGTTCGGACCTTCGGTCCCCGGGGGGTGTGCAGCCGCTCTGGTGCGCCTTGGGACATATCGCCATCGACCACTGTTGACGTCCGGATGTGACCGTACGCCACAATGGGCCAGGCCACATCAGGCCATTGATGCGCGACCAGAGCCGTGGGCCGTGTTGGCGGCGCAGAGCATGTGAATCGAGGATTGGCGCACGTGGCGCCGGGAAGGACACGAGAAGTTACATCTATGCGCGCGATGTTTCAAGCCGCGTTACGAATGTCCGGCGGGCGCGTCGTTCAGGGGATGCGGCGCCCGAAGCGCGCGGCATTGGCGCGGGCCTGCGTGGGTACCTGCGTGCCCGCGGTGGGGCAGGGTGATGGAATCACCTTGCGGTTGTGCCCGAACCTGATTAATTCGGCGGCAATCCGGGCGTTGGGTCTCCAATGCTTCCGTATATTCGCAAGGTTGTGGACGTCCGCATCGCCCCCCAGGCGCAATCCGGATGTATGCAGCCGCGGCGGCGCATCTACCGTAATCATTTCCTACGAACACGCGTGGGCAGTAAAGACCTATCACTCGATGAGGACCGTGCGCTTCAGCAGGAGCTGATGGCCAGCGGTGAACTTCCTCGTCATGTTGCGATCATCATGGATGGCAACGGACGTTGGGCGAAGGAGCGCGGATATCCGCGCGTGGCGGGCCATCGTGAAGGGGTGAACTCCGTGCGCG
>CBHYLN010000248.1:0-3997 GCA_966128725.1 uncultured bacterium | reverse complement strand
CAGCGGCATGTCGCGCAACAGTATCTCGCACGGCGGCATGTCGCACAGCGGCATGCGCACCGGCCGGGTGGCGGAATAATTCCCCACCCGGTACCAAATGATGTACTCCCCGCCGCGGGGCGGGCGCCGTAGCTTTGCCGCACACTGCTCTACATCACACAATCTCCTCCTTTCACAACGCAGTGCTTCTCCCCCCACCCGACGCAATCCAGCGTCCGGCGGGCCAGGATCGGCCATGCGCTGCACGTTGCGCGCGCACGGGGCTGGCCCCGGCATACGCTGTTGCCCATGCCACACAGGCCGGCGGCCCTGATACACGGCCACTTCGCGGGGAACGCACTGAACAATTTCCAACGGTATGCGCGGCAGCCCGTTCAACAGGCTGCTGCGCCGCACGGGCACGCGGGCATTATCGCCCACGCAGGCCCACGCGCGCACAACATCAACCCCCGGATTTTTCATCTCACTTGAAGGGAGATCACATCATGATGGCTCGTTCACGTATCCTGGGTCTGGCCGCGGCCATGACCATCATCGCAGCGCTCTGCAGCATCACAACGGCCACCGCTCAGGGCGTGGCGTGGAACTGCAGGACCACAACGGTCTGCAACCAGACGCACTGCGATGCACGGCTGACGTTCGGCACGATTCCGTTCAGCCTCATCACCGTCAACGTTCCGGCCGGCCAGTGTGTCACGGTGGCCACGGCTGGCGCCACCTCCATCGATCGCGTGGTTGGCGCGGCCGGTGGCGGCTACCCGGTGCTTGGCCCGCCGCCGGTTCCACCGTGCAACTGTCCGCTGGGCTCGTGGTCGGTCTGTTGCGTCACGTTGCCGCCGAACAACTGTTGCTTCGATGTCTGTTTCGATCAGACGAAGTGCCAGATCACGCTGCTGCCTGCCGCCTGCCCAACCGGGACCTGCCGGCCGTAACGCGGTATCGGCCCATGAAACGGCAACGGCACCGCTTCTCCATCGGGGAGAGGCGGTGCCGTTGTTTCGGTGAAGCGGATGGGGGCTTGAAGAATCGCCAACGCGGTATGCCGGTACCGCCCCTCACATCCGCTTCCTACGTGTTGCGTTTCAACGCTGCGCTACTCCCCGTCCCACTTCCACGACACCAACTGATAGGTGCCGTCGGTTTTCTTCCACACAACGGCCACGGCCTTCTGGGTTCGCTTCTCGTGCTTCATCAGCAGGGTCAGCTCGTAGTTCATGCCGGCCACCACCTGCTGGCGGGCGCTTATGATTTTCTTGAACTTGACGATCTCCTGCATCGCCCATTCCTTGGCGGCAAAACGAGCCGCGGCAACCACTTCCTTGTTCTTCACCGAAACTTTCGACCATCCGCCGACAACCTGAGCGTGAAGGCCATGTACGCCGGCCAGGATCATGAGAACGGCAACAACGGCCGCACTACGCTGAAAGGATTTCATGGATTCTCCATGGTTCGTGACGAGGGAACCGAGACAACGGCGGCAAAGATACGATGGATGCATGTGGCATTGGAAGGGCTTGCAACGTGATCACCAAAGCCCAGGTGGAACGATGGCCCAGGCCATGGCACGGCCGGGCATGTGCGGCCTGGGCACCGGCGTTTGCTGTTCACCACATCCCTGCCATGGCGCAGCAATTACCCATTGGCCCGTACATGTGCTGCTTCTCGCGGTTGGGCTGCTTGCATTCCGGCGCCTGGGGCGCACGCACGCGATACAAACACATTGCCAGCGGCAATCCTGGCCCGTGGCCGGCAGGCTTGCAGGTGGGTGCTTCACCTGCGCGAACATAATCCGCACCGCGTGGGAAAGTGGGGCTACTGAAATCTAGAGGAGAAGGAAGTAACCCCTTGGCCCACGCGGTGCAGAACATTCACGGTGCAATCATGGTCGATACCGAGTGGGCAGACATCACAATCGACACGATCACAAGCGCATCGAGCATGGATCACGCCGGTGTCGGCGGCTTCGCGTTCGCTCCAAGTTGGCGCACGCGATCGGCGTGGGCACTGCACGTATTAAAGAGCATTACGGGCGGAATGCACACAACGTTTGCCCAGCTGGCTGCCTCTGCCGTTCTCGCGGAGTTGCGCTCCGCGGGCAGGCCGCTCCCGGAGCACCGGCGCCCGAAGTACAACTTCGGGCGGACAACGGAAAACAAGGTGAACCGCAGCCGCCGTACTCGCGCTGCCGCGCCGTTCTCGCGTCCCCTGTTCGCGCGGCCTGCGGCACCGCGCCCGGAGTCAAGAACGACCGACGCCGAGGAGAATGTGGCATGGCATTCTCTTTCTTCTCCGGAACGCCGCTAGCTGTCTGAACGTGGCGGTTCCCCATTCCGCTTGACGGCGGTTCCATCACTTTGGTCCGGCTGCTCAGTGGGCGCAGATTCTGGTGCGACCATCTTGCAGGGCCTATCGAATAGCAGCATCCTTGCGACGCACTCACACGAGCAAATCACCATAAGGAGTCCAAGACACAAAATGAAGAGGACACCCGGCCCCAGACTCACCCCGTAGCTCCAATCCTGGTTTGCCACAATCTCGCTCAACGATACCTTCTTGATACAGAACCATCCGGCATTCACGATAAACACACCAATAAATGCGGCAACAACTACACACCCTCCACGTACACGTGAGACGCTCGTCGCCGAGAGCGCCCCACATGCACCTTCCTCCGATCCGGCGGATGCATCATGCGTTTTGGTCTGGTCAGTCGGCTCAGCGCGGCATCCAAGCGTCTTGCGAATAAATGCGGCAGCAACTACACACCCTCCACGTACAAGTGAGACGCTCGTCGCCGAGAGCGCCCCACATGCACCTTCCTCCGATCCGGCGGATGCATCATGCGTTTTGGTCTGGTCAGTCGGCTCAGCGCGGCATCCAAGCGTCTTGCGAATATCGTTGGCAACATTGCACGTCTTTACCCCAAGCCGCGCAAGGACGACGGCGATAACGGCCATTATGGCTGCACGGAACACCACGGTCCCCCAGGCCTGATTGTAACATAGGGACAGTTTAGCAATATCAGCGAACAGTGAACTACCATTCCCATCGATAAACGCCTGATATTCGAGATCCTGGAACCAAATGTTCGCGGTATCGAACATAAGACCGTGCAGCACCGCAATGAAGGGAAGGAAGAGAGGCATTATCGCTGCGACAGTCGCTCTAGCGGATTTGAACGGTTTGACGAGGATGAACACGGATCTTGCGACAATGTCGAGCGCGGCATTCGTTTCGTCATCCCCCGAACCAGAGCTCGTACGCAAGCGTGCCATGGCACCATCAAGCGACTCTTTCAACCCCATCGAGGCAAAATACAACCACAAGAACGTCGCGATGATCGCGATTGAGGCCATCGGAATAACGTCATCCGCCACAAACGAGATTCCGATGATCGGAATCGTCTGTACGGGCCGTTGGATTGTCGGCCCCGGAAGGATCGTATTGGTGATTTTCGATCGCTCATCCACCAATTCCGCAAGCTTCCCGTATTCCGGTCCCCATTGGTACTCGATAAAAGACCGATACTTCGAGAGCCAATCCATCTGTTCGAAATACGATCCGTTAGCCGGGAACACCACGACGACGAAGTCAAGGCACTTGGGACACGTATCAACAATGACAGCCGAACTCGAAACCGAATCAATCACAATTCTGAAGCGAGACACAAGACTATCACACAAACGATATCGATCGACAAGCCGAAGGGCATCGCACGGGACACGGATGGCTGCGCCATTAGGGAATTTTTGCTCGATTTTACCAACCACGCTTTGCACTACCCCACGAGTGAACACGTTGCGAACCGGGGACCATTCGAACCACTCCTGTACCAGCATCATCAACAACCACGCGGACAGCATCGTCATCACGAACAACAGCGCCCGCGCACGCTTTGCTGAATATTCCACGGAGTCAATAACAATCTTGACATCGAGTCCAGCGTCAGGCTTCTTGTCGTCGGACCCGGCGTCAGGCTTCTTGTCGTCGGACCCGG
>CBHYLN010000247.1:0-4053 GCA_966128725.1 uncultured bacterium | reverse complement strand
ATCGAAGAGAAGCTGAACGAGCAGCGCGCGAAGATCGCCGACCTACGGAGGTATCTTTGACATCGATCGCAAGCAGCGTGAGATAGATGAGATGGAGGCCCAATCGCAGGGGCCAACGTTCTGGGACGACAACATCGCCGCACAGAAGGTGATGCGCGAGATAGCGACGCGCAAGGAATGGGTGGATGACTGGCGCGCAACCGACCGCGCGGCCGAGGATATCGCCGCGTTGATCGAGCTTGGGCGCGAGGCCGCCGACGACTCGATGGCCCCCGAGATGGAGAGCGAGCTGGCCTCGCTTGCCGAGCGTGTGGCCGGCCTGGAGTTCCGCAACATGCTCTCCGATCCGGACGATGTGCGCGACGCCATCCTGAAGGTGCAGGCGGGCGCGGGCGGCACCGAGGCGCAGGACTGGGCACAGATGCTGCTGCGTATGTACATGCGATGGGCCGAGCGCAAGGGCTACAGCCTGGCATTGCTCGACGAGCAGGAAGGCGACCAGGCCGGCCTGAAGTCCGCGTCGATCGAAATCAGCGGCGCGTACGCGTTTGGCAACCTCAAGTCCGAAAACGGCGTGCACCGGTTGGTGCGCATCTCCCCGTACGACTCCAACGCCCGGCGCCACACGTCGTTTGCGTCGGTGTTCGTGTATCCCGTGGTGGAGGAGGACGTGAACATCGAGGTGAACCCGGCCGACGTTACGCTGGAGACGTTCCGTTCCGGCGGCAAGGGCGGCCAGAACGTGAACAAGGTGGAAACCGCCGTACGCCTGCGGTACGACTACACCAGCCCGCGCGGCGACAAACACATGATTATCGTGAGCTGCCAGGAGGAACGCTCGCAGCTTCAGAATCGTGAACGCGCGATGAAGATGCTGAAGTCGGAGGTGTACGAGATCATCCGGCGCGAGGAGGAGGATCGCAAGGCGGCGATTGAAGGCGCGAAGAAGAAGATCGAGTGGGGAAGCCAGGTGCGCAATTACGTGTTCCAGCCGTACACGCTGGTGAAGGACACTCGCACCGGCGCGGAAACCGGCGACGTGCAGGCGGTGATGGACGGCGAGATCGACATGTTCATCAAGGCCTACCTGATGGAGTTCGCGGTTCAGGGTGGCGAGGAGTAATATCCGCTGCGGTGCGCCCGGATTGCGATCAGCGCGCGGAACATTTAACGGCCATTGTGATCGGCAATCAGGAAAGAACACCCGAGGCCCTCATGATTTCATGGGGGCCTCGTCGTTGTGTCCCCATCCGGCGAGCCGCATGCTTGGTGGAGAATTGGGAATTAAAAATTAGGAATTAAAAATATCCAGGGAATTCGTGTTTCGCGGGTGTTGTATGCGCCTGTCCCGTATGTGCAGGGTCTGTCGCGCCGCGCCGTATACGCGGGGTTATGCGATCTGGATTATGTGTGATGGCGAAATGCATCATTGATAACGAGCACGTCATGTAGGCGCAGGTCTTCAGCCTGCGCTTCAGCTGCGCCGATTCAGCCTGCTGCTGCGTTGCCGTATATCCAAGTATACAGATCAACGGAACGTGTGGGCCGCGTTGCCCGATTGTGACACCCTGCCCCTGAAGGGTACCATCCCGCCTGTGAGTCAGGATTCATGCACCCATCGAAATATTTGTGATTCACGAGATTCGGGCTTGCGCCGAGTGTATCAGCTATATAGATTTGCCTCCGTTCGATAGTTGGAGTATCCGTTCGGATATTATTATTCACATACCTGCCACAGACCCATGAGTTGCACCTGTAATGCTCCCAGCATCGTGAATAGCTGGATCAATTGGCTGGACCAGCCACCACAGAATCCATTGGACCTTGTTGCCAACGCCAAGTTCGGTGGCGCCATCGGCGCGTACGCGAACAGCGCCACGTACATCAACCCGCCTGGAAGCCAGGTGGCCTCACCGTTTGCCTATAACGGCACGCCTGCCTGTGCGGCCCTTGGCGTCGACAATCAGCAGAACGTGGCCGATGCCAACCAATGGAACTTCTCGCACCAGACCCGGAACGCGTCGGCAACACTGGCGTTACCGTTGCAGCGGGTGATATTCCTGCGCGGCGGCACGCAGTGGGAAATGAGCATCCCCATCAATTTCGGCGGCGCCACGTACAGCGATCTCCAGCTCAGTTTCCGCGACAACGCGGGCACACGCGGCGACATGTCCGGCACGGTGCCGGTGATCGCCTTCAGCGGATTGTTCACCGGCAGCCAGACGTTGACGGTCACCCTGAAGCAGCTTGGCCGCGTAAACATGGGGCTGCGCGTGATCGACGGCTCCGCGCAATGGAGCATGTTTGAAATGGAGTGGATCATCGTACCGTAGCGGCATCCGGTATCGGTGACGCGGGCGGGCATGCGTTGGCGCCCGTCCGCCGATGTATCGGCCGGCGTTTCCATTCCGTTCATCATATTCCGACGTGAGGGAGCTTTTATGGCGCTTGAATCGTTTCGTGGCCTGTTATCCGGGCCTGTGCTTGGCCCGGTGGGGCCAAAACTTCCGGGCACGCCCAGCGGGCGCTGGGTGCATATCTATCGCGAACCAACGCCGCTGTTGTGGGGCGTGAACAAGTGGCTGTGGTTCGACGATCCCGAACATCTTGGCGGCGGTGGTGGTGGCGTGGATTTCCCGCCCGATCCCGGCGGCGGCGGAGGGGGGAGCAGCGGTGGGGGTGGGATTCGTTTCCCGCGAGATCCGCGTCTTGGGCAGGATGGCCCTGAATGGATCCTTGAAGACCCGGGGCCAGCACCTGGCCCGCCGACAAAGGCCACCTGCGATGAACGGCAGAGATTGCGAATCGAGGCCGCATATTGGCGTGTGCTTGCCAGCCCCGAATGGCAGGCGATATTCGCCAAGTTCGCTGGGCTTAGTGATTGCATCCGCTTTAGCTGGGATCACGTCAAAATCCAATGCAATCATTCATCGCTGTTGCAGCACCCGCATCTGAATTTTGCCGATCGGCCCGATATCTTGACGTTCAGCGATGTTGATGTGGACGCAGCCACCGATGACTGGCTTGAGGTTCGCATGGTTCAGCAGTTGGTCCGCTTCTGTGGTGGAACGATATTGGACGCCTACGCGATTGCGCAGATGAGGGGTGACTTTCTCTTCGTTGAATTCAACCGCAAGTCGAACCTTGAGCTGTTGATGAACTCAGCGAAGTCGGATAATGGTAGTGGGCATCAATATTACATTGGAACCTGGGTGTATTGGGACCCAGCGACTGGTGAGATATACTTTCTGAACCCATTTGGCCAGCGCCTGATTCCAAATCCGTCGTTGCCGAAGCCTGTTCAAAACCGCATTCGGGGATGGTATCGTTTGCCATAAGGGGAGAATTGCCATGATTGTTGGTGTTGGCTTTGTCTGCCGCTTTCTGATCGTCGTGATCTTGATGGTTGTTGTGTTGATGCCGAGCCGTGCGTCTGCGCAACAACGGACGAAGTATCCTGTTACCTCGCCCTGCGACAGCACATGCGCGCCGGCGTGGTGGTGTGGCATGGTCCTGAACGAAGCTGATGGATGCATTCGCTGGCCGGCGTGGAGTTTGTTGCTGCGAGATACGCAGCGAGACAGTGTGCGAATGGGGCTGCCCGTCCGACATGGATTTCAGCAGTATCAAATTCCCATTGCGTATAACGTCGTGGTTCGGCCACTTCTCTGGGCATCATATCGCCGTATTCATCCTTCGTTTCAGAGTCGGACTATTCCGCGATCTGCGTCGTGGAGTCATTACGTCTTGATAGCTGCTTCTTTCCGTGCGAACACAGGGGACTCAATGTGGTTGCTGGCAATGGGGAGTACCCTATCAGATAGCACCGGACATGGGCGATGGCATTTCCCACTCCTGCAAAGGCTCATACCAGACTCGACATTACACATCCGTGGTTCAGATACGTTAGCGGGAACTCCGATCTCCTACCACTCGGCCCGGACATACCGGTCCTGCCCATCCGGCCGCGATGTTCTTCAGTTCATCGCGGATGCCACGGCATACCCGATTGCCGGGCGTGGCGAGGTGGTCTCATTGGCCGATGCTGATGAC
>CBHYLN010000246.1:0-4165 GCA_966128725.1 uncultured bacterium | reverse complement strand
TTGATGATGCGATTGGTAAAGCTCGAACACGTAGCGATTGCGCTGCTGGCGATGGCATATCTGGCGGGATGCGGAACAGGCCGGGACACCTTGTCTGACTATAACAGGCCCGGCACATTCTGCCCCCCTTCACAATTGACCGCCGAGGCAATTCGCCGGCAGAATACATGCAAAACCTGCGACAGTACTGGCGCTCGGCGCTTGAACGTGGAAACGCGCTGGACACTGGCGCATGTCGGCTTCGTGATGCCTATATCGACCGGTACTTCGCGGACGAACGTGTCCGTCATCACGAGAAATTCCTGCAGCAACGGTAGGCGCCGGGGTTGTTGGGGTGGTGGGTATTTGGCAACGCATGACGCGTTGGTGTTCGGTGTCTCCATCGCAGTGGAATGTGATCGCACGGCAGCCGCAACGAAGCATGTTACTGAACACGCATGCAGCTCATTGGGGATTGGTTTCAAATGCTGCAAAGTGGAGATTATGTTTCGGTGCATGATGTCAGTGTTTGCGTGTTCTGATGTGGATTCTGCCCTGACACTAAGCGGCGAAAGCAATTACATGTTTGCGATATGAAATTGAAAGCGCTGGTGTTGCGGAATCTACTCGTTGTGCAGATCGGAGTCTTTATAATCCTGTTGGCGGTACAGTTCCTCAGTGTCTACGACAATATCACGGTGATTGGAAGTTTGATACTTTGGCTTGTTGCCAATGTCATTCTAGTAATGATATGATGAGTTTGTTCGCAGGCATTTTATTGTTTGCGTGGCGTTGCTGTTCAGCATCGTTCCGGCATTTGCGCTGGGCGAAGAATTTGAATTGAATGTATTCGGCAGGGATTCATTAGCCACCGCCTATGGCGTCGAGTATGGCCGACCGTGGCTGACTGCCACAGGCCGCCATGTTATGTGCCGCTACACCGTGGATGGAGAAGATCACAAATTTCGCATCGAATCCGATTCGTTATTGGTCGGAGACATTATGGCGATCAGAGTCTCGACTCGTGCCCCGCGAATTTTCACAAGCAGGCCGTGATGGTCCGTGGAATTTTCGCTCGAGCGACGAGTGGGAATATTTTGATAAATCCCGATTTCGTTTTGTGGTGCTTCCGATCGTGTTTATGCAATGGTCTATCTCCTTTGCCCTGTGTGCCTGCTGTTCGTTGAATATTAACATGGCTGTGTTAGACAGGACCGAGCATCAGTTGAGCCTCACTGTCCCAACCGCCTTCAAAGAAATGACCGCACTGTGCCGTGCGCGATACAGCGCATAAGGACCCGGGGCGGATTGCAGGATGCTGATGAATATATGTGTTCGAACAGCAATTGCCCGGTGCCCAAAGGTGTCACGGCTGCCTGTATCACATCGCGATGTACTCGGAGGTTGACGTGTCGAGAACGCGTTAAGCCTGAAAAAAGTAGCCCCAAGGTATTGACACATCGGTATCATTTGTGCTATACTTGCAACGGATTTTACAGGTCTTCCTGACAGGCGACGCCGGCTACGCCCCCTGCCACCAACTGACCACCAATCACACGTAGTCCATTGTTCTCCGGCGTATCTGTCCTTTCCAAAGACCAACCACTGTTCCTGTTCGTTCCGTTCTCGCGACACGCGATAGCTGCGTGTTCAACATGACGCCGCATGCCGAGTGCATGGCTGCCCGATTTGTCGTGGGCGGAATTCGGCGCATGTACGTACGCTTGGCGAACAGGATTTCATAGACGACACCGCACATATTTAACCCCGAAGACTCATCAATAAAATGAGCGGGGGATTGGTATGCCCATTGCGCACGAGGCACATAATCGATACCGCAACCGTGTAGAGGATTCGATGGTGAAGTATCTCCTGCTTTTTGTTGTCTGCAGCACCGTTTGCACCGCTGCCTCGCTTGATACGCTGCGAACCTATCGCAACCGGGGCGGCTATGTGTATTACACCGAGCCGGGCATCACGATGCAGGCAGCCCGGTTCGAGCTTATGGCGCCCGGTGCCCTGCGCGCGGTAACGATTCTGTTGAGTGGAGGCCCCGGACAGGCTACGCTTCACGTCTTCGGGCACGAAGGCGGGTTGCCCGCGCCGGGTGTGGGCCGTGATATGGTTGCGCCAATAATTATCCGAAAAACACGGGCCGGTGTTGAGCGGATTGTGGTGGAGCTGCCCAGGCCGGTGAAAATTACGTCGAGCCAGTTCTTTGTCGCCGTCGATAATCTCACGCCGGGTGTGCTGCTGCTTTCGGACAGGAACGTCGTGCGGCCGGCCTGCGTCAGCGGCGCCGAACGCTTCACCGCGCAGTTGCTTCGAACGCGCAAAGGCGCCTGGAAATGGGGCGAATACGCCTACATGGTGGATGCCGTGGTGGAGTACGACATACGTCGCCGATCGTCCGAGGGGCTGGTGGATAATAGCGTGGCGTTGGGTTTTCCGGATAGCGTCGTGCGTCACCAGTCAATCGCGTGGGCGGATATCAACCACGACGGCTACAGCGACGTGCTGGTGGATGGTCGGCTATACCGCAACGACCGCGGCGAACGATTTACCGAAATCACCGCAACGGCAGGTCTGCACGGCACGCCGCGCGCCGGGATATTCATCGACGCCGATAACGACGCCGCGCCGGACATCCTGTTCCTTGGGCTTGATGCGGACAACAATGGCGATGCGGTGCGGACGTTGCTGTACCGCAACACTGGCAGTGGGGGGTATGTGGCTACCGCAACCGCGTTGCCGGCGATCGCGAACCCGGTTTGCGCCAGCGTGGCCGACGCGGACGGCGACGGACTCCTGGACGTCTTCGTTGGGCAGGGCGCCGGCAAGGACAGCCGCATGTATCTGCTGCAGAATTCGGGGGGCGGCGAGTTTACCGACGCCACGGCGATGCTGGGCGACCGCTCCGTGTGGGCAACGGCAAGCTCCGGCTCGCAGTGGGTGGATGCCGACGCAGATGGTGATCTGGATCTGTTCGTCGCCGGCGCGGATGGCGTGCAGGACAGGCTCTGGCAGCGCCGGACCGATGGAACGTACAGCATCATCGCCGGCGGGCCGGCCGGTGGTGGCGACGCGGACTTCGATGCCACGGGCGCGCGTGTTGGCTGCCACTGGGCGGACTACGACAACGACGGGGACATGGACCTGTTGCTCCCCGGGCGCTCCAGCGTGGCCGCGGCGCGCGGAAACAGGGGTGGCACCTTCGCCGACCGCCCTGTGCTGCGCCGTGTAAGCGCCGAACGCAACCAGTGGCGCTCCCAGGGGGAGTTTGAATACGAGGAGGGGCGCGCCGGCGGCGCCTGGGGCGATGCCAACAACGATGGATATCTGGACATGTTCCTGACCACATCGTGTGGTTGCCGGTACGCCTCGTTCTACGAGGGTGCCGTGGGTGGTGGATTCAGCAATCGGGGCGACGATTATGGTATCAGCCGGCTGGCCGCCGGTGCCGATGCGCTGTGGGTGGACTACGACAACGATGGCCGGCTGGACCTGGCCACGTTTGTGGACGGTCGGTTTGCATTGCTGCACAACACACGCGTCAGCACGAATGCGTACGCGGATATCGAGTTGGTTGGCGGCGACGCAATCGGGGCTCGGGTGGACCTGTACGCCGGCGGGCGCCGATACACCGCGGAGGTCAACTCCGGCCGCGGCATGCTGATGCAGGAGCCAGCCCGTCTGCATTTCGGGCTGGGCGCGGCGCGGGCGATCGACTCGGCCGTGGTGCGCCGAGCAAACGGGCACACCGAAACCTACCGCGATCTGGCGACCAACACATTGAACCGACTTGGCGCGGGCGGCGGCAACGCAGCGGCAGGCGCCGTGCTGAATGTGGCCGCGGCGCCGAATCCCTTTGCCGAGCATGTGCAGATCTCCTATCTGCTGACAGCGGGGCAGCCTCTGCGTCTTGCCATCTACTCGATCGATGGAGCATTAATCCGGACTCTTGTTGACGAGCGCCAGGACATGGGCGCCCACGTGGCAACTTGGAACGGCGACGACCAGTACGGTCACCCCGTGGGGCAAGGCACCTACGTATATCGCTTGAATTCGGGCGGAGGCGAGATTGTCGGTAAGGTGTCGCTTGTTAGGTGAATCGCATGGTTTCGGTTCGATTGAGTCAAAAAACGCAATTCGCAACGCATAGCACTGGGGCTCCATGGCCGATACT
>CBHYLN010000245.1:0-4274 GCA_966128725.1 uncultured bacterium | reverse complement strand
GCACGTACGGTGGTGTGGGAGCTGGGGGAGGGTGACCTCCCCCGGCTACCCGATTCAGCCTGTTGAAATATTTACAGGCCTCCCGGACCGTTCAACAGCAATGGGCGGCAAGGCCACCACATGACCGCAGCCGCGACGCTGGTATCCTCGTCACGGCCAGCGGGCACAGGGGCCAACGCCGCGGATGGCGTTGTTGAACAGTCCGGTATCGCATCGCCACTATCCTACGATGTTCATCATATCGTTGCCTGCGTATCACGCGGCGATTCCCTGGACGCACACGACCGGTATACAACCGTGCGTCCGTGTTATTCCGTTGTTCAGGCCATCACTCGGGCGTTTGTTGATCGGCGATGCACTGTGCATAACCGGCAACCGTGGCCTTGTTGAACAACCGGCGCGCCGACGGCTTTCCTTGCAGGGGATATTGCTGCCGCCGGTGCGCCGTTGTTATGAACTACACATGCAAACCTAGGGCTCGAAAATGATAGGAGCCTGATACGGCCGGCGGCCGTTTACTTCTGCGTTTCCACGGGCTTGGCGGCATGCGCCCGGCGCGCCGAACGGACCACATGCTTTACGCCCGCGCGCTCGGTGGACTTCGTTGTTCCAGAGTTCTTGGCAACGGCGGTTGCGGGCGCGGGCTTGTTGGTTGTGATGGTCGCCGCTGCTGCCCGCCGTGCGACGGTTGCCACGGCCGGCTTGGCGGCCGGCTTCTGTTGCCGTGCCGACGTTGGCACCGTGTTGGCGAACCCAAGGCTGCTGAGGGCGATTGTTGTGGCCGTAACAACGGCCGCGATTGCGATGCGTCCCATGATCATTACCTCCATCATGCGTTTATCTGATTGCCGAGTCGTAACGCAACAGCGTTCGTGCTCGATGTGGATACAAAACTAGCGGGCGGATATGATGAAGGGCTGATGGTAGATGATGCGCGTATGATGCAGGCGCAATCCGGCCTCGGGTGCTGTGCCAGGCCTGCTGCATCCGCGGGGCGGTTGTCGCAACGTTAGGTGACCGTCATGTGGTGGGGGACCAACGATGCACGGCGGGCATCAATCCAGGATGCGTCGGGCAAAGAGAACGTGGTCGTGATAATAGGGCTCGTTCAGGCTGCTGACCACAACGCCGCGGCTGGTGGAGGAGTGGATGAACGTGTCGGAACCGAGCAGGATACCAACATGCGAAACGCCGGCGCCGGTGGTGTTGAAGAATACCAGATCGCCTGGGCGCGCATCGTCGAACGCAACACTTTGGCCAACGGTTGCGATGTCGCTGGAAACCCGCGGAAGCTTGCGGCGCACGCTCTTGAAGACATTGCACACGAACCCCGAACAATCGACGCCGCCACGGTCGGTACCACCGTATACGTAGGGCGTGCCAAGCCAGCGTTCGGCTTCGTCCACAACGGCGCGGCGGTCGTCGCCTGGGCCTACCGATGCGCGGGCGCGATCGAGCTCGGCCTGTGCGCTTCCGGCGGTGCGGGCCGTTCGTGTTGCGCGCGTGGCGGGCATGCATGCGCCCAGTGCCAGCATGCAGCAGGCGGCGGCCAGTATGCAGAGGTATTGGGTTCTCATCATCGGTATCAGGCCGGAGTTCTGGACCATTGGCGCGGCAACCGGACTTGTGCCGCATGCAGGGGACGGACTGTGTGACCGGCGCATGCGGGCGTGGTTGAATCGGCGTGCCGTTGGCGGCGCGCATATGCACAAACGCTCCGTAAATTCGCTCGCGCTCCGCTACCAATCAATATCCGTGCATGCATTGCATGGCACCAGTTGTAAGTTGCGCGGCCCGCACCGTGCGGCGTTCGCCGTGGTGTGGTGCATCGGTTGGCGTGTGATTACATGTCAGCAAATCCTGCCCTCATTTGTTCGGTACACATGCCAGAATCCGCCGAGCCGTTGCTCCACGTGTTCTATCGCTCAACCGGTGGCGACAACCGCAAGGATCGCCCACCATATTATTCCAAGATGCTCTGCCTGCGCAGCTTCCTGCAGGCAATCGAACGCGTTCGGGATCGTGTGGCGATAACGTTCGTGAATGATGGTCCCATGCCCGACGATCGGCTGGCCATCATGCAGGCCTGGGGCCGGATCGTGTCGTTCCCGGGGCTTGGCAACAGCCCCTCGTATCGTAAAACCCTGGAGCTTGCCGTGGCGCTGCCGCCGGAGGGGCTGGTGTATTTCGCGGAGGACGATTACCTGTACTGTGCCGACGCGTTCGAGAAACTGCTGGCCGCGTTCGAGCAGTTGCCGGGAATCGATTACGTGACCTTGTTCGACCACAACGACCGATATATCCGGCACGACGACTCGCGGCGCGGGTACAGCCGCGTGTATCTGGCCGGCGGCACGCATTGGCGCACCGTGGAATCCACCTGCATGACCTTTGGCGCGCGTGTGGCCCGGTTGAAAGCCGACGCCTGGATTCACCGCGTTGGCACGCTGCCGAAAACCCCGCGCGACAGGCCGATCTGGCGACTTACACAGGGCCAGAAATGGTATTTCTGGAAGTTCCCCAAGCGTACCCTGATAAGCCCGATGCCGTCGATGGCAACACACATGGACCCCGGCGGGCTTGCGCCGAATGTGGACTGGGAGGCCGTGGCCCATGCCGCCGAGCAATACAATCCCATGCCCGGCCCAGCGCCCGGCGGCGCGTAACACGCCGAACCTGCCGGCCGCAGGCTTGGCCGAGAACAAACCACATCCGGAACACTCGATTCAATGAGGGAGTAATGCCCATGCATCGGCTGCGTTCGCTTCTTCTTCCAACGGTGCTCGTGGTCCTTGTAATGGCCGTGCCGGCGGCGGCGCAGCCGGATACGTCGTCGCGTGTTGTGCCGATGCATGGTGTTGGGGACAACGAGTTTCTGCTCAGCGGCTACGTGGCAACCCGGCCACGCGGTGGGATTGCCGATCTGTGGAATTTCGCGAGCGCGCTGGGCATCAACACGATACAGCCCGCGTTATCGCCGGAGGAGCTCGACACGCTGGCCAGCGCGGCCGATACCGCCACCACGCCACGACGCATCATCATCCGCGGGCTGTCGCCGATTCAGGATGCGGGAATAGGGCGCGAGCTGCAATTCTATCTGTTCGACTCGGTGCAGAGCGAGCTGTATCGGTGGCAGTTCACGCAACGCTCGGGCGGGCGTTCGGCCTACAATGCCGCCGCGGGCGTGCGCGAGCAACGTTATTCGCTTGCCGACGAAACCAGCCCGGGCCAACGTGTGGCCTCGGGCATTGCCTACGATTGGCGACCCTGGCAAACGCGTCGGTTCCCGGCCCGCCCGTACGACACAACCGCGCAGGATGCCTCGGCGTTGATCGACTGGTATCGTTATCGCATTCAGGCCAATCGCAACGCGCCAACGTTCCACGTTGTGGTACGGGGGCGGCTGCTGGAGCCTGTTGCCGCGCCGGCTGTGGTGTTGCGTCTTGAACTGGTGTACGAGGTAGCGCGCGGGCAGGGATATGTTGATACGTCGGGCGTGCGGCGCGTGGCCGACGCCGATCTGGAGATCCCGTACGCCACCGTTGACGTTGCTTCCGACCGATTGACCCCGCCAGCGGCGAATGGTGCCGGCCTTGTTGAGGCCTCGTTCCCGGTAAACCTGGTGCGTGCCGCAGCCGCCGTGTATGGGCCGCTGTACCCGGGCAACGATTCGCGCCGGTTGGACCTTCGTGTAATCTGGACCGGCGCCGCGCCGTTGGCGCTGCACAGCATTGCCCTTCGCGATTCGGTAGGGGAGTTGGTGCTGGGCAGTGGCACGGCAAGCGTTGCGTATCGCGGCGCGATTGTTGCCGCCGCTCGCCGGGCGGTGTACGGGCCTGCCGGCGCAGGGCAGGCGCGCCGGTCGGTGATTCGCCTGATGTCCGGCATCGAGCCGCACGCCACCGAGTTCGCGACCTCCGTTGCGATGGCCAACCTTCTGCGCGACAGCCTTCGCGCCGGATTCCGCGCCGGCGATGCGCTGCCGATCCACAATGAGGGCGGCACCTCGGACCGTGGCCTGGCCAACTTCCACCGCCTTGTGCCCGGCGATGCGATTTTCAGCGAGGTGTTGCTGGCGCCGCCGGTGGATACGTCGGCACGATACGGCGATGACCTGTACCGCGCCTATCAGGATCGCATGCGTTTAACCGTTGTGCAGGTGCCGTCGCTTCGCGCTCACAACGGAGGGCGTTTCCAGATTCCGCTGCTTGAGCCCACCGCCGAGGCCATCGAACGCGACTACGAGCCGGTGCTGCAGATACTGCGGTTTGGCG
>CBHYLN010000244.1:0-4296 GCA_966128725.1 uncultured bacterium | reverse complement strand
GCGTCACGCTGCCCTGTGTTGGGTAGCGTCATCTTGCGCAGCGTCACGCTGCCCTGTGTTGGGTAGCGTCATCTTGCGCAGCGTCACGCTGCCCTGGGTTGGGTAGCGTCATCTTGCGCAGCGTCACGCAGCCCTGTCTTGCGCAACGGTGTGCTGCCCGCCTCCAAATCGAAACGTTGCGCCGCGCCTGCATTCGTTTGCAGCGCCCCACGCCGGGCTACAGGCCGAACATCGCGGCAACCTTCTGGAGTTGCTGCAGGCCGAACGCGGCGTCCTCGCGTGTCTCGGCGCTGGGATCATCGGCGGCCTGCGTTCCGAACGCGGCGATAGCCTGGCCGTAGCGCGCCGCGCCGCCGTCGATGCCCGCCGCGACCTCGGCGATGCCAAGGTATCCACTGTTCAGGAGCACCTGGAAATCCGCCGCCGGCGAAACGGTTGTCTCCTTGCCGGCTTCGGCCGCCGCGGCCACCCCGCATTCCAGCGCCCGGGCGAATGCCTCAACCGAAGTATCCAGTTCGCGCAGCGAAAGCGCATGCATCCCCTTGGCCCAGAATCCAAGCGCGCGGCGGCCGGGTGGTTTGTTCAGTTCCTCGCGCCAGCGAATGCAGTTCTCCGCGGCGCGCAATCCCTCCTCGAAGTGCCGACGTTCGCGCGGGACATCATCGCCGGGCCAGCACTCGGCCAGGTTGGCCGACAGGTTGTACGACATGATGTTCGCGGTATCCTTCAGGCCAGCGGCGCGTTCGGCGTCGTCCGATGCGGCCGTGGCCGACCGTTCCAACGCCAGGTTGATTCCGGCGTTGGTAACCGCGATGTAGGTGTCGAAGTTCTTGCCGCTCCAATCTCGTCCGCCCAGCGCACCCTGCGCGAAGTAATACAGTTTCAGGCGGTCGGGATCGTCAACGCCGTTGATATATGCAATTGCCGATTCGGCGCCACCGCTTTCGGCGGCCGCGCGAAGCGCGTCCCAGTGGGATTCCATCGGATTGTCGGAAGTGCTCATTTGGGGATTCCTTGTTCTCGCGTGCCAGGGATTGTTTTCAAAAGCCGAACGAACGCAATGCAAAAGTAGGCAGGCTTCCGGGCTCGGTAAACGGACATTGGGGGACATGGCAGCGCCGCCAGCGCGGATGTGATACGGCGCGTGCCGTGGCGCCCCGAAGCATTCCACAATTCTGATGCGTCGCGAGGATACCATACAGCTTAACACGCATGCGCTGGTGCAGCGCGTGCAGGCGCTTGGCCTGAAGCAGTGGTGGCTGGCCCAGAGCGTTGGCGTCGCCGCCAAAACGGTGAACCGGTGGCTGGCCGGCTCCGTGCAACGCGTGGATCGCCGTAATGCGGTGATGCTGGCCGAGTGCCTGGGCTGCGAGTTGGAGGAAATCACCGTTGCCGAACCCACCGATGTGTTCGCCACGCGCGCACAACAGCGCCGCGCCGCCGATTTGATTCGCGAGCGCGATCTGCTGGGCCTGCTTTCGCCTTCGGACAACTGGCAGTTGGCCGAAGGTGTGATCAAGGCCACGATGCAGCCCAATCTGCCATTGCGCGATCTGGGGACGCTGTACAACCTGCTCTCGGTGACATCGTGGCGGCAGGGCAGTTACGCCGAGGCGCGGCAACATGCCGAACAGGCGCGGCGGATTGGCGGCAGATGCGGCGATCAGGGAATCGTGCACCGCGCCGTGCTGAACCTTGCGACGATCGAGTCGATCGCCGGAAGCCCGGCCGCCGCGTTGGCCGGATACGAGGCCACGCTGGCGGAGCCCGAGCTGTTCCAGACACCGCGCGATCATGCCGCCGCGCTTTCGAACATATCGGCCGTGTACTTCGATTTTGGACGCGTGCAGGAAAGCCTGGCCGCGCAACGCGCCTCGATTGCCATGTTCGGCGAGCTGGGCCTGCCGTACAACCTGGCGATTTCGTGGATGAGCATGGCGCAGATCCTGACCGCGATCGGTGAGCTGGACGAGGCCGAACCGGCCTGCGACGAGGCGATGCGATGGTGCGCGGAATCCGGCTTCGATCGCGGCGAGTATTCCACGATGCTGTATCGTGCCGACGTGCGGACCCTGGCGGGCGATCACGGCGCTGCGTTGGAGCTTGCCGCCAGCGGGCTTGCCGGGCTTGCGCGGTTTGCCGTGTATGACCTGATGTGCAATCAGATTGGCGTGCGAGTTGCCCGGCGCGCCGGGCTGTTGGCGCTGGCCGGCCAGCGGCTGGCGGAAGCCCTTCGGGCGGCACGCCCGTTTCCGCTGATCCATGCGCGGCTGTTGCGCGAGGGCGCACGCCTGGCCTATGCGCGTGGCGACGGCGCCGAATGCGAGCGTGCCTGGCGCCAGGCCGAGGAAATCCTCACGGAGATCGGGCTGGGCTGCTGTTGCCGTGGCGATCTGCACGGCGCCGCGCCACCGGAGTACGGCCAGGCGGAACCGGTGTCCGCGCCCGCGCCCTGATCCGCGGCGCATCTGGCCGGTCGGTTCCCGCCCGAAGTTGAAAGATTCGTACCTTCTCCATTCCGACTTCCCGGACCGTCTCACGATCTATCATCCTGGCCTGATCAAGCACGGCCTCTTCAGAAGCAACGATACATCCACGGTGAATTCACGTTCCCGACGCCGTTTCTTCCGGACCGTTATCGGCGGCGCCCTGGCGGCGCCCACAATCCTGCGCGCACAGGTGGAAACCGGGCCTGTGCCGGCGATGCCTGCCGATTCGTCGCAGGCCGGCGATTCCACGCTTGCGCCCGGCTGGGCAAAACCGGCCGAACCCCGGCGCACCGAGCGGCGGCAGCATGGCGAAACGCCGAAGAAGCCGGAGCCGCTTCCGCTGCTGCGGCCGCCGATGCTGGCGGAGGGGTCAACCATCGCCATTGTTGCCCCGGCCAGCGGTGTGCCCTACGGCGAGGCGATCGACGCGGCGGCCACGTTGCGTTCGCTGGGGTTCAAGGTGAAGCTGGGCGAGCATCTTACCAAGGAATACGGCTACCTGGCCGCGCACGACGACGTGCGCGCCGCCGAGTTCATGAAGTATGTGCGCGATCCGGAGGTGAACTGCATCATGGCCGTTCGCGGTGGCTACGGCGTGATGCGCATCCTTCCCATGCTGGATTTCAACGAGATCCGCGCCAATCCGAAAATCATTATCGGGTACTCCGATATCACCGCGTTGGTGAACCCCGTGTACCAGCTTTCCGGGCTGGTGGCGTTCCATGGGCCGGTGGCCACGTCCACGTTCGACAAGTACTCGCTGGATTCGTTCCGGCGCACGCTGATGAACAAGGGGCCGGCCGGCGAGTTCGGCGAAAGCGAGGAGTTCCGTGGCTCCAGCTTCAGCGAGGCCCGTGCCGCCACCATCGTTCCCGGCAAGGCGCAGGGGCGGCTGGTGGGCGGGAACCTGTCGCTGGTGACGGCGCTGATGGGCACGCCGTACGAGATCGACACGACCGACAAGATCCTGCTCCTTGAGGAAGTGGAGGAGGAACCGTACCGCGTGGACAGGATGCTGATGCAGTTGGTGCTGGGCAACAAGCTGCAGGCCTGCGCCGGCGTGGCGCTGGGCCGATTCACCAAGTGCGAGGCCGGCAGCCGGGGCGGCGAATTCCGCATGTCGCTGTCGTTCGAGCAGGTGGTGCGCGGCATCCTGGAGCCGCTGAAGATCCCAACCATGTACGGCCTTTCGATCGGGCATATCAAAAGCAAGATCACCGTGCCGGTGGGCGGCATGGCAACGCTTGATGCCGATGCCAAGACGCTTCGCATCGACGAACCCGCCGTTTCGTAGCAGGCTGTTGAAAAACGTCGTCTGCGTCGTTGGCCTTCACGTCCGCTCACTGCGGCGTCCGTTTGGCCGCGTTGCATCCGATCGTTTTTGAGCAGCCTGAGATACCAAGGCATTTCAACAGGCTGATAGGCTCGGTATGCCACTTGGTTTTCGAGCCCATGTCAGGCCCCAACGGTGTCACCGGTTAGTAGCAGCGCACCTCCGGCGCTAGATATCGCAAAAGGGTGCGTGGAGCTACAGACAGGCGCCTCCTGATGGAGGCCGATCCACAGGCCCCCAGCGGGGGCACCCGTTTGTAGCAGCGCGCGCGTGTTACCACCCTGTAGCTCCGTAGGAGCGCACCGTTCAGGCGGAGGGCGGTACGGCGCCATGAAGAAGGGGACGCACCTCCGGCGCTTGACGCCGCAAATGGGTGCGTGGAGCTACAGACAGACGCCTCCTGATGGAGGCCGATCCATAGGCCCCCAGCGGGGGCACCCGTTTGTAGCAGCGCGCGCGTGTTACCACCCTGTA
>CBHYLN010000243.1:0-4409 GCA_966128725.1 uncultured bacterium | reverse complement strand
ACCTCCTCGCAGTAATCGTCATCGCTGCCGCCGTACACGTTAAATGCACCAACCGCCGCCAGCGAGCCCTGTGCAAATTGCTGCATGAAGATATCGCTGGCCCCACCAAGCGGCGCCAACGACGTATATCCCACCACCACGACATCGCCCTGCGTTCCGATCGCCGGATTGGTGATCTCGCGCACGGACATCGCTTCATCCGGAAGCTGCGTACCATCGCCGAACGCATTTGAAGCCACCATCGGCATACATGCCGGCACGGGGTCAACTTCCAGAACGTATGCCTCGGTCATGTTCCAGGTAGTGCCGGCCACAACAACGTGCCCGGCGCTGGCGCCGTACTGCAATTCCTGAATCGAATTGCCCCGATCGCCAATATCGATCCCGTACGACGCCGATGCGCCCGGAATGCTGGCGCCGGTGTTGCCGTCAACACGCAGGATCCACACATCCTCGGTTCCCGGGATATTGAAATGGAACGTCATGCCGGTGGCGATGATATCCCCCGTGAAATTCAGGTTCAACTCGTCCAACCCATTCAGCTCATCATCCAGACCCTGCACGTCGTACGAGCGCTCCCAGATCGAAGGACCACATCCGTTCGGGATACGGAACATGTAGCCGTCGTTGCCGTTGGGTGTGCCGGTCCCCTTGATGCCGGTTACGACAAAGTCCCCCGCAAATGTGGTGGTGCCGTTTCCGTACGCCGTCTCCACAACGTCGGTGGCGGTTTCGTCGGTGGTGGGATCGCCGTAGAACGACAGCCGCAGAACATTGCCTGCCGCATCCAACCGCATGGCGAACGCATCGTGGCACGAAGGGCATGCCGCCGATGTCTGCACATCGCCAACCACAATCAGATCGCCGTTGGCGCATTCCTTCACGTTGGTGGCATAGCTGGGGAATGCGCTCAGCGGGTACACGTTATCCCACACCGTATTGCCGGCGGCATCGATGCGAATCACATACACGTCCTGCTGGCCGCTCAGCGCGTCGGTACCACCGCAGGTTACGTATTCACCGTTCACCGTTTGCACAACACCTCCGTGTTGAGTTTCGGTGGAGCCAGCCAGGCCGTAGATATCCTGAAATCTCTGGGCGGCCGCCGGCTGCGCGGCCAGCGCTACAATGCCAACCGCTGTTGCAAACAGCGCTGTGCCCATGCGGCGCGCACGGCACGCCGATTTATCAATGCTCATTGTTATACTCCTGAATGATTCAGTGACAGAGGATGTTGCCATGCCCCTGGCAGGGCAACGCTGTACAGGACTGTGGGGGTAGAACCATATTCATCGATGACACCCCGCGCATCGGGCATCGGCACGCCACCACCGCCACGAACATCCGCGTGATAATGGCGTGCCGTTGTTTGCCGTGGATCGTTTTATCGATCGCCAACAACCAGGCGCACCGTGCAGGCGCTCCCGTCAATCGTGATGCGCACCAGATACACGCCGGCCGGCCAGCCGCGCGTATCCAACGAACGCAACGTGTTGCCGCGTTCAAGGCCCAACCGTTGCTCGCTGATTACCCGGCCAACCACGTCGCTTACAGCAACGTCGGCCACGGCGTCGGCAGCCATGGTGAACCGCAGGTTCAGCGGCTCGCCAACCGCAAGCGGATTGGGATACGAGGTCACCGTTCCGCCGGCGATCTCCACGGCGCTTACACCGGCAACGCCATCATTACCGCCGTTGCCGCCTTGCCGGGCCTGCGGCAGCGCATAACAGAGCTGCTGATAGTTGGTAAGCGGCACAGGTGGCGCATTTAGCGAACCGATCGCGTTGATATTAAAGATGCCGGCCGTTGGCGTTACAACGGTCTGCAGGAAGTTCGGGGTTGACTGCGCGAAATTGATCGTCGTTTCGTTGCAACCGCTGGACAACAGATTATCCGTGCGGATCAGATACAACTGCTGCGGGTCGGCGCCGATCAGGCTGCCACTCTGCGTAAATCCGGCGACCACATAGCCCTGGGTTTCCAGCGGGGTCTGGCGTTGGGCGATGTTGACCGACCATCCCCAATCGGTCCCCTCGGCGCCGTAGGCCATGCCACCGCCGAACAATGGGCCGGACTGGATCACCTTTTGCAGATAGACGTTGGCGCCCAGCAGTACCGGAAATCCGAGGTTCGTGTATCCGGTGACGATGATGTCCTGCAGCGGTCCGGCCGAAAGTGGATCGAGCTTTGCATCCATGGCGGCATCCGGGCCGGCGCCGTTGTCGCCGAACATCAGGGCCGCACGTTGCGGGGCCGTCACGTTGGCCGTAAGCTGGAGAATGAACGCCTCGGAATTGGTGCTCGGTAGTGGTGCGCTGAACGAGCGACCGCCGATAACCAAATCACCGGTAAACGCCCCAAGGCGCACCTCGGCAACCGAGAGCGCTTCGTCGTATCCAACCCCGCCAAAGACCGCCGCCCCTTGCGGGACCGGACCAAACGTGCCGTTGTTGCCATTAACACGCACAACGTAAATATCACCGCCACCAACGCCCCACGTAGTGGAGTATCCAACGGCTATGATATCGCCCACACCCCCGCCGCCAAACGGCACCTGTGCCTCCTCAACTCCATAGAAACACTCATCGAACGAAGGCGTGGATCGGTAGTTCGCATCCCAGATAAGCACACATGCGGCGTTGAACCGGGTAATCAACCCATTGCGCGGACCGAAGCTGGGATCAACCGTGGTGGACCCCACGGCAATAAGATCGCCGGGCAACGTGCCCACTCCGTTGCCGGCCGTGGCCTCAACCAGATCGTAGAAGATCTCCTGCCCGCCAAGATCATACGTTCCGCTGGCAACAATCGCGCCCGTGGCGCTGTTCAGGCGCAGCACAAATCCATCGCGACCACCATTTGGGCCGTTGTATACACCACACAGCGCAAGGTCGCCGTTGGCGCACTGAATAACATTGGTTGCCGAGTCGTTCCGGTCGATGCCGTCGAACCAGAGTACGTTGTACCTGTTCGACCACACTACGCCGCCATTCACGTTGGTAACCACCACGTAGATATCCGAGGTGCCGCTTGGTGTGGAGAACGTCTCGCCGACCGCCGCATATCCACCGCCGGCAAGCTGTGTAACGCCGCCACGCCCGGCCTCGATGTTCGCGCCGCCGTGAACATTCTGAAAGCGCTGCGCCGCCGCGCGATGATTGGGCGCCGCCATAATCGCAATCGATGCAATCGCGATCATGGCCGCCCGCACGAAGTACCATTGAGGACTCATGAGTCACTCCCTGAGGTTGTTGATGAATGGAGAATTGTCCGGGGTGTGGTGCAACGATCCGGCGTACGGCATGGGCAGCTCGATCCAGCGCAGGCAACATCGCATACGCACCCGACGCCTCTGTCAGCATCCGGCCTATCGACGTGTTGGGCGATGTGGGATGGAGGCGTTATGGGAAGGACTTGCCCGGTGCACCGTTTGAACGGAACAAAGGTCGGCATCGCGGCCCGCCCATTACAGTACATCATTGTGTACCCTCGCGGTGCAGGTCAGCCGCAAGATTCGTACGGCGGCACAGGGCGGAAAACCTCATCACGGCCCGCCCGAAAATTCCCCAAGGAATCCACATGCACATGATTAACAGCGATACGGCAACGGCCGCACGGCGAACATTGATGCAGGGCAGGCAATTGTTTGTTGGCCGGCAAAAAAAAACGCCCCCGGGATGTTACCGGGGGGCGCCCTCTCTGATCTCACAAGTGGTTGTGCCACTTGCCTCTCTTCCACTCGACCTCTCGCCACTCCTTTCGGACCAACACGAACCGTGTCATACTGCCATGAGCGGTTCGTTTCTCTCTTTTAGCCCCACTCTCTGAGGCAACTCGAAGTCACTGCGGTTCGCCACGAATTAACGCCTGGTGAAGACGTTGAGCGTCCATCCTGTTGGTATCGAATGGCCGAATATCATGTGGAGATTTGGGAACTCGGCAAGAAGGAGCCGAGGCTGGGGTGCCGGGACGGTGAGGTCCGCGGAACTGCGTTGGATATTCAGACTCGCCCGTTGGGATCGATCACCGAAGCACCGACCCCACGGCGCGAAACGCCGTCACGAACTGGTACGAACATACAGCGAATGATAGGCGTCAAATCAGTACATCTTTGTGTACCCCCACGCACTCCCGCACGATCCGAGAAACGAAAAAAGGCCAGAATCCGGTTTCCCGCATCCTGGCCTGTTTCATGAATTATTAATACCGCGATTACTCGTACAGAAGGTAGTCCTCGCGCATGCCTATATAGGCCCGCTGGGCGGCCCGCCATTCGGCGGCGATCGCCGTGTACGCATCGCCCGCCAACAGCCGCAGGCGCACGCGATCGGTGCCGCACACCTTGTCGAACATGGCCCACTGAGCAGCCCCAACACCGCCAAGGATCGCGCGCTCGGGATACATATCAC
>CBHYLN010000242.1:0-4467 GCA_966128725.1 uncultured bacterium | reverse complement strand
GATGTACAGACCGCCTGTGTGGGCATCTGCCGCGGCGCGCCTGCTGGAGAACGAGCCGGACCGCGCCGCATGCGCGCGCGCGGCTCGCGCGGGCCAATCAGGAATGAGAGAAATTGGGAAATGAGGAATCGGGCCAACCCGGATGCCATCGCACGGGAACATCGAGGGCTCAGCGCCGCGCAGTGGCCCCCGCAGGGCACCCACCCGTAGCAACGGGCCATGCCGCGCAACGGGCCATGCCGCGCAACGGGCCGCACTGCGGCCCCCCGGCCCACACCGCACGCCCCGGCGCCCACGCCGCGGCCCCCATGGCCCACACCGCGTAACGGCCCACGCCGCGCGCGGCGCGGCGCAAGTGAACGAACACGTCAGAATACCGCAATACGAGGAAACATGTCGATCAGCGCAACGGTGAAAGCGGTTCAGGATATCATGCGCAAGGACGCCGGCGTCGACGGCGACGCGCAACGCATCAGCCAGATGGTGTGGCTGCTGTTCCTGAAGATCCTGGACGACAGCGAGGAGGAGCGCCGCCTGCTGAGCCCCAAGGGGTATCGCCCGGCCGTGCCGGAGGACCTGCGCTGGCGCTCGTGGGCCGCCGACCCGGAGGGGCTTACCGGTGACGACTTGCAGGCGTTTGTGAACAACGATCTGTTCCCCCGCCTGAAGGAGCTGAAGCCCGGCCGCGGGCTGGACGAACGCGCCGCCGTGGTGCGCGGCGTGTTCGAGGATTCCTACAACTACATGAAAAGCGGCTGGCTGCTGCGCCAGGTGATCAACAAGATCAACACCATCGACTTCAACCGCAGCGCCGACCGCCACCAGTTCGGCGATATCTACGAGAAGATCCTGCGCGACCTGCAGAGCGCGGGCAACGCCGGCGAATATTACACGCCGCGGCCGGTGACGGAGTTCATGGTGGAGATGCTGGCCCCGCAACTGGGCGAACGGTTCCTGGACCCCGCCTGCGGCACCGGCGGATTCCTGAGCTGTTTCCTGGAGCACGTGCGCAACCGGTACGTGAAAAGCCCGGAGGATGAGGCCCTGCTGCAACGCTCGGTAAAGGGCGTGGAGAAGAAGCCGCTGCCGCACATGTTGTGCGTAACCAACATGCTGCTGCACGGCCTGGCCGTGCCAACCAATATCCGCCACGACAACTTCCTGGCGCGGCCCCTGCGCGATTACGGCGCCGCCGACCGTGTGGACGTGATCGGCACCAACCCGCCGTTTGGCGGCATGGAGGAGGACGGCATCGAGGCCAACTTCCCCGCCGCGTTCCGCACCCGCGAAACCGCGGACCTGTTCCTGCTGCTGATTGCGCATCTGCTGGTGGATGAGGGCCGCGCCGCCGTTGTGCTGCCCGACGGCACGCTGTTCGGCGAGGGCATCAAAACCCGCATCAAGGAGAAGCTGCTGGAGGAGTGCAACCTGCACACCATCGTGCGGCTGCCGAACGGGGTGTTCGCGCCCTACACGGGCATCAAGACCAATCTGCTGTTCTTCACCAAGGGCCGGCCCACGCGCGAGATCTGGTACCACGAGCACCCCTACCCGCCCGGCTCCAAGAGTTATTCCAAAACAAAACCCATCCGCCTGGAGGAGTTCGCGCTGGAGCGCGCGTGGTGGAAGAAGCGCCGCGAGAGCGAGCTGGCCTGGAAGGTGCCCGTCGAGGAGGTGCGCGCCGCCGGCTATAACCTGGATATCAAGAACCCGAACGTGCGGCAGGAGGAAGCCGGCGACCCCGTTGCGCTGATCGAGGAGTACGACCTGCGCGCCCGCGAGGCCGCCGAGGCCCGGAACCATCTGCGCGACGAGCTGGCCGCCGCCATCCGCTCCGCGCTCGGCGCCCGGAGGCAGGCATGAGGCCCGAGGAGTTCCTGAAGCGCTTCGCGCTGATCACCGAGGCCCCCGGCGGCATGAAACGCCTGCGGGAGCTGATCCTGCAGCTTGCCGTGAGTGGGAGGTTGGTGGGGGGTGCACCAGGCGATGAGCTCCGATATCAGTCGATCAGCGAAACGATGGATTTGATTAACGGACGTGCATTCAAGCCATCCGAATGGAGCACCGCAGGCACACCGATTATTCGCATTCAGAATCTGAATGACGAACGCGCACAATTCAACTATTGCAGTTTTGAGGTTGATAAGCGCTTTCATGTGGCCGACAACGACTTGTTGATCAGTTGGTCCGGAACACCTGGAACTTCATTTGGAGCATTCGTCTGGCGACGTGGTCCTGCCATATTGAATCAACACATCTTTCGGGCAGTGCCAAAATCGAAGTCGCTCGACGTTGATTATTTGCGGCTCGCGGTTAACAGCCGACTCAGCGAGATGATTGCACGCGCACAAGGTGGCGTTGGATTGAAGCACATAACGAAGGGGGAGTTGGAAAGCCTTATGCTCCCAATCCCTAATCTCGCCGAACAGCGAAAAACCGTACGGAAATTTGCCGAATTAATTACACTCTGCGATACCATCGAGCGTGCGCAGGAGGGGCAGACCCTGGTTCGCAGGCAGGCGCTGGATGTGCTGCTGGGGCAGCTTGCCGATGCCGCCACCGCACAGGAGGCCGCCAGCGCATGGGACCGGCTGCGGAAGCACACGGAGAGCCTGATAACCGAACCGGAAGACGTGGCGAAGGTACGCACGGCAATTCTGGGGCTTGCGGTGCGGGGAAGGTTGGTGGGGCAGGATTCGTCGGATAAGCCGGCACAACAATTAATCGGGGAGACCAGGGATATCGGACACGAAACTCCGAGCCATCTCAGCAGAACACGAAGAACGGATATCGGGACTGCCGTATTACGACAGGAGCTCCCGAAAGGCTGGTCATGGGCTGCGTTCAGCGATGTTGCCGTAATCGCTTCAAATCTCGTAGACCCCAAAGACTACCTAGACTTCCCGCATCTCGCGCCAGACAATGTTGAGAAAGGCAATGGGGTCCTCCTCCCCTGTTCATCTGTCCGTGAGGATAAGGTGACAAGTGCCAAACATCACTTCTTCCCAGGACAGATTGTCTACTCAAAAATCCGCCCGAACCTGGCCAAAGTTGTAATCGTTGACTTTGAGGGTCTTTGCAGCGCCGACATGTATCCAATCAATTCCCTCATCAACACCAAGTATCTCCATTGCTATATGCTATCTGCTCCGTTTATCAAGCAGGCAGTGAAGACAGATACACGTATAGCCATGCCGAAGATCAATCAGTCCGAACTGAATTCGATTGCAGTACCGGTCCCCCCTCTCGACGAACAACGCCGCATCGTGGCGAAGGTGGCCGAGCTGATGGCGGTCTGCGACACGCTGGAGCAACGGCTGCGCGCCCAGCGAACGGCGATGGAGCGGTTCGCCGAAGCGGCCGTGCGGCGTGTGCTTGGGGGCGCCGCGGGCCCGGCGCAGCCACACGCCACCGCGCCCGCAACCAACGGGGCACACCCGGCGCCCGCCGGCAAACGCGGCCGCCCGCGCCGCACGGTTTTAGAGCAGCAGGAGGAGTTGTTCTGAGGGGGGGGCAATGATCGAGGTGATACAACCAAAACATTTGAACACACATGAAAATTAGCGAGAAGACCTTTGAGCTGAATTTTTGTACTGATATGGCACGACGGCTACAGCGGCGCATTCTCTGGTTCGGATTAACACAGAAACAGGAAGCACAACTGGGATTTGATGCCGGTACCAAGCTCGGCGGTCGTGCGTTCCTGTTTCAGTTCAAGATTTCGAATTGGCTTCGCGACGGCACACGGCGCTTTTCTGCACCACACAAACAAATGTTGAACTTGATCCGACTATGTGGCGGCGCGCAACGCTCGGTGTATTATGTGCTTCCGGACTTCGGCACAACCAGCGAGATCGGCAAGCTCGATTCGGTCCTGGACCGCACATGGTTTCTGGATGTCGCATCAATTCCAACGCCGGTGCCGGTCCCCACGAAGCGCGATGGGATGCCGCGACAGGACGGACGTCATTTCATCGACATTCACCCAACGCAGAACCCAGCTACCGCGGTTATTCATTCGGAGCCGATTCGCGTCAAAATTTCTGCTTTCGAGGGATCGGTCTCTGCATCGCTCCTGTTTGAGGATCATGGCGGAATGAGTCAAAGTGTATTGATCGAATTGCTCAATTCGCACGACGGCTTATTTCTCATCAAACGGGAGGCGTTGTTGGCGATCGTGCTTCCATGAACGCATGTCAAGGGATCATCCCGAAGACGCCGAGCGCCTATGCCAACTTTGTCACACTGATGTGTATGGTCTAGTTCCACGGAGATCAACACGGCTTGAGTATGAGCCCCAAGGCCTGCATTGCTTCTCTAAACTTTCGAAACACACGTTCGATCGGGCTATCAAATCCTATACCCACCAGCGTTATCACGCAGCGTTATCACGGAGTTGCACTCCGTGATCGGCACTCCGTGATCGGCACTCCGTGATCGGCACTCCGTGATCGGCACTCCGTGATC
>CBHYLN010000241.1:0-4488 GCA_966128725.1 uncultured bacterium | reverse complement strand
GATTGCCGATTCTCGCTTATCAACTGGTCGTGCCGTGGGCCGACTTTACCAAGCGGCGGTATGAGGGGTGGGGTGTCGATCCGAAATCACATTCGTTTCCTCTTTCACGCGCGGGAATTTCCCGTGCGACGTTCGCAGCGTATCCCAACGTTCGTGTCTACGCCCTCCGATGGCTGAAACAATAACTGTACAGATTCACGGTTCCGAGTACAAGCTGCGCGGCGACGATGCATCGCGGATCCAACAGGCCGCAAGCATGGTCAACGAACAGATGCAGTATGTCTCGGGCAAGGCGCCAACGCAGCCGGTGGCCACCATTGCCGTATTGGCGGCATTGAACACGGCGGAGATGCTGATGAACGAACAGGACCGCGGCAAACGGGAATCGGGCGAGATTGTACGCCGGATCAATTCCCTTACCTCCACGGTGGAAGAGCTGCTTCAGCTTGACCTGTAGGAGGCACTCGCGCCGCGCGGCCCACTGTTGCCGCCACCATCATGCCAATGTCTGGCAGGTGGCCGGCAATCCCTCTTTGACAAATTGCTGGAACCAAATGCTGCCCGCCACGCTCGTCGTGCTTCGCAGTAATTGAACCTATAGTGTGCGAAATGGGAGGTTGACTCATCGCACCGATTGCAGGCCTTAGCCCTTCGGGGCGCGCCAACCCGAAGCGGCATTGCTCCGCGCGGGGGCGCCATTGGAAGCAAAAGGTGACATGGAGACTTCCCACCGTGTCTGACCAGGGTTCTACACCTTGCCAAGACGAGCATTGTTGGCTGTGCGCCTTCGATGCTCTGCGGCGAGCGTGTGCGGCGGTTTTTTCCTTCCCAGGTTCCTGCAATGTCAACCTCCAGGCGAGCCAATCGCAATCACCATTCCTAGTCCAAGCTCCCGAACGTGTAATCCGCTTACGTGCATGCCGTATATGCTTCCGCGTTGATGATTCGGCGCCCGCGGAGCATCCCGCGCTGCATGGTGGTTTGTATGACCATCGTTATTCCTTCGGTTCTGCCTGACGGACTTCGTGGAAATCTCCGGTTATGGATACATCTGCAATCATCATTACAATAGCCGCCTCGGTCGTGGGGTTCGTGGTGGCATACATCATAAGCACCCGACTTGGGAAGCAACGCCTTGCCCTTGCCGAACAACGTGCCAACGAGCTGATCGCCGATGCGCAAAAGGATGGCGAGACGCTGAAGCGCGAAAAGCTGCTGGAGCTTCGCGACGTTGAGATGGAGAACAAGCGCCAGTTGGAGGAAGAACATGCCCGCCGGCGCGAGAAACTTCAGAACATCGAACGCCAGATCCGCTCGCGAGAGGAGAACATCGAGAAGAACCTCTCCAAGAAGCTGGATGCCGCGGTGCGCAGGGAAAAGGAGCTTCTGATTCAGCAGAAGGAAACGCAGCGTAAAAGCGATGCGATCGACGAGAAGGTTGCCAGGCTGGAAGAGCAGCGCAAGCAGGTCGATGACCTGAAGGTTGCGATCGAACAGCAGAAGCAGCGTGTTGACGAGGTAATCAGCGAGCAGAATCACCGCCTGGAGCGCATCAGCGGTATGTCGCGCGAGGATGCCAAGAAGTTTCTGATCGAGAACATGGTGAACGACGCCAAGTTGGAATGCGCTCAGGAATTGAAGGAGATCCGCGACCAATTGAAGCTGGATGCCCGCCGCGAGGCGCAGCGCGTGATCGTGCAGGCGATCCAGCGCACGGCATCGGACCACTCGGTGGAGACCACCGTCTCGGTGGTGAATCTCGCCAGCGAGGATATGAAGGGGCGGATCATCGGCCGCGAAGGCCGGAATATCCGGGCGTTCGAGGCCGCCACCGGCATCGACGTGATTGTCGACGACACGCCCGAGGCCGTGATCATCTCCGGGTTCGATCCGTTCCGCAGGGAGGTTGCCAAGATCGCCCTGGAACGCCTGATGCAGGACGGGCGAATCCATCCGGCGCGTATCGAGGAAATTGTCGACAAGGTGCGCAAGGAGCTCGAGGAGGAGATCGTGCGCGTTGGCAACAACGCCTGCCTGGATCTCGGCATCAACAACGTGCATCCGGAGATCGTGAAGCTGGTGGGAAGGATGAAGTACCGCTCCAGCTACGGGCAAAACGTGCTGAGCCACTCCATCGAGGTTGCGTATCTGTGCGCGATCATGGCGCGCGAGCTTGGGCTGGATGTCAACCACGCCAAGCGGGCCGGGCTGATGCACGACATGGGCAAGTGTGTTGATCGGAACATCGAGGGTCCGCACGCGCTGCTCGGGTTCGAGATCGCCAAGCGCTACAAGGAACATCCGGTTGTGTGCAACGCGATCGGAGCGCACCACGAGGATATCGAGATGGAGACGCCGATCGCCGTGCTTGTGCAGGCGGCCGACTCAATTTCCGGCGCGCGGCCCGGCGCACGGCGCGAGTCACTCGAAGCCTACGTGAAGCGATTGGAATCGTTGGAGACGCTGGCGCGATCGTTCGAGGGCGTGGCGAAAACCTATGCCATCCAGGCCGGCCGGGAAGTGCGCGTGATGGTGGAGCCTGACCGCGTGGACGATCTGTTCGCCGATCAGTTGTCGCACGATATCGCCAACAAGATCCAGCAGGAGATGGAGTATCCTGGGCAGATCAAGGTGACGGTGATCCGCGAGCGCAGGTCGGTCTCGTTTGCAAAATAGCCGTAAGTTGGGGCGGGTTTGCGCCTGGCGCGCCCGCATGAACCGAGGATGATGCACCGGCGGAACTCGCTTATACTGCTTGGCCTTCTGGCCGCCACCGCTGTCTGGATGACGGTGGTGCATCTGGTGTTATTCCCAAGCCAGGGATTCATCGGGATTACCGGCATCGGCATTACCGCCGCGGCCGTGCTGGTGCTGAACCGGCAGTGGCTGCAACCGGATGCTGAAAAACTTCCGCCGATCATGGTACGGCGCTCGCTGTTCCTTTGCGGTGTGTTGGGCACGTCCTTCACATTGCTGTTCGGTGGAATGGGCGCTGCCGGTTAAGCCCGCAATCAGCACATCCCGATATCGCGCAGCCGCGATCCTGTGAGTGTCGGCCGGCCTTGCGACGGCGACGAGCAATCAATCAAATACCTGTCAATACGTGAACACTCCGATGTATCCGCTCAAGCAGGGTGTGGCTACGCGCCAGGCCCATGTTGGTCTCCCCGAGGGCACGGTCGAAGAGGAACACGGCCGGGCCGGCTTCTTCGGCGCCGCCTCGCACCTGTATCGTGTCAATCCGCCTACCGGATGGACCGCCATCGACGGGCCTCTGCGCCCGCACCTGATCGATACCACGGTGCTGGAGCCAACCGATCACAGCGATCCCGAGGGGTCGCCGATAACGTTCCTTGCCAATAACGATGTCCGGCTGATGATCAGCCGCCGTTCGGCGCCGATGCCGTTCACCTATCGCAATGCCGATGGCGACGAGCTGTACTTCGTGCACGAGGGAAGCGGTCGGTTCGAGACGGACTACGGAGTGCTGAGCTACGAGCGCGGCGATTATGTGGTGATCCCGCGCGGCACCAACTATCGTGTGGTCCCCGATGTAGCGGAGAACTATTTCTTCATCGTGGAGGCCACCGGCGAGATCAACGCGCCGTCCAAGGAAATCAAGGGCCTGATTGGCCAGCACGCCCTGTACGACCCCGCTGTGATCGTCACCCCCGAGCTCGCACCAATCAACCACGAGCCGGGCGACTACCGCGTTCGCGTAAAGCGGCTTGGGCAGTACACGCACATTCATTACCCGTTCGATCCCATCGATGTGGTTGGCTGGAAGGGCGACCTTACCGTATGGAAGCTCAATGTGCGCGATATCCGGCCGGTGATGTCGCACCGCGCGCACCTGCCGCCGTCGGCGCACACCACATTCCTGATGGATAACGCGGTGATGTGCACGTTCCTGCCGCGCCCGTTGGAAGAGGACGACGACGCCCTGAAGGTGCCGTTCTATCATCGCAATACCGATTACGATGAAGTGCTCTTCTATCATGCCGGCAACTTCTTCTCGCGCGATAACATCAAGCCGGGCATGGTGACGCTGCACCCGATCGGCATCCACCACGGGCCGCATCCGAAGGCGATGCAGAACCAGGCGAAGCTGACCCGTACCGACGAGATCGCGGTGATGATCGACACCAAGAACGCGCTGTTCCTTACGCCGGAGGCCGAGGCCGCCGAGTACAAGGAATACTGGGCAAGCTGGCTGGAGAAGCCGGCCGAGGCCAGCGTGTAGGGCGGGCCGCGAATGGCCGCGCTGCCGTGTGATGTATAACAACAAACAGGGCGCTCCGGAGATATTCCGGAGCGCCCTGTTTCTTATTTCAGTCCTGCTGGCCGGGGCTACTTCCGTACCACCATTCGCCGAACCTGAACGCCGTGCTCGGTTGTGAGTTTGTAGAAGTACGTGCCGGACGGCAGCATGGTCGCCGAGAATTCCATCACGTGAATGCCGGCCTGTTGATCGGCGTCCACCAGCGT
>CBHYLN010000240.1:0-4516 GCA_966128725.1 uncultured bacterium | reverse complement strand
AACGACGGCATCGTGGTGCCCCATGCCGCCAGGCGGTTGCCACCGAGCCGAGCAGCGGCGCAGCCGTACGCCTCGACGTCCAGAACGTAGATGGGAGCGTCGGCCGGCGACAATCGCCTATCGACGATCTGGGCCACGGCATCGCTCCCCGACAAGAGCATCAGCGACAGGATCGTCGACAGGGCAACGCAGATCAGCAGGGGCGCCAGGTGCAACCGCATGACGAAGACGTCGTTTGATGGATTGAGTGCCCGCGAACCGAATGCCACACCGGAACGCCGGTGCGCCACATCCGGCGCGTATACATTGAAGGAATTGTCCATCATGCAAAACACGGCTATACGCGAAAGTTCTCACGCCATGTTACGATACGCGCGGCGAACCGGAAACGCGCCACAACCGGCGTCATCCTTCCGCCCGATCCTTTCGTTCCTGCTTGAACATCTCCGTGAGGAACCGCCCCGTGTAAGGGTTCCGACCGTCGCGGGCCGCGTTTGTTCCGCGCGGCCCAGCCGTTTCAGCCTTTCAGGGCGGCCTTCAGGTAACGCCCGGTATGCGAGCCCGGCGCCGCGGCCACCTGCTCAGGCGTGCCGGCGCATACCACCTGGCCACCACGATCGCCGGCATCGGGGCCAAGATCGATAATCCAGTCGGCGCTGCGGATCACATCCAGATTGTGTTCGATCACCACCAACGAGTGCCCGGCATCGATCAGCGCATTAAACGCCTTCAACAGCGTGGCGATATCATCGAAATGCAGCCCGGTGGTGGGCTCGTCCAGAATGAACAACGTGTGATCGTCGCTGGGCGCAACCAACTGCGCCGCCAGCTTCACGCGCTGCGCCTCACCGCCGGAAAGCGTCGTGGCGGGCTGCCCCAGGCGGATGTAGCCAAGGCCCACATCGCGCAGGGCCTTCAGCCGGCTTACGATGCGGTTCTCCCTGGCGAAGAATGCGATCGCGTCCTCGACGGTCATCTCCAGAACGTCCACGACGCTTTTGCCCTTGTACTGCGCCTGCAGCGTCTCGGGCTTGAACCGCTTCCCCCGGCACGCCTCGCAGGTAAGCGCGATGTCGGCAAGGAACTGCATCTCCACCTTCACCACACCCTCACCCTGGCACGCCTCGCAGCGCCCGCCCGGCACGTTGAACGAGAAATATCCGGGCTTCCAGCCGTTCAACTTGGCCACCGATGTCTGGGAGAACAGATCGCGAATCGCATCGAACGCCTTCACATACGTCACCGGATTGGAGCGCGGCGAACGGCCGATCGGCGATTGGTCCACCATCTCCACCGCGCCCACAAGCTCGCTGCCCTCAACCGCCCGCACCTTCTTGGTGATCGTCACGGTTGCGCCCTTGGCCCGCGCCACCGCCGGGTACAGCACATCGTGTACCAGCGTGGACTTCCCCGAGCCCGAGACACCCGTAACCACCGTAAGCGTGCCCAGCGGGAACTCAACGTTCACCTCGTGCAGGTTGTGCTCGTACGCGCCCAGCACCCAGATGCTGCCGTGTGTGTGCTTGCGGCGCTCGGTACGGATCGGAATCTTCTTGCGGCCGGAGAGATACGCGCCGGTAAGCGATTTGGGATCGGCCAGCATCTCGGCCACATTCCCCTTGAACACAACCTCGCCGCCGTGTTCGCCGGCGCGCGGCCCCATGTCCACAATCACATCGGCGTTGCGGATGATGTCCGGATCGTGCTCAACCACGATCACCGTGTTGCCGATATCGCGCAGCGATTTCAGGATGCGCACCAGCCGGTCGGTATCGCGCGGATGCAGGCCGATCGAGGGTTCGTCCAGCACGTACATCGCGCCCACCAGCGAGGAACCGATCGACGTGGCAAGGTTGATCCGCTGCGACTCGCCGCCGGAAAGCGTGTGGCTCAGGCGATCCAGCCGCAGATACCCAAGGCCGACATCGTTCAGATACCGCAGCCGCTTGTTCACCTCGTCCAGAATTCGCACCGCCACCTGCTGCTCGTACGGCGTAAGCTCCAGCGCGGCAAACCAGGCGAACGCTTCCTCGATGGTCATGGCCACGATGTCCGGGATGGACTTGCCGTGCACGAACACACGCATCGCCGAGGTACGCAGCCGCGAGCCCTTGCAACGCGGGCACGTGGTGTAGCCGCGGAACCGCGAAAGGAACACGCGGTAATGCATCTTGTAGGTCTGTTCCTCGATGTGCTTGAAGAACGCCATGATGCCGCCGTAGCGCCCGTATCCGTTGGTCACCACGTTCCACTCGTACGGCGTAAGCTGCGACACGGGCTTATCGACATCAAGGCTGGCCTCGCGCGCGATCGCCATCAGGCGACGATAATGCTCGCCGTGTTTGGGCGTGGCGAAGGCAATGATCGCGCCGGCGCGAAGCGTCTTGCCGCGATCCGGGATCACCAGATCCATGTCGATGCCGATCGCCTTGCCGAACCCCTGGCACTCCGGGCAGGCGCCAAACGGGTTGTTGAAGCTGAACAGCTTGGGCTGCGGCTCCTCGTACTTGATACCGTCGTTGGCGCACTCGAACCGGGTGCTGAAATGGCGGCGTTCGCCGGTATCCACCATGTGCACAATCGCGCGCCCCTCGCCCTCGCGGAACGCCGTCTCGGCCGAGTCGGCAATGCGCGTCATCACCGCCGGCTCGTCACGCACCACCAGACGATCCACCAGCACGAACACGTCGTCCTTCGCCACGCCGGCCGGGAAACCTTCGTTCAGGTCCACGATGTCGCCGCCGTTGCCGATCACCACACGGAAAAAGCCCTGCTCGCGCAGGTTCTCGAACTCCTCGGCAAGCGTGCGCTGCTCGTGCGCGTGCATCGGGAACAGCATGTACGCGCGCGTGCCTTCCGGCAGTGCGCGCAATGACTCCTGCACGGTGCGGGGTGTGTCCTTGCGAACCGGCTCGCCGCAGGCCTTGCACAGCGTCTGGCCAATCCTTGCGAACAGCAGGCGCAGATAATCGTACACCTCGGCGGTGGTCCCCACGGTGGAACGCGGGTTCTTGGTGATCGTCTTCTGCTCGATCGCGATCGCCGGCGCCAGCCCCGTTATGCTCTCCACATTCGGCTTGGCCATGCGCGACAGGAACTGCCGGGCGTACGCCGAAAGCGACTCCACGTAGCGCCGCTGCCCTTCGGCATAGATGGTGTCGAACGCAAGCGACGATTTCCCCGAGCCCGACACGCCGCCCACCACGATCAGTTTGTTGCGCGGCAGCTCCAGCGAAACGTTCTTCAGGTTGTGGACGTTGGCGCCACGGATGGTAAGCGTGTTCTTGGGATGCGCGGCGGGCATCTTGAACATTGCCTGCGGCTCAACCACGGCCGCGGGCACCGCGCCGCCCACGACAACAGGAGCCTCAACGACCGCCCCGGCCGGCTGCTCCACGGTCGGTTGCGCCGCCTTGGCCGCCGCCTTGCTCCCCCTGCCACGCGCCGCGCCCGAGGACTCAGCCGCCGCCTGCTTCCCCGCCCCCTTGTGCTTCGCCGCCGGTCCCTCGGCCTTCGCCGAGGCACGCACGGCGGCCTTCGCGGTAGCCTTCGCCTCCCCGGCCGGTTTCGTGGGGCTGGCCTTGGGCGCCTTGGCGCCGTTGGTCGCGTTCGTCTGCTCGCCGTTGGTCGTTGTTCTCTTCGCCATTGTCGCTGAAAGCTGACACCGAAATCACCGCATATCGGCCACATTATGCCCACACGCGCCGTACCGAACGTTCAATGACGAACGGGCGCACGTTGCCGTGTGGCCGAGGCAATCCAGAAGATACAAACAGGCGGGCAAGTCCGCGTTATGAGTTATGGGGGTATGGGTGATGGCGGGGAACGCATCCTGCTCATGAATCACATCCTGTATACCTATATACAGGTCAGAGTTATGGATTATGGGTGATGCGTTATGGCGGGAGAACGTTCCCTATCGCTCGCTCCGAGCTGTACTCCGGGCGCGGCAATGATACCACCGGCGATCCGTTCGCATGGAGTTGTACTCCGGGCGCGGCAACGAGACCGCTGGCGATCCGTTCGCACGGAGTTGTACTCCGGGCGCGGCAACGAGACCACCGGCCTGGGTCGGGAATGAGAAATGAGAAATTGAAAATTTGAAATGAGAAACGCCGAACGCGAGGCCCTGCCGGGGCATCACTCATAACGCATCCTGCATACCTGTGATGCGTTATGGCGGGAGACGCATTCTGCGCGTCCAGAATGCGCAGGAACAGAATCCACGTCAGCTCCGGAACGTACTGCAACGCACTCGCGCAGTTTGAGCGCGCATGATGCCGCAGATGCTTTTCACAAACGCCGAAAGCGATTGCGTCGAGCCGATGGCTCTGGTCTGTTTCGGTCGGGCCATTGATCTTACTTCTTCGATTGCTTCGCCAGCTTCTTCTTCGCCGATTCCAACTGCTGGATGCTCGTCTCCGGTGTCGGCAAGTTCTCCGGCATCGTACCGCCCAGTTCGGCGATGGTCTGGCGTACCTTGCGCCCAACCTCGTAGTGGGTCCGGTTCGCCTTC
>CBHYLN010000239.1:0-4527 GCA_966128725.1 uncultured bacterium | reverse complement strand
TGCTCTGCCCACATTATTATCTGAACGCCCGATGAAACCAATACGTCATGCCCGGCGCCACCTGGCGGTATTCACGATCCTGCTCCTGCTTCCGGCGTTGCTCGCGGCCCCGGCCGCGATGCTGGCGCAGGATGGCGTCACGCTGGCCGACATCGTTGCACGGCCGCAACGCCCGCGCCTGGTGGTGGTGATTTCCATCGATCAGTTCAGGGCGGATTACCTTCGCCGCTTCACCGATCTCTTCCTTCCGCCCACAGACGCCGCAACGGGCCGATACGGTGGCTTCCGGTATCTGATGGCCAACGGCGCGTATTACCTGGACGCGCGCTACGGCCACTTCCCGCTTACAACGGGGCCGGGCCATTCGGTGATCCTCACCGGCGGCTACCCGTACAAAACCGGCATCGTTGCCAACGGTTGGCTGGATCGGGCCACGCGCAGGCCCATGTATTGCGTAAGCGACCCCACCACGCGGCCGGTTGGGCAATCCACGGCGCAAACCGGGATGGGGCCACGCAACCTGCGCTCCTCCACGGTGGGCGACGAGCTGAAGCTGGCAACCGCGATGCACGCCAGGGTGGCGACGATTTCGTTGAAGGATCGCGCGGCCATCCTGCTTGGCGGCCACCTGCAGGATATCAGCCTGTGGTTCGATCGTGCCTCCGGAAGCTGGATCAGCAGCACGGCCTACTGCCCATCCGGCACGCTGCCGCCGTGGGCGGTTGCGCTGAACAACCGGCGCATCCCGGACAGCATGCTGGCCGCGATGCATAACCGATGGGCGGCATCGCTTGGGCCGGACGTGTTGCAGCAGCGCTCGATCGCCATCGATACGGTGCGCGCGCATCCCGGCCACAGTCCGTACAGGATGGGCGCGGTGTTCCCGCACCGCATTGCCGATTTCGACGCGTTCACGCTTACGCCCAGCGCGAACCGGTACACGCTGCAAAGCGCGATGGCGATGGTGGAGGCGCTGCAGATGGGCCGCGACACGGTGCCCGATCTGCTGGCGATCAACCTTTCCACCAACGACTACGTGGGCCACGCGTTCGGCCCCTACAGCCCCGAGGCGCTCGAGATAACCGTCGGCACCGACTCCGACCTGGCCTGGTTCATCAACGAGCTGGGCCGCGCTTGTAACGGGCTGGAGAATGTGGTGATAGCGCTGACGGCCGATCACGGCGTTGTGCCCGATCCGCGCGCGCTGGAGACGATGGGGATGCCGGCACACATCGTGCCGACCGACTCGATACAGGCCGCCGCATGCAGGGCGCTGGCGCGAGCCTACAATGGCGCCAGCGCCGGCCCGTGGGACCCCGCGCATGCCGACTCGTTGTGCGCGTTCGATGAATCCTATATCTATCTGGACTCCGCCGCCATGGCCCGCACGCTGGCCGCGCATCCGGGGCTGCGCCGTGCCGATATCGAGGCCGTGGCCGCCGATGCGGTTGGCGCGCTGCCGGGCATCTACGCCTGCTACACGCGCTCGGCCATCCTGGCGGGCGCGCTGCCGCGCACCGATATCGCCGCGCACATCACGCGAGGATTTCATCCGGTGGTATCCGGCGACATGGTGGTGGTAATCGAAGGGCTGCACCTGACCAGCGATGAAGTGGGCGCGCGCACGGTAACGTCGCACGGCACGCCGTACTCGTACGATACACATGTGCCGGTGATCCTTTCCGGATTTGGTGTGCAGCGTGGTGTGTTTACCTCAACGGTGTCGCCGGCGGATATCGCGCCCACGCTGTGTACGCTGCTGGGCATCGAGTACCCCAGCGCATGCGACGGCACGATCCTGCCCGGGGCGCTCCGCTAACGCACCGTGGCAAGCCACCGAAGCGCGGCTTCCAGGTTCGGCTCGGACTGCGTTTCCATGCCCTGCATCTTGCGCAGCCACGTCATCTGCCGCTTGGCGAATCGGCGTGTGGACTGCATCACAAGGCGCTGCATCTCGGGGCGATCGATCCGGCCGTGCAGCCACGCTATCACCTCGGCATACCCCACGGTACGCAATCCCGGCGAGGCCTCGTTGTATCCCTCGGCAAGCAGCCGCTCGGTTTCCTGGATAAGGCCGCCATCGATCATCGCCAGCGCGCGGTTGTTGATGCGCTCGTACAGCAGCTCGCGCGGCGGCAGCACGCACAGATAGGCCGGCGTGTACGGCGTGGCGCCGCCCGATGGCGCTTTCAGAAATGTGGAGTAGCGTTCGCCGGTCTGATGCCAGCACACAAGCGCGCGCAGGGTTTTGATGTGGTTGTGCGGCGAATGCGCGGCGGCGGCTTCGGGATCGATCGCGGCAAGCTCCTGATGCAGCACATCGAACCCTTCGCGTTCGCCGCGTTCGGTAAGCGCGCGCAGGATCTCCTGGTCAACCACGGGCGCGCCCAGCCCTTCAAACAGGGCCTTGATGTAAAATCCGCTGCCGCCCACCACCAGCGGCACCCGCCCGCGGGCCAGCACATCATCCAGCACCCTGGCGGCCAGCTCGGCGAATCGGCCTGCCGAGAACAGTTGATCGGGCGCCGCGACGTCCACAAGATGATGCGGCACCCGGCCCCGTTCCTCGGGCGTGGGCTTCGCGGTGCCGATATCCATGCCAACGTACACCTGGCGCGAATCGGCCGAGATGATCTCCACGCCGCCGACACGTTCGGCCAGGGCCATTGCCAACGCGCTTTTGCCGGCGGCGGTTGGCCCTGCTATCACCGGTATGCGCACGGCGCCGGCGACATCACTCCTGGCCACCGCTCTCCTGATCCCATGCATTGCGCCCAACCAGCGGCACGAACTTGAACTCGCCGTAGTCGAACACATCGTACTGGCTGGTGTCGCCAATTTTGATGGCGGCCTGCATGCGCTGCTGCTGGCGGCCGCCGATGGGGATAACAAGGCGGCCGTCGGGCGCCAACTGGCGCAGCAGCGAGGTGGGGATATCGGGCGCGCCGGCGGTAACCACAATCCGGTCGTACGGGGCGAACGTGCTCCAGCCCAGCGTGCCATCGCCCAGATGCGAGGCGATGTTGTAGCCCAGCTTCTGGAACACCGCGCGAGCATTCTGAAGCAGCTCGAAATGGCGCTCGATGGTGAACACCTTCAGCCCAAGCGTGTGCAGCACCGCGGCCTGATATCCGCTGCCGGTGCCAACCTCCAGCACCTTCATGCCGGGCTCGGCCTCAAGCAACTGCGTCATCATCGCCACGGTATATGGCTGCGAGATGGTCTGCCCGCAGGCAATCGGCAGCGCGCTGTCCTCGTAGGCGCGGTGGCGAAAGGCGTCCTGCACGAACTCCTCGCGCGGCACCATGGCAATCGCATGCAGCACACGCTCGTCGCGTATGCCGCTCTCGCGAAGGTGATCGATCAGTTCGGCGCGGGCCGATGCGGTAGCGGCCGTTGAACGCGCCGTGCCTGGATTCAACATCATCGACGGGTCAGGGGAAATGTACGGGATGAAAGGACTGTAAATAGTTCAGCGCACCGGCGCCACGCGAGCCCGCCGGGCACGATCCACACCGCGCTTGCCGAACCGGGCGCCGCCGTAACGTGGCTGCGCGCGCGGCGTTGCGGGGTTCACGTTGTCTTGCGCCCGCCCCGGGCCCTGGGCTTGCGCGCGGAGCGCTCGTTCTGCGCGGCCAGGCGCCCCAGCGCGGCGCGGACGGAGCGGCGATCCTTGCGGCTTACCGTGCCCTCAAGAGCGGCCAGCAGGGCCAGCCGCAGGGCATCCAGCGATTGATCGTAATACAGCCTGCCTTCCAGCGCGTAGCTGATGGTGCCGGCCTCCTCGCTTACGATGATCACAACCACATCGGCCTGTTCGCTGATGCCCAGCCCGGCGCGGTGCCGCGTGCCAAGGTGCACGTCGGCAAGGCGTGTGGCCGCGCTGAGCGGCAAGATAACGCGAGCCGAACGGATCTGCTCGCCGCTTACCACAACAGCGCCATCGTGCAGCGGCGATTTCGGGTTGAAGATGGAAACCACCATCTCCTTGGAGAGCTTGGAATCGATCGGCACACCGGTATCGAAGGTGAGCGCCAGGCTGCTTGTGCGGGTGATCACGATCAACGCGCCAAACCGCCGCAGGGAAAGATCCTCGGCCGCGCTGAGCAATTCGTCCACCACCTGGTTCACATCGTATCGCTGATACGTCGTGAACAGGCCGCGGCGCCCTATCAGCAGCAGGATACGCCTCAGTTCGGGCTGGAACAGGATGATCAGCGCGATCACCCAGATATCGCTTACCGTGCGCAGCATCCAGCTCAGGAGCTTCATGTCCAGCGTCTGGCTTACGAAGCTCACCGCGGCGATCGCCAGCAAGCCGATGAAGATCTGGCCGGCTATCGTGCCCCGCATCACACCGTACAACCGGTACAGCACAAACGCGACGATCGCCACGTCGACCATGTCAACGAGCGTCACGCGCAGGAAACCGATCTGGAACAGAAGAGGGTTGGGCAACGGACTTCCGGTGTATTACGTGAACTACCGTCAACAATGAGGAATGAGGAATGGCGAATGACGAAATCT
>CBHYLN010000238.1:0-4553 GCA_966128725.1 uncultured bacterium | reverse complement strand
GCACCTCCGGCGCTTGACGCCGCAAATGGGTGCGTGGAGCTACAGACAGACGCCTTCTGACGGAGGCCGATCCATAGGCCCCAACGGTGTCACCGGTTAGTAGCAGCGCACCTCCGGCGCTAGATATCGCAAAAGGGTGCGTGGAGCTACAGACAGGCGCCTCCTGATGGAGGCCGATCCACAGGCCCCCAGCGGGGGCACCCGTTTGTAGCAGCGCGCGCGTGTTACCACCCTGTAGCTCCGTAGGAGCGCACCGTTCAGGCGGAGGGCGGTACGGCGCTGAAGAGTTGAAAGGGCTTTGCTGACAACGGATCGTTTCTGGGCAACGTGCAACATCCGAAGCAGACCATATCGCCATCGCTTTTGGCGTTGATCCTGGTTGCCGGTCTGGCTGGCACCGGCCTTGTTGCCGGCAGCCGTGCCGGCCGTATTGACGCCTGCGGGTTTGTGCATGGCGCGGCCAGCGGTGCCGCGATGCCCCGGCAGGTTGTGCCGATCACGTTTGCCTGGCCCACTGTTGGTCGCAGGATTGCCGTGGCCTACGGCGAGCGCGCCAACCCGCGCACCGGAACGGTGACCGTGAATCCCGGCATCGATATTGCGGCCAAGGCTGGGCAGCCTGTGACGGCCGCCGCCTCGGGCAAAGTGTCGCTTACATCGTGGCTGCCATCGTACGGCAATGTGGTGATTGTGCAGCACCGGGGCGGCTACCGCACCGTGTATGGCAAACTTGGCAAGGCCCAGGTGGTGCGGGGGCGTGCGGTGAAGCAAGGCGAACGCATCGGCACGGCGCGTGGCTCGGCGGTGCACTTCGAGGTGTGGCTTGGCCGCAAACGGCTGAACCCAGCCTCGGTGTTGCGGTAGCAATTGTGCCTGCCAGTGCCCGACCTGCAACTCTGAAGGAGCGTAGCAACTGAAGAGTCTCGGCCGAACCGACACCGGAAAAGGCCAGACGAGATGATCGATAACAATTGGAAGTACGTAATGGAGAATTGTTGGTGAACCAGACGGACAACACGGATAATACGCCGGAGAACAACGAAGCCGGTGCGGTGCCGGATAGCGAAGCCGGCGCGGCCGGGAATAACGAGGTTGGCGCGGCCGGGAATAATGAAGCCAGCGAGGCTGCGGACAACGCTGCCGGCGCGGCATTCCGCACGGGTTATGTGGCGATCGTGGGCGAGCCGAACGTGGGCAAGTCCACGCTGATCAACCGGCTGGTTGGGGCCAAGCTGTCGATTGTCACGCACAAGCCGCAAACCACGCGCAAGAGTGTGCTGGGGATCATGTCCACCGATGCGGCTCAGATGATTTTCGTGGACACTCCCGGCGTGATGACACCGCATTATCTGCTGCAGGAAAAGATGGTGGGCTACGTGGCCGAGGCGCTGTCGGATGCCGATATCGTGCTGCTGATGCTCGATGCCCACGCGCCCGAGCTGGAGCGCCTTGCAAATACGGCTCTGGGCGGCGTGCGCGACCTTCGCAAGCCGGTGATCCTTGCAATCAACAAGGTGGATTCGCTTCCGGACAAGAAGACGTTGCTGCCGATGATGGTGAAGTTCCGGGAGATGGGAATCTTCAAGGACGTGATCCCGATGTCCGCGCGCGACGGCGACAACGTGGATGTGCTTTCCAAGTTGATCGGCGAGCTGTTGCCGGTTGGGCCGCCGCTGTACGATCCCGAGCTGATCAGCCGCCAGCCACAGCGCTTCTTTGTAAGCGAGCTGATTCGCGAGCAGGTGCTGAAGCTCTACAAGCAGGAGATACCGTATTCGGTGGAGGTGGTGATCGTGGAGTTCAAGGAGCGCGAGGCGCCCGCGAAGATCTACATCCACGCGGAGATCGTTGTGGAGCGCGATACGCAGAAGCGCATCATCATCGGCAACAAGGGCGAGGCCCTGAAGAAGCTGGGCGAGCGTGCGCGCGTGAACATCGAGGAGTTCATCGAACGGCCCGTGTACCTGGAGCTGTTCGTGAAGGTGCGCGACAGTTGGCGCCAAAGCGAGGGCCGGCTGCGCAGCTTCGGATATTGACATCATTGCCGGCGTGGCGCTGTGCCGCGCCGGCTATGCTTTGCGCGGGCAAACGTGAGAAGATCCCACCGCTCCGTTGTTGCCGTATTGTGATTCGGCGCGATTCGCGATCTTGCACCGCTTACGAACATGGTCCCCTCAACTCAACCAGCGGAGGTTCCCGAATGACCCAGTGCTCCACGTTGCCATGCCGGGCGTGGCTTCTTGCGCTTGCTGTTCTGATTCCGTTCCTCACCCCACAGGCCGTTCCAGCTCAGGACTCCAAGGATTTCGCCGTGCAACTGCGCGCGTTCGTGACGGGCACGCCCTCGCCGGCGATCACGCTTCGGTGGGTTGCCGATCCGTATGCCAAGGGCTACACGATCTGGCGCAAGGCCCGTACCGACGCCGATTGGCCGGCCGCGCCGATTGGCACAGTCGACTCCAACGCAACCTCGTTTGTTGATCTCGATGTTGTCGTCGGCGTGGGCTATGAGTATCAGGTGATCAAGGAATGCCAGCATGTCCTTTCGCCAACCTCCACGCTGGTGTACGACGGCATCGGCTACATTTTCGCGGGCGTGGCCCGCGCGCCGGAGGAGCTGCCCGGGCGTGTGCTGCTGCTGGTGGACAGTTCCATGGCCGGGCCGCTGGCGGCCGAGCTGAACGTGTTGAAGAACGACTTGCAGGCCGAGGGATGGGACGTGGTGACCGAAACCGTGCCGCGTGCGCCGGGGTTCGACAGCGCCAAGGTGCAGGCCACCAAGCGCATCGTGATGAACGCATACAGCAACGCCAGGGGCTGGTTGAAGGCCGTGTTCCTGATTGGGCGCGTGGCGGTGCCGTATTCCGGCAACATCAACCCGGACGGCCATCCGGACCACCTGGGCGCCTGGCCGGCGGATCTGTATTACGGCGACATCGACGGCCGCTGGACCGATGCCGGTGTGATCGATACGGTGGCCTCGCGCGAGGCCAACCGCAACCGCCTGCGTGATGGCAAGTTCGACCCCTCGCAGATCCCCAGCGATATCGAGCTGGCCGTGGGTCGCGTGGACTTTTACGACATGCCCGCCTTCGCGAAAACCGAGACGGAGCTGCTGCGCGCCTATCTGACGCGCGATCACAAGTTCCGCTCCGGCCAGATGGCCGTGAAGGCCGGCGGTGTTGTGGACGATAACTTCTCCGCGGCCTCCTATCAGGAAGCGTTCGCCAGCGCGGGCTGGCGCAACATGCCCGTGTTCGGCGGCGATACCGCCGTGTTCGCCGGCGACTTCTTCGGCAGCCTTGGGGGGGCAACCACTCACCAGTGGGCGTACGGCTGCGGCGGCGGCAGCTACAACAGCGCCGGCGGCATCGGCGGCACCGCGGACTTTGCCGCCAAACCGGTACACGCCGTGTTCACCATGCTGTTCGGCAGTTACTTCGGCGACTGGGACGTGCAGAACAGCTTCCTGCGCGCTCCGCTGGCGGCCGAGGGCGACGCGCTGACATGCGCATGGGTGGCGCGCCCGCAGTGGTACTTCCACCACATGGCGCTGGGCGAAACCATCGGCTACTCCACACGGCTGTCGCAGAACAACGGCACCACCTACATCCCCAACGTGTACTTCACCGCCCAGTATCCCAACGGCCTGCTGTACACCGTGGGCAACCGATACACGCATGTGGCGCTGCTGGGCGATCCCACGCTGCGGGCCGTCATGACCCATATTCCCTCGCCGGGTCCGTTGACCATCGTGCCGGACACAACCGGCGAAACGCCGCGGGTGAGCGTGACATGGTCGCTGCCGCCCTCGCCGGTGGACGGCTTCTTTGTGTATCGCCGTACCGACCGCGACCCCGTGTTCCGTCTGCTGAATCTGGTGCCGCTTACCGTGCCCGCATTTACCGACACTACCGTTGGCTACGACACCGCCACCTACGTTGTGCGCTCGGCCAAGCTGATGACCAGCGCCAGCGGCACCTACTACGCTGGCGGGGCCGTTGCAGTTGGCGATGTGCGTGTAGCCGGCGTTGAGCAGGAAGCAACCATTGCCGGCGCCATGGTTGCCACGCCGAACCCGGCGCGTGCGGCCACCACTATTTCCTTTGGCCTGCCGGGCGCCGGCGTTTGCACCATCGATGTACACGACACACGCGGCGCGCACGTTGCCACGCTTGCACGCCAGGCATTTGCCGCCGGCGAAAACCGCGTGATGTGGGACATGCACGACGATGCCGGCCGCACCGTGCCCCCCGGTGTGTACTTCGTGCGATTGGCGACGACCACGTCCTCGCAGATGCTGAAGCTGGTAGTGCTGGAATAGGGATGGGGGAAATGTGAAGCCGGCCTCGCGGGTTGTGCATGCGTGGCGATGAGCGGCGCTGACATTGCCGTCAGTGGTAGCGCATGTATAACTCTCCGAGTTGTGCATGCGTGGCGATGAGCGTCGCCGACATTGCCGCCAGCGGCGGCGCATGGTTAACTCAGCGAGCTGTGCATGCGTGGCGATGAGCGGCGCCGACATTGCCGCCAGCGCCGTCGGCATCCGACTC
>CBHYLN010000237.1:0-4574 GCA_966128725.1 uncultured bacterium | reverse complement strand
CACATCCCGAAGGTGCTGGAACTGTTCGCCGATGCCGTGAAGAACCCAACGTTCCCGGCCGACGAGCTGAAGAAGTACCAGCAGGAACAGATTACCAGCTTGAAGTCGTCGAAGGCTCGTTCGGAGTTCCTGGCCGAATACGCCGTCAACAAGGTACTGTACGGCGAAACCCCGTACGGCCGCATGCCCAGCGAGCAGGCGTTCCAGCAGATGACGAGCGAGCGCCTGAGGCAGTTCCACCAGGCATATTTCGTGCCGGGCAACGCAACGCTGGCCGTGGTTGGCAACTTCAGCAAGGAGGAATTGACAGCGAAGCTGGAGAGCGCTTTCGGTGATTGGGCCTCCGCCTCGGTGCCGCCGATTGCCACACCGCTGTTTCCTGAGCTGAAAGGACGTCGGCTGATATTGGTGGACCGCCCGACATCGGTACAGAGCTCCATCCGCGTTATCGGCCACGGGCCGTTGCTGCGCGATCCGGAGCGCCCGAAGACCTTTGTGCTGAACAGTGTGCTGGGCGGCGGAACGGGCCTGGGCAATCGTCTGGCAATGAACCTCCGCGAGACGCATGCCTACACCTACACGCCGTACAGCACGTTCGACGCCAATTACTACAAGGGGCACTTTATTGCCGCCGCCGATGTGCGGAACGAGGTGACCGATTCGGCGCTGAAGGAATTCTATTTCGAGATCGATCGTCTTCAGCACGATCCGGTTCCGGCCGATGAGCTGGACCGCAACAAGAAGTCCGCCATCGGTGGCTTCCTGATGTCGATCGCCGACCCGACCACAACGGCGGTTCGCGTGCAGTCCATCGATTTCTACGGGCTGGCATCGAACTACTACGAGACGCTGGTTGATCGTTATGCCTCGGTTTCGGCCGATGACATCATGGCGCTTGCAAAGCGTTATCTGAACAGCGACGACCTTACCGTTGTGGTGGTTGGCAAGGCCAGCGAAGTGAAGGAGAAGCTGGAGCGTTTTGGTCCGGTGGAAGTGTGGAACAGTGATCTGCTGCCCGTTACCGGCGACGCAACGCAGGGTACGGCCAAGCTGACGATCACCGCCCAGCAGGCGTGGGACAAGATGCTGGATGCGATGGGCGGCAAGAAGAAGCTTCGCGCGGTAAAGACACTGCAAACCACGGCCAGCATCGGCGGCAACGTGGCCAACCAGAAGCTTGCCGGCTCGCTGATCAAAACCGAGGGTGCGCCGAACAAGGTGTACTCCGTGTATGACTTCGGCATGTTCAAGCAGGAGATGGTTTCCGACGGCAAGGTTGTTCGTCGTGGTAACGGCAACGGAAAGCTCGAGGAGCTTCCGCCGGATCAGCGCGACAAGACGCTGGAGGATGCCCACATCCTGACCGAGGCCTACATGGATGACCTGAAGGCCAAGCTGAACCTGCTGGGCATGCGTGATCTGGATGGCAAGCAGGCCATTGCGGTGGAAGTGGTGTACCCGATGAACGGATCGGTGATCTACTACCTGAACCCGGAAACCTATCTGCCGATGGCGCAGGAGTCCGAAAGCAACGGTCGCATCTATCTCGACGATTGGCGCGCCGAGGCGGGCATCATGTTCGCGCACAAGGTGACCGCCGAGCCCCAGCCCGGTGTGCAGCTTCTGTTCACCGATTTCAAGTACGTTGTCAACGGCAAGGTCGACGAAAAGATCTTCAAGAAGAAGTGATGGTGATCGTGCGGCCCCGGTCGCACGGCAACCAGCTTCCGTAACGATCGTAACCTCCTGCTTTCAGCGATGGAAGCAGGAGGTTTTTGTTTGGGGGCGGGGGATGATCAGCCTGGTGTGGGTTCGCCGGCCCGGTTGCGGGCGATCATGACGGCGGTTTCGATGGCCTCGATTGTGCTGTCGGCGTTTGCCTTGGCCCGGCCGGCAATGTCGTACGCGGTGCCGTGGTCGGGCGAAGTCCGGACAATCGGCAAGCCGGCCGTGATATTCACGCCGCCGCCGCGGGCGTACATTTTCAGCGGGATAAGGCCCTGGTCGTGGTACATCGCCAGGATGCCATCCTGCCGTGCCGGATCGAATCGCGCAAAGAAGCCATCGGCGGGGAAGGGACCGTTGGCATCGATCCCCGCCGAACGCAGGCGCAGTATCGCCGGTATGATTGCATCGCGTTCCTCGGTGCCGATCGTGCCTTCCTCGCCGGCGTGAGGGTTGGCGCCAAGAGCCGCGATCCGCGGCGTTGGGATGCCGAAATCACTGCCGAGCGCGTCGGCAAGCTGGCGAGCACGATGCTCGATCAGCTCGGTTGTCAGCAGCCCTGCAACCCGCGCCAGAGGAACATGGATGGTGGCCAGGGCAACACGCATGCCCCGTGTTGCCAGAATCATCAGCGGCGTGCCGCCGGTCAGCGTGGCCAGCATCTCCGTGTGGCCGGGGTATGCGTATCCGCCGGCATTCAGCCCCGCTTTCGAGATGGGCATCGTGACGATCGCATCCGCATCGCCGGCGTTTGTCATCGCCACCGCGCGTGTTATGGCGTCGCCTGCAAGCCGGCCGGATTCCGGTGTCCAATGCCCGACTGCAAGTTCGGCGGATGTCGGGATCTCCACCACTGGATACGCTACGCCATTGCATCGAAGCCGCGTGCCATCCACCTCGATATGTGGCGTAAACCCGCTGGCGACCGTTCGGAGCATCGCTGCATAATCGGCAAGCAGCCGCGCGTTGCCCACGATAATCGGCGAGCATATTTCCGCCACGCGCGGGCTTGCAAGCGCGCGGAGCAGAACCTCTGGCCCGATGCCGTTTGCGTCGCCTATCGTGATTGCGATGCGGACGTTGTGCATCAATCGAGGAATCCGGGTGGGGTTGATTACGGCGATGTTTGGCCGCCTGTATCGGCTGCGTCCAGATCGGCTGCGAGAAACGTGCGGGCTTCCTCCACATCATCGATGCTGCCGCAGATCAACGGCGCACGCTGATGCAGATCGGTGGGCATAAGTTCAAGCACACGCCCACGGCCGTCGATCGCTGCCCCGCCCGCCTGCTCGATCAGCATCGCGAGAGGGTTTACCTCGTACAGCAGGCGCAGCTTGCCATTGGGCGACTTGCGGTCGATCGGGTACAGGAAGATGCCACCGTGCAGCAGTGTGCGGTGGATGTCGGCAACGGCCGTACCGATGTAGCGCAGGCTGTACGGGCGGTTGCTGGCCGGGTCGTTCTGCTTCAGATGTTCGATGTAGCGCTGGGTTCCGCCAAACCAGTTCAGGGCATTCCCCTCGTTGATCGAGTAGTACTTGCCACGGCGTGGGATGCGGAGATTCCGGGCCGACAGCAGGAACTCGCCCAGCGTGTGGTCGTACGTGAACACGTCAACACCCTGTCCGGTGGTGTACACCAGCACCGTGCTGGAACCGTACAGCGCATATCCTGCTGCAATCTGCTTGTAGCCCGCCTGCAGCAGGTCCGCCATCGTGCCCTCGGTTCCGTTATCGGGCGTGGTGCGGTACAGCACCGAGAATATCGTGCCGATCGGCGCATTGACCTCGATGTTCGATGAGCCGTCGAGCGGATCGAACAGCAGCACGTACGAGCCCTTTTCAGCGTCGTCCGGGATTGGGATCAGCCCAAACGATTCCTCCGATGCCATCGCGCAAAGGTGGCCGCCGTAGCGCATGGCCCGGATGATGGTATCGTTGGAGAGCACGTCCAGCTTCTTCACCGCCTCGCCGTGAACGTTCTCCTTGCCTGCCATGCCGAAAATGTCGCTCAGGCCGGCGCGACGCACCTCGCGCTGGATAACCCGTACGGCCAGCGTAAGATCGCGCAACAGGCGGCTGAATTTGCCCGATGCGGTTGGGTGCAGGTGTTCCTGATCGGCGATATGGCGCTCGATTGTGACAAGCTGGTTCTTCGACGGCATGGATCTTCCTTCAAGTGAGGAGGGGGGCTTGCGCACGGCGTGCATGCAAGGGAACGGAATCTACACCATCCGACCGAATGATGGCGCGCAAAACAGGGCCTGGTATTGGTGACGGTCGGCAACAGCGCGTGGCGCGCCGTTCGTGGTAACGGGCCTCAATCGGCGGTAGTCTGCGGGCGTACGGTGAGCACCGGGCACGGGCTTTCGCGCACCACACGTTCGGCGGTTGACCCAAAGATGAAATGCTCCAGGCCCGTACGGCCGTGTGTGGCGATCACAATAAGGTCGATGGCGTGTGATTCGGCGTACTCGATAATTGCCGAGGAAGCGCGGCCGTGGGCAATGGCGGTGATGCACGTGAGCCCTGCCAGTTCCTCGCGCTTCAGCATTTCGGCCATGGCGCTGTGGGCGGCCTGGGTAAGCTCGTTGTCGAGATTCATCATTCCCATCGGGGTAAGCCCAGCCTCCGACGGAAACACCGTGGGCTCGATCACATTCAGCAAATGCAGCTCGGCGCCCCAGCGCTGCGCGAACGCCCGGGCGTAGCCCAGCGCGAGGCAGGAGTGGTCGGAGAAGTCGGTGGGGGCAAGAATTGCCCTGACCTCGAGATCGTTCATGGTGCCTTCCGTTTCGAGAACACGATGCGCGCCGCCAAACCCAGCCGCGCGAATGACATTACATGCGG
>CBHYLN010000236.1:0-4585 GCA_966128725.1 uncultured bacterium | reverse complement strand
CTGCGAGCCGGAGTGCCCCAATACCGCCATTTATGAGGGCGGCGCCAACTGGGTGCTGGCCGGTGTTACCTACGGCGAGAACGACGCGGCCCCAAGCGGCGCGGGTGGCTTCTGGTCCGCCGATTATTTCTACATCGTGCCGGATAAGTGCACCGAATGTGTTGGCCATCACGATGAGCCGCAGTGCGCCGCCGTTTGCCCGGTGGACGTCTGCCTGCCCGATGCCAATCACGTGGAAACCCGTGAACAGCTTGCGCTGAAGAACGATTACTTGAACATGGTGGATCCGGACCGCGTTCGTAACTGACGCGCCGCGCCGTTGTATCTGCCGCGGGCGGTTGTGCAACGGACACATGCATTCGCAAGGCCTCGGGGGGTGTGAGCATCTTCCGGGGCCTTGTTGCGTGGTGGCCGCAGGGGGGCATGGATTGCCGTGGCCGCACGGTGTTTGGGGCGAAACGGACGTTCACTATTCAGGATTCCGATTCTGCGTATGTTTGTGGACTTTTCAACATACCGGAGCCGTTGGCTTCACGATCCGACCAGAGCACGCAGCAATGAACACCTCGCTCAAGAACCGCGATCTCGACCATACCGACCAGTTCACCTTCCGCCATATCGGCCCGAACCAGGATGAGATCTCCTCGATGCTCTCCTACCTCGGGTATGCCTCGCTCGACGAGATGGTAGCCGCCACGGTACCGGCCGCAATCCGAACCACACGACCCCTTGCAACAGGCCCCGGGCGCAGCGAATACGAGCTGCTGGCCGAGTTGGCCGAGATGGCATCGAAGAACCGCGTACACCGTTCGTTCATCGGCCTGGGCTATTACGATTGCATCACCCCTCCGGTGATCCAGCGCAACATCCTGGAGAATCCGGGGTGGTACACGCAGTACACGCCGTACCAGGCCGAGATCGCGCAGGGGCGCCTGGAAGCGCTGCTGAATTTCCAGACGATGGTGATCGACCTTACCGGCATGCAGATCGCCAACGCATCGCTGCTGGACGAGGCAACCGCCGCCGCTGAGGCCATGCACATGAGCTACGCGCTGAAGGGCAAGAACACCGCCGAAGCGTTCTTCGTGGACGCGCAGTGTTTCCCGCAGACGATCGACGTTGTTCGCACGCGCGCCCTTGCGCTTGATATCGAGGTGATCGTTGGCGATTTCGCGGGCTTCGATTTCTCGACGCCCGTGTTCGGCTGCCTGGTGCAGTATCCCGCCGCCGACGGCTCCATCCGCGACTATCGCGCCTTCGCCGAATCGGCGCACGCCGCCGGCGCGCACCTTACCGTCGCCGCCGATCTGCTGGCCCTTGCGTTGCTTACCCCGCCGGGCGAGTTCGGCGCCGACATCGTGATAGGCAGCGCGCAGCGTTTTGGTGTTCCGCTTGGCTACGGTGGCCCGCACGCCGCGTACATCGCCACCCGCGAGGAGTTCAAGCGCCAGCTTCCGGGCCGCATCATCGGCCTGTCGATCGATTCCAGCGGGCGCCCGGCGCTGCGCATGGCACTGCAAACGCGCGAGCAGCATATCCGGCGCGAGAAGGCCACCAGCAACATCTGCACCGCGCAGGTGCTGCTGGCCGTGATGGCCGGCATGTACGCCGTGTACCACGGTCCGGAGGGCATCCGCGCCATCGCCGAACGCGTGAACGCGCTTACCACCATCCTTGCCGAAGGGCTTCGTCGCCTGGGCCATACGGTGACCACCGAGCGCTTCTTCGATACCATCCGCGTGGTGCCGAACGGCGACACCGCCGCCGGCATCATTGCCGCCGCCGAGGCCCGCTCGATCAACCTGCTGGCCGCCGATGGTGGCGCGGTGGGCATCGCGCTGGACGAAACGGCCGGCGTTGATGATCTTGCCGAGCTGTTCGCCGTGTTCAACGGGGGCAACCCGGCTGGTTTCACCGTGAACGAGCTGAAGGAGGATCTCTCGATCGGCTACGAGGCGCCGTTCGAGCGCACCAGCAGCTACCTTACGCATCCGGTGTTCAACTCGCATCACTCGGAAACCGAGATGCTGCGCTACATGCGCAAGCTGGAAAGCCGCGACCTGTCGTTGGCGCAGTCCATGATTCCGCTTGGCTCGTGCACGATGAAGCTGAACGCCACCAGCGAGATGCTTCCGGTGACGTGGGCGTCGTTTGGCCGCATCCATCCGTTTGCGCCCGTTGCGCAAACCGAGGGGTACCAGATGCTGTTCACGCAGCTTGAAGGCGCCCTGGCCGATATCACCGGATTTGCGCAGGTGTCGTTGCAGCCGAACGCCGGCTCGCAGGGCGAATACAGCGGTCTGCTGGTGATCCGCGCGTATCACGAAAGCCGCGGCGACATGGGCCGCAACGTGTGCCTGATCCCGGGCTCGGCCCACGGCACCAATCCGGCAAGCGCCGTGATGGCCGGGATGACCGTGGTTGTCGTGAAAACCGACGACCGCGGCAACATCGATATGGACGATCTTCGCGCCAAGGCCGAGCAGCACAGCGCCCAGCTTTCGGCGTTGATGGTCACCTACCCCAGCACGCACGGTGTGTTCGAGGAAACCATCACCGAGGTGTGCCGCATCGTGCACCAGCACGGCGGGCAGGTATACATGGACGGCGCCAACATGAACGCGCAGGTGGGCCTTACGCGCCCGGCCGAAATGGGCGCCGATGTCTGCCACCTGAACCTGCACAAAACCTTCTGCATCCCGCACGGCGGCGGCGGCCCGGGCATGGGGCCGATCGGCGTGGCCGCGCACCTTGCGCCGTTCCTGCCAACCCATCCGGTTGTGGCCGTGGGCGGTGAGCACGGTATCGGAGCCGTGTCGGCAGCGCCGTGGGGCAGCGCCAGCATCCTGCCGATCTCGTGGGTGTACATCTTCCTGATGGGCGGTGAGGGGCTTACCCTGGCAACCAAAGTCGCGATCCTGAACGCCAACTACATGGCCCGCCGCCTTGAGGAACATTATCCCGTGTTGTACAAGGGCTCCGGCGGCATGGTGGCGCTCGAGTGTATCCTGGATCTCCGCCCGTTGAAGGCGTCGAGCGGCGTGGAAGTGGAGGACGTGGCCAAGCGCCTTATCGACTACGGATTCCACGCGCCAACGGTCAGCTTCCCGGTTGCCGGCACATTGATGATCGAGCCAACCGAAAGCGAATCGAAGGAGGAGCTGGACCGGTTCTGCAATGCGATGATCGCCATTCGCGGCGAGATCGCCGAGATCGAATCGGGCGCCGCCGATCGCGAGAACAACGTGCTGAAGCATGCACCGCACACCGCCGCCGTTGTGATGAGCGATGCGTGGGATCGCCCCTACAGCCGCGAGCGCGCCGCGTTCCCGGCGCCGTGGGTGCGCGAGTGGAAGTTCTGGCCGGCCGTTGGCCGCGTCAACAATGCGGCCGGCGATCGCAACCTTGTGTGCGCCTGCCCGCCCATCGAGGCCTACGCCGAGGCGTAAGCGCTTCGGCGTCAACAGCATACGATATCCATCAAACGGCCCGGCATCAACAGCGATGCCGGGCCGTTTTTTGTTGAGCATGCGGGGCGTTGTGTGGCGGGCATTGCCGTTTATCGCGGTGCATGGTTAACTCGTCGAGTTATGCATGCGCGGCGTTGTGTGGCTGTGTCATTGCCGATTATCGCGGTGCATGGTTAACTCATCGGGTTGCGCATGCGAAACGTTGCGCGGCGGTGCATTGCCGATTATCGCGGTGCATGGTTACCTCGTCGAGTTGCGCATGCGAAGCGTTGTGCGGCAGTGTCATTGCCGATTATCGCGGTGCATGGTTAACTCTTCGAGTTGTGCATGCGAAACGTTGCGCGGCTGTGCATCGCCGATTATCGCGGTGCATGGTTAACTCGTCGGGTGCACATCCATCCGTGGTTCCGCAACCCCGTTGGGGTTGGCCGATCGATGGTGCCTGTATCCCCGGGGCGTTGCCCCGGGCTATGTTCCGATGCCCCATCGGGGCATGCGAAGACGCCATGCCTGTATATCCGGATATACAGGCTGTGATTGTTGCGTGGCAGCGGCATCGCCGTTTACCGTGTCGCATGGTTCACTCATTGAGTTGCGCATACGAAGTACGGCGTGGCCGTGTCATCGCCGTTTACCGCGTCGTATGGTTCACTCGTTGGGTTGCGCATGCGGGGCGTTGCGTGGTAGTGGCATCGCCGTTCACGGCAACGCATGGTTTGCGTGGATCGCTACCCTGTGGGTGGCGTGTATCGCTGCTTGAATCCGGCCTGGCAGGGCGCCGTAGGCGCCACCCGTCTGTAGCATTCACCCAGCATGTCTACAATAGCGCCGTAGGTGCGTACCGTTCTTCGGTCGGCCCCTTGCTGGTCGGGAATTGTATTTCAGGTCTCCGCCGGCGGTCTGGTTGCCGCGTCCGGAGCACATCTCCGGACGAGCGATGCTGTATATCCGGATATACAGGATGTGATTGTTGTTCGGCAGCGACATCGCCGTTTACGGCAACGCATGGTTAACTCGTCGGATTGCGCATGCGGGGCGTTGCGCGGCTGTGCATCGCCGATTATCGCGGTGCATGGTTAACTCGTCGAGTTATGCATGCGCGGCGTTGTGTGGCT
>CBHYLN010000235.1:0-4648 GCA_966128725.1 uncultured bacterium | reverse complement strand
ATCGTCGCGGCCGGCAGCGATGTGCCGGCCGCGAACACAGTACCGGGCTGGGGGCCAGGTTGTGATGGCTCAGTGTGGTGCGATGGATGCGGCCGGCTGGTTGCGGAGCGCTGGCAGGCAGTTGTACTGCTCGGTATCGAAATACAGTTGCAGGATTCGCCGTTGTTCCATATCCCGGATCAACGCCAGGGTGTCGGCCGGCTCGGTGTTGGCCGCGAGCTGCTGAATGATATCCTGCACCGGCGATGCGGCGCAGGCCAGGCGGAATACGCTGCTTTCAAGCAGGCCGAGATACACCGGCGCCAGATATCGCTTGAACAACACAAGGATGCGGTTGTCGTGGGCGCCGTAACAATCAACCCCAAGCCCCGGCGCCACACGCATCTGCTGCTGCAACGGCTCGTGGTTCTGTTCGCCCGTTCGGATGACACCGTTGCCTATCCACACCGAGTCGGCGTTCAGGCGGATTGCCGCGCCCAACAGCTCAGGCGGTGTGGCCGGGATTTCGGTTCCCAGTTGATCGTCCACCACGATACTGCGCGCCCCTTCCAGGAAGGGCTGCGGTGCAAGTACCTCGGCCATCGCCCACAGCAGCCCGCGCAACGAACGTGAGTGGATGCCCGTGAGCTGTCTGGGGAAGACGCGCGAGGTGGCAAACAGGCCAACCCCGCCCACCATCGCACCCCGCAGATCATTGCCGTGCAGTTCCGCTCCCTCGGCCGTGGCCGCCCCGGCGGCGGCTGTGCTTGCCAGGCGCGCCGCGCGCACGATGCCGCGGTCACCTTCGTCGGCCAGCAACGTGTGCTCGATTCGTTCCCACACATCGCCCGCAAGCACGCGTTGTGCCGCTGCCCGCAGCGACTGCTCCAAAACCTCCGCGATCGCTTCGGGGATGTTGTCGCGGCGCGAGGGGCGCGAGCCCAGGATTGCCGTTGCCGCGCGCAGGCTGATGGCTTCCGGCATCTCACTGGCGGCCCAGTGCAGCGCCGCGCGTGCCCAGTGTGTTGATGCCGCATCGTGATCGCCTGCGCTGGATGCCAGGCGGGCGTTGATGATGCTTGTGAACACCTGGTCGCTTTCCGAACGCGCGCCAAGCGTGGTGGCGAATGCCTTGCGGTAGTAGTCGCGCGCGTCGTCCAGCCGCTCGGCACGGCGGTGCAGGCGGGCGATGTTGATGGTGTTGACGTATTCAAGGCGACGGTCCGGACGGTCGAGCAATGCGATCTTCTCCTCGATTGCCTGCTCGAACCCCATCGCTTCGTCGGGTTTGCCCAGCCGCAGCCTGGCCAGCGCCGAGATATTCAGCAGATACAGGTATTCCCGCGCGCCGTCGCCAAGCGGTTCCAGCACGGCGCGGGCCTGCTCGAAGTACCGATCGGCAGCCGCGTGTGCGCCGGTCATCACCAGGCCCCATCCCTTCGATTGCAGCAGGAATCCACGCAACCTGGGCGGCATCGCCATTGGGGGATCGTCGATAGCGGCGGCCTCGGTGAAGCGTTGCAACGCGATGCGCAGGCCCTGTGCGTGCGACTGGAATATGCCGCGCTCAACGGCGGTGCGTGCTCCGCCAATCGCGCACTCCAGAAGCCGGAGCATGATGCCACTGCCTCCCTCGGCAAACCGCTGCATGCCCTCGATGTACAGCGCCCACGGCTCCAGCGTTACCGGGCGGCCGTGATAGGCCCCGTAGGATTCCAGCCAGCCGATCGATTGCAGGCGTTCGGCGAACTGTTCGTACAGCAGTCGATCGACCGTTGCGGGGTCCTCACGAAATTCCGGCGGCACAAGGAAATGTCCGTTGCCCAATGTCTCCAGCCGCTCGGCCGTGCCGGCATCTCCGATCATTTCAAGCATACGCGCCGTGACAATGCCCGGCACCAGCCTTGGCAACGGGGTTGGCGCCTCGGTGTGCCCGGCCCGGTCGCCGGCGATGACGGCCGAGCGCCACGAGACGCGCCAATCCCGGGGGATCTCCGGCAGCTGCTGGCCTGTGCAGGCCACGATCACGTTGCTCTGTGTTGGATGCAGCGCCTGTGAAAGGAAACGGATGAACAGGAGATTCTCCTCCTCCCAGGGTGCACCGAACATCGGCGCGAGCACAACAAACGTGTACCGTTGCGTGGCCTCGATCGACGAGCGAATCAGCTCGGCGTGTTCCAGTGCGCTGCTTGTTGCCGAGTCCCCAAGCGCTTCGGTGTCGATGAACTCGCCAACGATGTCCGCGTATGGGAACTCGCTCAGGTCCTGCCCCGGCGCACGAGCCGGACGCGAGCGTTTGGGCAGTTCGATGCCAAGTTGATCGCAGAATTCGGCGGCAACCTGATGGCCGCGCCAGGCCCCAAGCGAAAGGTCGGCAACAATCCATGCGCCGGTTAATCCCAGGCTGTGGGCCTCGGCCCGCAATGCAGCGATGCTGTGCCCGCGCAGGCCCACTATGGCGAGCGGACCGGGATCGCGTGTGAAAGCGATAACGTTCCCGTGGTTCATGGTGGTACTGCCTTTTTCAGAGCGTGGGTGGTGTGGTGGCTTTGGCCGTTGCGCCAACGGCAATCATGTACACGATGGAGTGGGTTACGCCATCCAGATCGAGCATGGCATCGATCTGGCGGTCATAATAGCCGCCCAGGTTGATCGAGCCCAACCCCAGCGCGGCGGCCGTGAGGTTGACGTTCTGCCCAACATGCCCGGCCTCCAGGAACACGAAGCGATAACCGCGATCGCCGTACTTGAAGATTGTCCGATCGAACGCCGCGGTGACAAAGATCAACAGCGACGCGGTGTGCGCGTACTCCTTCTGTACCATTGCATCGGCGATCGTCTCGCTCATGTCGCTCTGGCGCAGATGCCGCAGATGGTGGTCCACCGGGTTGAAATGATACAGGCCGGCTGGCACCTCGCTTCCAGGCGCAACGTGGCAATAGATCTCCAGCGGATACATCGCCCCGCCGGATGGTACCGTACGGAACTGTCTGGGATAACCGGCCGCCCGTTCGTCGCGCGTTATGCCATATGCCATGTGCAGGATGGTGGCGATATCGCGCAGGCCAAGAGGGTGCCGATGCAGCTCGCGGCTGGTGGTGCGCGAAAGCAGGGCGTGGCCCAGCGCGCCGTCCAGCGGCGCAAGCTCGCGCGGCAGCTCAACAATAGGATATCCCGTGTACGAGAGCGCTTCGTCCAGGCTTGCCATGCGTGCCAGCACCTCCTGATCCGACGGGGGCAGCTCGAACATCGAGGTCTTCGAGTTCTCGTGCAGTGTCTCCCAGGCCAAGTCCGGATCGCCGGCGACAATTGGCGGATCGATCCACGTTCTGTTGGAAATCATGATCTGTTAGGTATGTGATGGTGGAAATCGGTGTGCTCAGGGATACGGATGTGGCGCGGGGTTGTCGCCGGTGGCCTTCGTGATTCCTGCGTAGCCCAGTTGCTGCGGGATGGTCCACAGCCGGGTGCCGCCAAGCGATCGGATGTGATGCCCCACCACCAGGGGATGAAATCCGGGGATCACCGCCCGTACAACCGCAAGGCCGGTATCGGCCACGTCGGGTGTGGTAAGCTCGCGTACAAGCACGCGATGCCCCACGCGGTGGATCATGTCCACCAGACGATCGCGATCGGCGGCCGGCGAGCCGGTGGCAAGGTTCGGGATCGATGCGAAATCGATGCGGATGTCGGAGGCAAACAGGAACTCCGCGTACGGCGCCCAATGCCGATCGCACCACATGTTCAGATGGCCGGTCTGATCCTGAATCTCGTGGAAGCCAACATCGTGCGGCACGCGCGGCGCATTGATCATGATCTTCTGGCAGTACTCGCGCGTGTGCTCCAGCTCCTCCAGCGCCTTGCGCACGGCTTCCTCGGGGTTCAGCGACGCTGATCCCGCCGGCACCAGATACGGGGCATCCGATGCCGAGCCACGCGATACCGCCAGGATGGTGGGCACGCCGTGATCCATTGTCATATCGAACAACCGCACATCGTAACCGGACTGCTCGAATCGTCGTACCAGATCGCGGTTCGCGGCGCTGAGCGAATCAAGATTGATCTGCGGATGCGACAACATCGCCTGCCACGTGATCATGAACGCATCGCGCTCGATCACCTCACAGATCGCCGAAACCGTGGCCTCGGCCAGCGAGCAGTGGCACGCCAGGCCCGTTGAAATCGATTGTGCGATCGGTGAATCACCGTGGCCGCGGTGATAGATGTAGGGGACGTAGACAAATGCCGCCGGAACGCTCAGCTCCTCTCCCGTTCGGATATCCGTCATGGCCGCCCAGCGCACGGGTGTGTGTTCGTTGAACGGCACGAACACCACGCCCGGTTTGCCGAACTGTTCCTCGGTCAGCAACGCGAACTCCGAGGGATGCACGCAGGCGAACGGTGCGTCGGCGTAGGCGCAAAGCGGCAGATCCTCCTGCCGATAAATGGCCGCGCAATAACGCTCGATTCCCTCGCCGATCGCCTTCGCCAACGCGATGCCGCGGCTTGTGGAGGCGCCGCCCGTCTTGCCGAAGTTTGCCTGTTCGCTGAATGCGTGGGTATCGGAAACCTGGGCGAAGTAGTGGAAGAAATCGGGGTTGCCCGGATCGCGGGGCGTTTCCAGCACAAACCGGATAATGCCCACCTGTTCATCAACCAGATAGTCGAG
>CBHYLN010000234.1:0-4924 GCA_966128725.1 uncultured bacterium | reverse complement strand
TTGGATAAGGCGCACTCGAGCGACGACGTCTCTCAGCTCACCATCTTCCTGTACCACACCGCGCCAAACGGTTCGCTGCGGAACATGGATATGCTCGACCGCACCAAACCCGGCGAGCTGAGCCAGTTCCCCGTTGCGGTGAATCTGTATTACCTGATCACGGCGTTTGGGCGCGGCAACGAGGATCTGATGGCGCATCGGCTGCTTGGCCGGGCGATGAGTGTGCTGAACGATTATCCCGTGTTATCGCGCGAGGAGATCAAGGCGGCCCTGCCCGGCAACGACCTGTACCGTCAGCCGGAACATGTGCGGATTACACCGCAGAACCTTTCGGTGGAGGAGATGTTCCGTCTGTGGGCAACGTTCCAAACCGCCTACCGCATATCGGTGGTGTACGAGCTGGCCGTTGTGATGATCGAAACCACGCTACCGATCAGTGCCCCGTTGCCGGTGCTGTCGCCGGGTGGATGGGCGGTTCCCGAATCCGGCCCACCGATGCCAACCCTTACCGGCATTGCCCCGCCGGGCTTGCAGCCCAGCGCGCTGCCCGGCGACCTTGTGACGCTCAGTGGCTATCACATCGATGGCGACAGCGCAACGGTACTGCTTGCCGGGCCAGCCATCGACGGTACAATCGAGCTGCCCACCCAGCCGGGCGGCACCGCCACAATGCGCATGGTAACGTTGCCCGGTGTTGGTGCTGGCAGCGTGAATTGGCAGGCCGGACTGTACACGCTTGCGGTGCGCGTACAACAACGCGGCGACCAGCCGCGCACAACCAATGCGCTACCGCTTGCCATCGCGCCGTCGATTTCGGCGATCGTGCAGAACCCCGTTGCACGCGACAACGCCGGCGGCGCCACGCTTGTGGTTCGCAGCGGCATACCCGTTGAGGCCGATCAGCGCGCGGTACTGATAGTATCCGATCGCGAGGTGCAGTCCAGCGCGCGGACCAACACAACCAACGAGCTGAGTTTTACGCTGAGCGATGCGATCCCCGGCGAATACTATGTACGGCTGCGCGTGGATGGTATCGACAGTCATCTGGTGAACCGGGGCGCGAACCCGCCAACATACGATCCTGCCGCAAAGGTGACGATACTATGAGCGAGCAGAGCACAGCCATGAGTTGGGAGACCGCCAACCACCAGTATCTGGTGGCGACGATAGCGCTTGTGCGCGCCATGCTGGAGCGCCATGCCGAACGCGACAATCCCGATGGCGGCGGCGAGCAGCGAGTGGAGCAGGCCCGGGCTGTGTGTGCGGCGTTGCGCGAATGCATGCCAGCGCCGGCGATGCTGGATCGCCTTGCCGAGTCGCTTGGGCTTTCGCAGTTCGAGCGCGATCTGCTGGTGATGTGCGCGGCCGTTGAGTACGATGGGGCGTTTGCGCAGTTGTGCGCGCGTGCCCACGGTGACGCCGGCCGTAACGCCGGTGATGGCGGCGGCGACGTTCAGCGTGGTTATCCAACGTTCAGCCTTGCCCTTGCCGCGCTGGATGGCGCGTACTGGGAGGCGCTTTCGCCGGAGGCGCCGCTTCGCCATTGGCGGCTGATTCAGGTTGGCAACGGTGCGTCGTTGGCGTCATCCCCGCTGCGCATCGACGAATGGGTGCTGCACTACCTTACCGGGATTGACTACATCGACGAACGCCTGGCCGGCATGGTGACATCGGTGGCGGCGGCCGACGATCTGGTCGGCTCGCACCGCGAGGCCGCGCAGCGCATCGCCGCCACCTGGGCGCGCACCCCCGATGGCAGCGACCGTTTCCCGGTGATGCAGTTGTGCGGGGCCGAGCTGGGCGATAAGCGCGCGGTTGCCGCCGCCGCTGCCGCCATGCTCGAGATGGATCTCTGCGCCGTGGACGCCTACACGTTGCCGGCAATCCCGAGCGAGGTGGATGCCATCGTGCGGTTGTGGGAACGCTATGCGATCCTGAACGACTCGATACTGCTGGTTGAGCTGGACGACGTTGATCCGGTGCAGGAGTCGGCTCGAGAAGCCTCGGCATCGCGGTTGATTGAATCGGTTGCCGGGTTGGTGATGGTTTCCACACGCCAGCGGCGGCGCCAGCGCGAACGTCCGATGCTGACGATGGATATCGAGAAGCCGACAACGCAGGAGCAATGGGCTGTGTGGCAGTCGGCGCTGGGCGTGGCCGGAGCGGAGATGCAGAACGAAATCGCCGTGATTGTCTCGCAGTTCAATCTCAGCCTGCCGGCGATTCGTGCGGTGTACGCAGGCGCACGGGGCAGGTTGGCGATGGCGCCGCAGCAACAGCCGGTTGGCCCCGCCGAGGTTGGCCGCGCCATATGGGATACGTGCCGTTCGATTGCGCGCCCGCGCCTGGATGATCTGGCGCAGCGCATTGATCCGGGCTCTGGATGGGACGATCTGGTATTGCCCGCCACTGAAAAGGCGGTTCTACGCGATCTGGCGCTGCACGTGCGCAACCGTGCAACCGTGTACGAGATCTGGGGCTTCGCGGGCCGTGGCCGGCGCGGCCTGGGCATCAGTGCGTTGTTTGCCGGCGCAAGCGGAACAGGCAAGACGATGGCGGCCGAGGTGCTCTCCAGCGAACTGCGACTGGATCTGTATCGCATCGATCTGAGCGCCGTTGTCAGCAAATACATCGGCGAGACCGAGAAGAACCTGGCCCGCATCTTCGACGCGGCCGAAGAGGGCGGCGCCATCCTTTTGTTCGACGAGGCCGACGCGTTGTTCGGTAAGCGCAGCGAGGTGAAGGACAGCCACGACCGGCACGCGAACATCGAGGTAAGCTACCTGCTGCAACGCATGGAGGCGTATCGCGGGCTTGCCATCCTTACCACCAATCACAAGCAGGCGTTGGACACCGCCTTCCTGCGGCGCATCCGGTTTATCGTGCAGTTCCCGTTCCCCGACCTCGAACATCGCGCGGAGATCTGGCGTCGTGTGTTCCCACGGGCCACACCAACCGACGGGCTGGACGCCGCGAAGCTTGGGCGCCTGAACGTGGCCGGCGGCAACATCCGCAACATCGCGCTGAACGCCGCATTCATGGCCGCCGAGGGCGGCGAGCCGGTGCGCATGAAACATCTGCTTGCCGCGGCGCAGAAGGAGTACACGAAGCTGGAAAAGCCATTGAACGAAACCGAGATCCGAGGCTGGGTATGAGCTCACGAGCCAACATCGAACTGGCGATCGACAACCTTGTGCTGCACGACATCGACCCCCGCCACGCGCCGGCCGTGCGCGCGGCAATCGAGCGCGAGCTTACGCGGCTGTTTACCGTGCATGGCGTGCCGGAACATCTCAAGGCCGGTGGCGGATTGCCCGCGCTGGACGCGGGCGCGTACACAGCGCCACACGGCGCGTCGCCGGATGTTATCGGCGCTGGCGTTGCCGCCGCGCTGCATCGTGGCATGGGCGGTGGGGGGCAGAAGGGGTGAAGGGGCGTGTGCCGATATCCCGCGATCCGGCGGCTCGTATGGGCAGGGAGAAGTCGCGTACGGTGGAATCCATGCCCGGCAGGTTTCACGGTGCCCGGCAACGTGATGGAGTCGAGGCGCCGTCCATGCTCACGCATTCGCTGGAACGTATTCCTGTTCTGCGCTCGCCGCAGGCTGTTGGGGCCGAAGGCCACGCGCCGATTCAGCGCATCGAGCTGGACTCGATGAGCCCGCAGGAGATCTACGATCGCCTGGGACCGGAAAAGAAGTGGATGGAGCATATCGATCGCCGGCATCACGAGCATGGACCCGAAGTATACACCCAGGGCAAACATGGTCGCAAAGCTGATCCCAATTACAACGAGTCGATGATGGATGCCGATCGGTACGTTGCCTCCACGTTCGGGCGGCCGTTTAATGCGCTGGATTATCACCACACGCATTTTCATGCGCTGCCAAATAAACACGACTACGGATCGAAATTCCGAACGGGTGAATTGCCGGTACGCTTCGAACGCTTCAACAGCAACCCGGAAAAGCTGCGTCAGGAAAATACATCGCCTGAAGGAACGTTGCCGCCGCTGGTGAAATCGTTCGAGCCCGATAGCGAACACGACGGACTTCGTGGTGCACATGTGGTGCTGGCTGACCTGCCGAAGGAACAAAAGGAACAGACAGGAATGGATGAGTCGTCGCAGGATGTGTATACCTCGGCCATTCAGAAGATTCTGGACAACTATGAGCAGGGAAAGCAGAAGGCCGTGGAGAATGGGACGATTCTGGATCTAATCGTGCACACGCATAAATCGCTGGAGAACCTGCATCCGTATGTGGACGCAAACACCCGTACCAACCGGCTGGTGTTGAACCGGATGTTGGCCGAGAACAAGCTGCCGCCAACGTTGCTGAACAATCCGTTGGATGTGCATCATACCGAACACGAGGACTGGAAGGGGCAGATCATCGAAGGGCAGAAGGCCTGGATGGAGGTAGCCGACCAAACTGCTCCGCCCACACAGGAGTGGAAGAATCACGACTTTGAGCGGGGTTATAAGATTCGTACGGGCATCAAAAAGAATGAAGGCGCCCCGTTCTCATCGAGGGATGTGCAGGCAATTGAAACGTCGTCGACACCAACGCCCAAGACGTCGTCCGTTGACAACGTTGATTTCAGTCGACTCCTGGACTTCAGCGGGTTACTGGGTCTTGGCGATGAGAACGCGAGTGAGGAAGAGGATGGAAGCAACCGGGTGCCGAATCTCCCCAGCGTTTCCCAAACACCAGTGAGCAACAACAATCTCTTGCTTGAGGAACGCGAGAAAGAGAAGGAAAGCAGCAGCAGCGACGACGATCTCGATGATTTGCTCGACTCCCTTACCCTTCCAACAATACAGCAGGGGAATAACAATGCCCAGCCGCAGCACATGCAGAATCATGTGAATGATGACGATGATCTGATGAAACGCCTGAATGCGCTGAGGAATAAATAGCGCA
>CBHYLN010000233.1:0-5060 GCA_966128725.1 uncultured bacterium | reverse complement strand
GGTTACACCACCGGGGGAAAGTGAACCTCGGATGCCGGGGCCGGCCGGCGCGATACCCTGCCATACCGTCCCGCGCCGGGCCTGGGCGCCGGTGCCGGCCTGGCAACGGCCCCGCTCGAACAACCGCTACGGGATTGGTTCGCCGTCGTCGTTCAACCGCTCCTCCTTCACCAGCACGCCATCGAACGCACGGTACGTGTAGCGCATGCCGGCCACGCCGTCGGATTCGCGCGCCAGCGGCTTGCCGTTCAGCCCGAACAGGCGCCACTCCACCATGCGGCCGGCGTCGTCGTAGCTGAACGTGATGGCGGCGATGCCGTTGCTGTCGGCCATCGGGCTGCCATCAACCGCCTGGTATGCCATGCGCACCGCCTGCCCGCAATCGTTGTTGGTGTAGGCGTGGACGTATACACCCTCGGGGAACAGCAGCGGTTTGCGCGAAAGGGTCATCACCTGCTCGCGAAGCAGCGCGCCGTTGGGGGCGCACTGGAACTGACGGTAATACGCCTGGATCGGCATTGCCGAGAACGGACGCATCACCCCGTCGGAGCCGGCGCCGTAATGCAGCTTGCCGCTGCTGTAGTACCACTCCTGCAGATACGTGCCGGGCTCGATAAGCTTGAACAGCGAACGATGCACGTCGGCCGAATCGTTCACCGGATTGCCGGAGCGGTCCAGAATCTTCCGCTGTATCAGCGCGCCGCTTCGCCTGCGGTACACATCCTCGTACGCGGCGCGGTCCATATCCACCGGCTGCCCGCCCGCGTTCAGATAGCTCCGGCGTTCCAGCACGATGTCCAGCGAGTCGTACCTGCGGTAGATGATGAGCATGGTTGCCCAGTCGGACCGGCTGTCGGGATTGCCGAAACGGAATCGGCCGATCTGCACCGGCCGCCCAAGCGAATCGCGGCGCACGCCAACAGCGAAGGGCTCGCTGACGGCCGACGTTGTTGGATAGCAGAACTGGAACTGTTCGTCGGCGCCAACGCGGAGCAGACGGTAGAACTCGGTATAGTCGGCAAAGCTTTGCGCGGCAAGATTGGATGCGGCCAGCAGTGCGTACACGAAAACGGTTGCGATCGCCGTCGGCAACAGCGCCCGCGGTTGCCGGGGTCGTGATTGGGGCATGATGTGCAAGAACATTGGTTGCGCTGTCGAGAGAAGCCTGTTGATTGCGCCGGCGAGCGCTGCGCCAGAAGAATCCGGCCGGCGCACGTTTGCTGCGATTCAGGAGTCCGACCGTTAAAGACGGAAAAAGTTAAGGAATGGCCGGGGCAAAACTGCTGCCCCATGATACTGATTGCGTAATTTCGATCCGTATCCAACCGTATGGCTGGTCGCGGCCGTCCCCGGCGCACGTTTGCACGGCGCGGCGGCCCGCACAAGGCACGGCAATGAAGCCCGAGATCAACTTCCCAAATATCATTACGGCGGCGCGCATTCTGTTGACGCCTCTGTTCGTGTGGCTTGTCACCAGCGGTGACGGCGTGCGCGTGCAGTTTGCCGCGTTGATCTTCCTGCTTGCCGCGGTCAGCGACTGGTACGACGGCTGGTATGCCCGCCGCTACAACGCCATGAGCGCGTTCGGGCGCTTCTTCGATCCGCTTGCCGACAAGGTTCTGATCGGCGCAGCGTTCGTGGTGTTCGCCTCGCTGGAGATGTTCGATCTCTGGATGGTGCTGATCGTGGTTGCGCGCGACATCCTGGTGACCGTGCTTCGCGTTGTTGCCGACCTGAAGGGGCAGCCGGTTGTCACAAGCCGGCTGGCCAAGTGGAAAACCGCGTTGCAGCTTGTGTTCCTGTGGTACGTTGTTGTGATCTTCACCCTGAAGAACATCATCTGGGTGCGCGAGATGATCACCGCGCGCACGCTGGATGCATTGCTTTCGCCGTGGGTGGTTCTCAGCTCGATGGTCATCCTCACCGTTCTCTCGCTTGCCACCGCCGTACAGTATCTGATAGAGAACCGTCACACACTTCGCATTCTTACCAATGGCAATCTCGCCCGCACAACTCCGTAAGCTGGGCGTCCCGATCTGGAAACAGGCCCTTGCCGGAGGGCTGTTCACCGGGCTTGCGCCGATCGCCTCCGGGACGGTTGCCAGCGCGGTTGCCGCCGCCGTGTATTTCGTGCCGATCGACGAATCGCGCCTGTTCGTGCTGCTGTTGGGGCTGTCGCTTGCGGCCTTCATCGGCGGGGTTCCGCTGGCGCGCGACGTGGAGCGCGCCGTTGGGCACGATCCCAGCTTCGTCACGATCGACGAATTCGCCGGCCAGTGGCTGGCGCTTGCATCGCCCATCGTGTTGTTCGATCCCATGTGGGCCGCGCTCAGCTTCTTCGTCTTCCGTGTGTTCGATATCGCCAAGCTGTGGCCGGCAAGCTACTTCGACCAACGAACGGGCGGGTTCTCCATCATGGCCGACGACATGGTTGCCGGCCTGTATGCGAACATCGTCTGCCATCTCATCTGGTTCGCCTGGCAGGTGGCCCAGCAGTTCCTGTAACCCGTGCAACTTCGACTTGCCTACAGCCCCGATGCCGACGACGCGTTCATGTTTCGCGCGGCGATCGAGGGATTGATCGACACCGAGGGGCTTACCTTCATCCCGGTGACGGCCGACACGCAAAGCCTGAACGACATGGCCGATCGCGGCGAGGTGGACATCAGCGCCGTCTCCATCGCCGCCTATCCGTTCCTTGCCGATCGATTCGCGTTGTTCGCGCATGGCGGCTCGGTGGGGATGCGCTACGGGCCGGTGATCGTCGCGAAGCACGCGTTCCCGCCCGACGAACTGAACGGCCGCACCGTGGCAACGCCGGGGCTGCGGACCACCGCGCATCTTGTTACCCGTCTGCTTGCGCCCGACGCCAACTTCACCGTTGTGCCCATCACGCCGTACGAGGCAATATTCGATGCGGTTCTGGGCGGCGCCGTGGATGCCGGCATCATCATCCACGAAGGGCGGCTTACCTACGAACAACACGGCCTGGTGAAGATCATCGACATCGGCGAATGGTGGTGGGAGCGCACCGGTCTGCCCCTGCCGCTGGGCGGCAACGTGGTGCGCAGGGCGATCGGCGCGCCGGCAATGCAGGCCGCAAGCCGTGTGTTGCAGCGCTCCATCCGCTGGGCGCTGGATAACCGCGACGCGATGATACAGTTCCTGATCACGCACATCCATCGCCCGGATGAGGTTGCCACACCGGAGCTGCTGGATCGCTACCTGGCCATGTACGCCAACGAGGAAACGTACGCGTACTCCGATGCATCGATCCGCGCCGTGCAGTTGTTGTTCGATCGCGCGCACGCCATCGGTGCCATCGCCGCGCCCGTTGTTGCGGACTTCGTGTAACCGGGCCTTCGGTTGCCCGGGGCTCCGGTTGCGCGGGCATCCAAGCCCGCCGCTGATTTCCTGTACCTGATTCCGGGATCCTCTCTGTTCCTCTTTTCCTCCGATATCGAACGCGACGCCGCCTATCCCGACGGTCTGCCCAACGGAATACCCACGGCCGTGTGTGGCATCGGCCTGATCGACGCGGCCGCCGGCACCGCGCGCATCGTTGAGCGCGAGCGCCCGGCGTTTGTTGTGTTTGTTGGCACCTGCGGCGCGCACGTTGGCGCGGGGATATCCGAGGGCGACCTGGTGCTTGCAACCGGCGCGGTGCTCTCCAGCGGCGACGTGGCGCGCGGCCAGATGCGCCTGCCGGCGTTGATGGCCGCCGAGGAACCCGCCGACGCCGGGCTGAACGCCGTGGTGAACGCGCGTTGCCTGGCCCGGGGCATCCGGCTGCGACCCGCGCGCGTGGCGTGCGCGCTGGGCATCACCGAGGACGCAGCGCTGGCCGGCGTGCTTGCCGCCAGCGGCGAGGTTGAGAACATGGAGGCCTTTGCCGTGCTCCGCGCCGCCCGGGGCATCCCCGCCACGGCCGTATTGGGCGTTACGAACATTGTGGGTCCGTTTGGTGGGCGCGCCTGGTTTGCCGGGTATCGCGCCATGATGCGGACCCTGGCGACCGATGTGGTCCAGTTGTTGCAGGAAATACCATGAGCCACGATTTCACGCGCGTTGATTCGGCGAATCCACCGGACTACTTCAATATCGGATTCGACGTTGTGGATGCCGCTGCCGCCGGCGACGATCGGAACCGTCTGGCCCTGATCTGGGTTGGCGATGCCGGCCAGCGGCGAACGCTGACGTATTGGGAGCTGAGCACCGCCTCCAACCGTGTAACCAACCTTCTGCGCGAACTGGGCGTGCGTGGCGGCGATCGTGTTCTGCTGGCGATGCCGCGCACGCCGGAGTGGTGGACCGTGGCGTTGGGCGTAATCAAGCGCGGCGCCGTGCTGGTGCCGCTGGATGCCTCCTTCACCGGGGCCGCGTTGCTGGATGCCTGCGCCGCCGTTGCGCCCACCATGATTGTTGCCGACCCTGCCCGTGCCGCGCAGCTTGAGCGCGCGCTTGCCCAGCCGGATGCCGCGTGGGCCGCCGGCGTGGCGCAGCGCGCCGTGGTGCACGCGGCGCCGCACGAGACGTTGGCGCCCGCATCGGCGGAAGCGCCGGCCGGGTGGATCGATCTGCCGGCGATGGCCGCCGACCGTTCCGGGATATTGGAACATTTCGGGTTCGACCAGATGACCACGCCGGCCGACACCATGCTGATTGCGCCCGTTGCCGCGCCGGAGGGCGGGCATGCCTGGGCCGTGCACAGCCACGCGCACACCCTGGCGCAGGGGCGCGACGCGCGCGCCTGGTTCGGGGTGGGCCGCCGTGACCTGCACCTTACCCTCACCACCGATAGCTGGAACCCGATGCTGTGGTGCTCGCTGTTCGGCCCCTGGGTCACCGGCGGAACAATCGTGGTACACGAGCCCGCCGGCGTGGTGAACACCGCGTTTGCGCTGCGGATGATCGAGCGGTTGGGCGTGACCTCGATATGCGCCCAGCCCAATCTGTACCGCGCCCTGGTTGAGGCCGGGATGCCCTCGTACGATGTATCGTGTATTGCCAACGCGGAGTGCGCCGGCGCGGTGGACGCGGCAACGGTCGAGCAATGGAGC
>CBHYLN010000232.1:0-5215 GCA_966128725.1 uncultured bacterium | reverse complement strand
TTTGATGTGTTGCCCGCTGTTCGTGCGGTTTCATCGGTCGTTAACTTCTACCATACATCACGTGGGGAGCGATCCATGGAAGCCAACCACACGACAGACCGTACGAGAATTATTTACCGCGAAGACGCAAAGGGCGCGAAGGTGACGCAGCTGCTGGCACACGATCAGGGTTCGACAGGTTTTTGATGTATTGGCCGTTGTTCGTACGTTTTCATCGGTCGCAAACATCAACCGTACATCAGGCGGGGAGCGATCCATGGAAGCCAGCCACACGACAGACCGTACGAGAACTATTTACCGCGAAGACGCAAAGGGCGTGAAGGTGACGCAGCTGCTGGCACACGATCAGGGTTCGACAGGTTTTTGATGTATTGGCCGTTGTTCGTACGTTTTCATCGGTCGCAAACATCAACCGTACATCAGGCGGGGAGCGATCCATGGAAACCAGCCACATCGAACGAATTGCAACCACTGTTGTGGACGCCGCATACGTCGTGCACTGCGCACTTGGGCCAGGCCTGCTGGAATCGGCGTATCAGGCATGCCTGGCACACGAACTCGATCTTCGAGGAATCGGCGTGCGGTGCGAAGTAACGCTGCCCATTTCTTACGCTGGCGTTACCGTTGACGCAGGCTACCGCATTGATATGGTAATCGCCGATGCAATCGTGGTTGAGAACAAGTCCGTACATGGCCTTGCCCCTGTGCATGTAGCACAGATCATCACTTATCTCCGGCTCTCGGGTTACCGCCTCGGCTTCCTGATCAACTGGAACGTACCGGTCATCAAAAACGGCATCAAACGGTACGTCAACAATCTATAACTGACCCCTTGCATTACCCGGCATCGGCTTGGTCAGCGTCGTGGTGGTATTCCAGCATCCGCACCTGCACGGCCAACGATTCGGCTTCATGATCAGCCGGAGCCGCTTTGCCGCTGCGCAACATCCGGCTCGTGCTGCTTCGCGTTCGTACCGTACGTCAACGATCTATCGCTGACCCCTTGCATTACCCGGCATCGGCTCGGTCAGCGTCGTGGTAGTGATCCAACGTCCGGCCCCTGTACAGCCAATGCCTCAGCTTCATGATCAGCCGGGGCCGCTTTGCCGCTGCGCAACATCCGGCTCGTGCTGCTTCGCGTTCGTACCGTACGTCAACGATCTATCGCTGACCCCTGCATCACCCGGCATCGGCTCAGTCAGCGTCGTGGTAGTATTCCAGCATCCGCACCTACACGGCCAACGATTCTGGCTTCATGATCAGCCGGAGCCGCTTTGCCGCTGCGCAACATTCCGCACGTGCTGCTTCGCGTTCTTTGCGTCTTCGCGGTGAATTCATTCACCCCAACCCCATCGTTGGCACGCTACCACAAACGCAAAGTCACCCTGCGGCAAGCGCCTGCAACTTCAGCATCGTGGCCCAGTTGCGCGTGGTCACCATGTCCTTCGCAGCCCGATTGAACACCTGAGCAAGCGGGCTGTCGAGAATGCCCTGCTCGCACCACAGATAGGCCGCTCGGCCGTGAAGCGCAAGGCGGTCGGCGCCCCAATCGTTATCCAGTAAGGGCCGCACAGGTTCGGCGTCGGCAGGCGTTGCAAACACCCCCACCAGATGGCGCGAGAAATCATGTGCGATATCAAGAAGCGGGTTTGCGGCGATCATCGCATCAAGTTCCCTGCCCGACACGATCATCACCCTGGCAACAACACCCAGCTCATCGGCAACGGCCCGTTCGATCCGCGCGGGCAGCGCCCGTGGCGCGCCGCCGGGCACGGCAAACACCGCGTTGCCGCTGTTGAGCAGCGTCCGCACGTTCTCGAACCCCAGCCGCTCCAGCACGGAACGCAGCTCGGCCATGGCGATACGTTTCGCCTTGCCAACATTGATACCGCGCCACAGTGCAATCTGGATTGATGCCACGAGATGCCGCCCCGATGTTGTTGAGTATTCACAAACCGCACAAGCCGGCGCAATATGTTAAAAGCCACCGGCACCGATCACATCATCCATGCTCGATAGGCTTGCTCGGCGTTTCGCGGAGTCAGGCGTGGCGGTCCATGCCGTGCAGGTTCCGCCCTCCGCGCTTGACGACCAGGCCCGGTGGGCACCGTCCGGACCGACCTGCGCATCGAACACATTGCACGGGAGCAACGCATGGAGTTCGCCGCAACCGCATGCGAGGGGCTGGGCGCCCCGGATGCGATGATACCATGGCTGGCCGCTGGGGTTGGGCAACCGGGCTGGCGGCATTACATGGCGTTCGCCGCCAACCAACCGGTTGCAGCCGGGGCAATGTTCGTGCATGCAGGCCGCGCGTGGCTGGGGCTTGGCAGCACGCTGCCTCCGTGGCGCGGCCATGGTGCGCAGGGCGCGTTGATGGCCCGCAGAATCACCGATGCCACTGAAATGGGATGCGAGTGGATCGCCACAGAAACGCGCGAGCAGACAGAGCAGCACCCGAGCCCCTCATTCCGGAACATGATGCGCTGCGGCTTCCAGCTTGCGTACGCGCGCCCGAACTTCATCCGTGGCTGAGAAGCAGCCGGTACTGTTGTGTAATGCCATGCGCGGTCAGCCGTTCTTCCGCACAACCCATGTGGACATGCTGCGCTGCCCGGCCACAACCGTTGTCTTCAGGGGATCGAGCAGGCGCCCGCCCAGTTCGCCGGTACAGCGCATCAACATCGCCTCGTCCACCAGGTAACGCACACTGCCATCGGGCAGGCCGCAGCGCCGCCCCTCGATGGGTCGCACGGCCGATTCGATGCCGATGGACGAGGCCAGCCGGCAGAAGAACAGTCCGCCCGGGACGAGCACGCGCCACATGCCATGAAGCATCGCGGCGAAGTGTTCATCGTCGCGGGCAAAATGCAGCACCGCCGAACAGATCACCACGTCCATCGAGGCATCGGCGAACGTCAGGTGTTCGGCCGGCTCCACCCGGAAATTTTCTGGCGGCAGCTCGGGCGCAAGCTCGGCTGCTCGTTGCCGCACCGTCGCAACCGCCTGCGCATCGGCATCCACGCCAAACACGTCAAAGCCGGCCCGCATCATGTACTCCAGGTTACGGCCGGCACCACAACCGACATCCAGCACACTCATGCCGGGCTGGATGCGTCCGCGCAGAAGTTGGTCGAACACGTAGATATCGATGGCACCGAACAGGCTGGTAAGATTTGTCATGGAGGATCGGGAAACTGGTAGTTGGGTCGTGACGCGGCTCGCCAAGGGTCCGGCACGATGAAATGAGATGTGTGGGATGTGTTCATCGTTCAAACCGTAAGCATCGCTTTGCGGATCCAGCCCAGGCTTGCGACACTCAGGGTTCAACGTGTGGGTTGCCTCCCCACCCATCGGCATCACTCCCTGCGGCGTACACCATGACGTCGCCGTCATCGTGGTGTTCAACGCGTTCGAGCACCATGCCGGCCTTCTCCACGATATGGCGCGACGCAGCATTCTCGGCCGCGATCGTGGCCAGGATGCATGGCAGGCCAAGTTGCTCCAGGCCGTACCGCAGCATGGCCGGCACTACCTCGCCCGCAAGCCCCAGGCCCCATCGTTCGGGCACGATTGCGTAGATGATTTCGGGTTGATCGCGATCGGGCGCATGCACAATGCCGCAGCAGCCTACGAACACACTGGATCCAGACTCAACCACTGCCGAGGCGCCGTATCCCTTGGTTCGATAATTCGCAATCGAGATCTCGATCCAGCGCTCGCATTGTTCCCGTGTAAGCGGAGTTCGCGTATCCACCCAGCGCACCACCACCGGGTTTCCGTACAACGCGTGCAGGGCATCAACATCGCCTGGTTCAAATTGCCGCACAAGCAGGCGCGGGGTTCGGACCAGCACGGCGCCGCCAGCGGCCGGTTGCGTGTGCATGTTCATCCGGCCATCCGCTCAAGCGCGCCACCGATTGCCCGCATCAGTTCGCCGTGTTCGGCAACCGAAAATTCCGGAGCCGCCTTCCAATCGTAGAACCAGGCAGGCAGGCGGCGGAGCTCCTCCGGCTCGTCGTGAAACCGGGGGAACACGTGGGCGTGCAGCTCGGGCTCCACGTTGCCCAGGATCTCGTAGTTGATACGCTTGGCGCCGGTAACCTCCAGAACAGCATCGCCCAGCAGCACCAGATCGGCAAGGTAGGCCGCACGGACGCCGCCGCGAAGGTCGTTCAGGCTGGGCACAACCGGATCGGGCAGCAGCAGGCAATATCCGCGCAGGAATTGCACATCACCCATTACCGCCCAGCCGGACGTCATCCGGCGGATAACACGTGGATTGGTGCCGGCACGCGCTTCGGCAACACGTTCTTCAATCAGTCCCATACGAACAGGAAAACAGGGTTGATGGGCACACGGGCCACGAACCCGATGCAGCCCACAATGCACCAGCGTTGGCGCGCAACCTACTGAAACGGGTTGATCCGCAGGATATGTGCTCCCCAGGAAACGCGGCGGGCGCGCCCGCTGTATCCAGCAGACGCGCCCGGCATTGGTCACCAATGATTGATTCAGCGTACCGTCTGGCCCGCCGCATCGGCCTCGTGCTCCAACCGTGCGCGCAGCACGGCATTCTCCCGATCCAGCATGTCAACCCGATCGCGCAGAGTTTGCACGGCCTGGAGCAGGGCGTCGACGCGGGCATCGTTGCCGGCCGTTCGCTTCTCCAGAGCCTGGATCGCCAGATAGGAGACGCCCATCAGGTCCAGATTGTTCACGGTGGTGTCGGTACCGATCACGCCATGGCCATCGGCGCCGAACAGACGGTGGAAGTCCTGGGCCATGATGCCGTAATGGCGATGGCCGCTGGGATCGTTCGTGTAGCGCCAGCTTCCCAGCTCCACATCCCGGAACTTCGCCAGCACGGACTCGCCGTCGAGCGTGACGATGTCGGACTTGATACGGCGATCCGAGGGGGCCGCCCAACCCAGCGTTACCTGCGTGCCGGCAATTGCGCTGATGGTGAGCTGATCGCCCACACCACCGGCCGCCGCAGGCAGCAGATAGTTGATGTCGGCAGCCTGTGTCTGTGCCTGGAACGACGTGTAGTGCGCCGTGCCGGGGAACGCGCCGGTGGTAGCATTGGCGTCGTAGAACCGGATCTGGCTGGCGGAGTTGTCGTTGTTGGCCAGCCACAGATCTGTGTTGCCGAGCACGGTCACGTTGCTGGTCGCGATCTGCATGTCGTTGGCGCCGGTGTTGGCGCCCAGGA
>CBHYLN010000231.1:0-5260 GCA_966128725.1 uncultured bacterium | reverse complement strand
GGCGTATGCGCCGAAGCCTGGCGTTGGTTCACCGGCGAGGAGCCCACAACACGTGTGGTGCCGGATCCCTAGGCGATCCACGCCCTGTGCTGTTGTTATACCTACCGCGCCCACCGTACATCACGGCGCAGCACCGTTGCCGGCGAGCCGCCCACCAGCGTTCGCGGCTCGGTAAACGAACGGGTGACCAGCGACGTGGCCGCCACCACGGTTCCATCGGGGATGTGCGCGCCTTTCAGTATGGTTGCGCGGCAACCCACCCACACATCGTTGCCGATCACCACCGGCGCGTCGGGATTCAGGCGCGTGCCGCCGGCGTCGGTAAGCGGGTGGAAGTCCGTATCCATCACCAGAATCTCCCACGAGAACAATGTGCCGGCGCCGATGCTGACCGCGTGGTGGCATACGATGGCGCTTTGCGCGGTGATGGTGAACCGGTCGCCTAATTCCAGCCGCGCGGTGCGCGCCACCGAGATACGCGAGCCGTGCCCCAGGCCGCACGAGCCCATGAACACAACGGAGCCGGAAACATCCCAGATGGTGCGCGAGCGGTGTTGGTCGAAAATGGTCACCTCGCCAAATCCAACGGAGATCATGCCCGTGCGCACCGGGCCTTCAATTGTCACATGCCCGCCAAGGCGGAACAGCCACACACGATGTGATACCACAAACGGAAGGCGCCAGGCCTGCGACAGCGGCAGATAACGGAAATTGAAGATGATGGTCTTCGGTAGTGCCAGGATGCGGAGCAGGATCGTGCGTAGCGCGGCCATCGGGATATGCAGGTGAGAAGGAGAGATGGAGGGGGAGCAAGCCTCGTTCAGGCGCGGCCCTTGCCGCCGAAGAGTTTCTGCCACGAACGCCGCAACACGTTCAGCAGCATACTGAGAATCGATTGCCCGTGTTGTGCCGAGCGCATCCCCAGCATCATGTGCAGATCGTGTACATCGGCCCGCGAGAGATTGTTGATTGCCGAATCCAGCGCCGTCGACGTTTCCAGCACATCCTTCAGCAACTCCTGCAGGCGCGCGGCCATTTCCTGCAACTGCTGGATCTGTTCCTGCGAGCCGCCGGTCTTCAACAACATCTGCACGTGTTCGTACAGAAGGGCGGCCTCGCGAAGCGAATCCGCATCGATGCCGGTATCGAAGTCGGCCTCCACCTCAGCCAGCAGCTCGCGGATCTCCTCGATCTCGCTTTGCCGCAGCGTGAATATCGAGTCGGCCGAGATATCGTCCACGTTCACGAACACCGACGACAACAGCTCGATCTCCTTGCCGTACGTGCGGTGCAGGCGTTCCATGATCGGCGCGCGCAACTGGCTGATGCGTCGCTGGATGGCGTGGATGTTTTCGCTGGATGACTTGCTTACCGACCCCTTCGCGCGACGGAGTTCTTCCTCCAGCTGCCGCAGGTTCCGTTGCTCCGGCGAGTTGCCGCTTGATGCAAGGTCGTTCAGGAATTTCTCGTCGGGCACGATCACCGCGTTGCCGATCTTGATCGTGTTGATCCGGATCATCTTGCCCAGCGAGTCGCGAATCTTCTCCACGTCCAGATGGCAGGCGCCATCGGTCACCATCAGGATCTCAGCGCCGGACAGCGATGACTTCGCGCGGATGTCGTCGGCCGCCTGCAGGATCGCCTTCTCCATCACCGTCCCGTTGCCCAGCTTGCTCAGCCGCATCGTGTAGCGGATCATCTTCCACAGGCTTTCGGTATCGGTGGCGGTTTGCAGCGGACCCAGGTCCGTATCAAACGTGCGCAGGTAGATATGCCCCAGCTCGCGCAGGTTCCGCTTCAGGAACACGTACACCACCGCCTTCGCCATCTGGAATCGGTGATGCGACATCATCGAGGTGGACGTATCCAGCAGCACGTACACCTTCTGCTTGTAGTTGTCGGGCGCGTAGTCCGAGCTGGAGCTCTTGAACGGGATCACCACCGGCTGGCGCGGCAGGTTGATCCATAACGAACGCGTGGCCAGCCGCTGCATGAACACTTCATCCGGAAGCAGATACTGATGCGGAAATATCCGCTTCAGATCGGTCATGCTCTGCATCAGCGCCGCCTCGTACTCCTCCGAATACGTCACGTTGCGGTTGGGCTTCCACTCGTATACCTTCGATTCGGTCTGCTCCTCAACGCGCGAGCTAACCGTCATCACCGAACGCAGCGAGCGCGAGAGCGCGGAGTCCGGATCCTCCAGCACGCGCGCGATCTCGAAGACGGCCGTGAAGTCCTCGGGAAGAAGATCCTCGAGCCCACGGAGGTAGCCGAACTCCTCCATATGCTCGAAGAACGAGCTATGCGTGAGCACATCGTGTCGCATCACAGCAGGGGTGTCTCGGCGGTATTGCGAACGTTGAAGATCATGTGCGCGTCGTGCTGCAGCTTCATGCGCAGCTCGCGAACCTCGTCGGTCGCCGGCTGGAACCGGTCCAGGAACTCCGTTATCAGGCGGCGATTGTTCTCAACGGCCACATCGGCCAGGCCCAGCGTTTCGCGCGCCCACTCGCGCAGCGTGCGCTTGATCGGCAGATTGTCGATCGCGGTCAGCGGCTCGCGCAGCAGCTCGGGCCTGGCCTTCAACTGATCCAGCAGCGTCTTGAAGTCCAGCAGCGTCTTAAGCTGCTCCAGGGCATGGCTGGCGCCGAACTGGTGCTGCAATGCCTGCGTTGCCTTCGCCCACAGCCCGCGTTCCTCCTCGATGCCAACCGTGGTGAACAGCACGTACAGCTTGTCCACGTCGCTTTGCGTCACCGTTGTGCGGCCGTGCATGAACGCGATGGCGCGCAACAGGTCGAACGCCTTCACCTGCTTGCGCGGGGAGATGTAGAAGTCGCGCTGCTGCGCGCCGTGCGCGCCCTGGGCAATCTGCCGGTTGCGCAGTTCCTCGTAATAGCGGATAACAACGTTGGCGTAGTAGGCGATTTCGCTGGGCACCGTGATGGCCATCTGCTCGCTGGTGCCAAGGCAGATGCGCGACACCTCCGCAAGCGTCTCGTAGGCAATCTGCTTGGGCGGGTTCACCGCGCTGCCGCCGTGCATCAGGTACTGCTGCGCGATGCGGTACTGGTCGTACGGGTCCTTGTCCGGGAACACCACCGACTGGTACGTAAACCGGTCCAGCAGGGCCTCGGTAATCTCGCTGATGCGCAGGTAGTTGGTGGCGGCGATCACCGTATGGATTGCGGCCGAAGTCCGCTGCACGCCCAGGATAAGCTCACGTTCGTTGAGCAACGAAAGCAGCGCGCGCAGCGTGAAGTCGTTGGCGTCGAATATCTCGTCGATGAAGCCGAACTCGCTCTCCACCAGCGAACCCACCGTGTTGTGGATGATGCGGCCCTGCTTCAGCTCCTCGACGTTCAGGCCGCCGAAGTACGTGTCGGGTTGCTGCTCCTTCGAGGCCTGCACCTTGAAGTAGCGCGCGCCGGTGAACATGCGGAATACCTGTTCGGTAAGCAGCGACTTGCCAACGCCGGTACGGCTTTGCACAAGCGCGTGCTCCGAGGTCAGCAACGCGCAGAATATCTGCTCGATGACATCGGTGCGATTGATGACGCGGCGGTTGACGAAGTCGATGGCGTCCTGAAGATCCAGGATCACCTGTTGGGCGTTGAATGTGGTGTTGGCAGCCTGGTCCACTGGGCAGGATCTCCTTGCTGAACGGAACTCTTGCGACCGATTGATCTCTCGCTCGATCGTGGGCGTGGCGGGGTGCTGTGCTGCCCGATCGATGGCGCGAAATATACGTGAGAATCGTTTCGCCGCGCTACGGTTTCCGGATCTCGCAATTAGATTGATCGGCGCCTGGGGGGGTGGGCAACCCACAACCATGTGGCCGTCCGGATGATGGTGTGCCGGCCGATCCGCAAACGTGGTTGCCAGGGGATGTGCCGTCCTGCCCGCCCGATGGCCGTACGGCAACCGCTCACTGGGCGCCTTCCCACACCTGTACTCTCCATTGAATCCATGCCCCTGTACCGAGCCTACGGCCTGACAATCGATTCCGAGCTGGAGCTTCCCCTGATACCGGCCGCGCCTGGCGTTGCCGATATCACGGTCGTGTACGGGGAAATCCAGACACCGCCGCCGGCCGATATCGCCGTGCATGGTTACTACGGGCTGGCCGAACATGCTGCCCTGTATGTGTGGCGGGGCGTTGGCACGTTCGGCGTGTTTGATGGTGCGCGGATTGTGCTGGGGCCGCAGCCCGATGCCGACCGGCATGCGGTGGTGAACCTGGTGTGCGGTTCGTTGCTGGCCATCGCGCTGTATCAACGGGGCATGCTGGTGCTGCATGCAAGCGTGGTGGAGATTGCCGGCCACGCCGTGTGTTTCCTTGCCGACACCGGCGGGGGCAAGTCCACCACGGCCGCCGCGTTCCTGCGCGCCGGGTGCAATCTGGTTGCCGATGACCATGCCGCCATCACCTACGATACCAACGGCGCGCCGGTTGTCTGGGCCGCGCCGCCCCAGATGAAGTTGTGGGCCGATGCCCTGCGCGAGTTCGGCCACGATGCCGACATGTTGCAGCGCGTTGTGGGCGATCGCGACAAGCGCATCCTGGCGGTGGATACGCGCACCACGCTGGAAGCCCTGCCGCTGGGCGGGCAGTACGTGTTGGAATGGGAGGAAGTAGGCTGCGCGATTCGGGAGATCGCCCCGAACCAGGCGCTGGTGGAACTTGTGCGCAACTCCTACATCGTGAAACTGATCGAGCGGATGGGCCAGGAGAGGGGACATTTCGAGCGGTGCGCGCGGCTGGCGTCGAAGGCCACCGTGAAACGCCTGGCGCGACCTCGGGATCTGGCGGGTCTGGATGCAATCGTGGCGATGGTGCGCCACGATGTTGAGCGGGAGGGCGGGGTGTAGGGGGCGTCGGAGCCGTTTGCGCCGTTGCATGCCTAACTCTTCGAGTTGTGCATGCGGTGCGATGTGGTGCTGTGATAGTGCCGCTTGCGGCGTCGCATGTTTAACTTGCCGAGTTGTGCATGCGGTGCGATGTGGTGCTGTGCTAGTGCCGCTTGCGGCGTCGCATGTTTAACTCGCCGAGTTGTGCATGTGGGGCGTTGGGTTGCGCCGTCGGAGCCGTTTGCGCAGATGCATGCCTAACTCTTCGAGTTGTGCATGCGAGGCGGTGTGCTGCGCCGTCGGAGCCGTTTGAGCAGATGCATGCCTAACTCTTCGAGTTGTGCATGCGAGGCGGTGTGTGACGCCGTCGGAGCCGTTTGCGCAGATGCATGCCTAACACTTCGGG
>CBHYLN010000230.1:0-5295 GCA_966128725.1 uncultured bacterium | reverse complement strand
AATCGCGCCGCGCGTTGCTGGCGCTTTTCGCCACGGCCGTTGTTTCCATGCTGGCGATACCGGGCATTGCCAGCGCACAGAACGGCGTGAAGTGCCGCTGTGATTACGTTACCGTTGTGATCAACGATGACCTGTTGTGCAAGCTCACGCTGTGCTGGGCGGTTTCGCAGGGCGGCCCGATCAAGTGCACCACGTACGGGCCGGGCGTCAAGGTGCGCATCCCGTGCTTCGACGGCCAGTCCATCCTGGTGGAACGCTGCGATGGCACAACGTTCGATCTGCTGGATCCCACGATCGCCCGCTGCACCAACTTCAAGGTGACGGCCGATTGTTGCGCGCGCGTGTGCATCACCACCGATGCCAACGGATGCCCGTTGTACGACATCCACGGCGTGCCGTGTGCCTACGACGGCTGCCCGTAACAGCGGGGGACTGGTATTCAAATATCAACGCCCACCATCCACTACCGGATGATGGGCGTTGCCGTTTACGCGTTACGGTATCCTATCGGTTGCGATATCGGCCCAACCTGTACCGTTGATGGCGGGCCGCGGAGCGGCAGACCGGGATCGTGACGTCCCGCTATGCTGTGCGGTTGGCCGCGGCGTTTGCCAGGTGATCGTACATCGCCTGATGCAGCAGCCCGTTTGTTGCCAGCAGGCGGTCGGTTACAAGCTCACCCTGATCGGAATCGGGCGCGTAGCTGCCAACCGTGCCGCCAGCCTCGGTAACCATCAGCGCACCGGCCGCCACGTCCCATGCGTTCAGCGACACCTCCCAGTAGCCATCGAACCGGCCGGCGGCCAGGTACGCCAGGTCCAGCGCGGCCGAGCCAAGCCTGCGAACGGGGATGCCCATCTTCAGGAACGACCCGAACGCATCGATGCATCCAAACGGGTTCTCCTCCACATCGTACGGGAACCCGGTCACCAGCACAGCGCGGTTCAAGTCCGCATTGCCGCTCACCCGCATCGCGCGGCCGTTGACAAACGCGCCGCCGCCACGCGTGGCGGTGAACAGCTCCCTGGTGTTGGGGTTGTAGATCACGCCAACAACGGGCACGTTGTTGGATACCGCCGCGATCGATACGCAGTAGATCGGGATGCCGTGTGCGTAGTTCACCGTGCCGTCGATCGGGTCCACGACCCACGTGGTCTGCTCCAGATCCTCGTTGCCTCCGGATTCCTCAGCAAGGAACTTTACCTCCGGGTGCCGGTCGCTCAGGAACTGCTGGATCAGCCGCTCGGACGCCGTGTCCATCTCGGTGACCAGGTTGTTGCGCCCTTCCGGCTTGTAGCTGATGCCAACATCGCCGTCAACTGCTTCGTGGATCAATGCGCCGGCGCGCAAGGCGGCCTCGGTTGCCGAGGCAAGCAGCGCCTCGGTTGAAATCTCTGTCATGAGGTACGTTCGTGGATCGGCATGAAGGAACACGGCACGCAACCATCGCATGCAACGTGCAGCCCCTGGGGGCCTGCGCAGCGATGATGTGCCATGGGGGTTATTCGCCGTTGAGGATGCGTTCGTAGTAACGTTCGTACTGCGGCACCACGTCCTCGGCGCTGAAGTGCTTCTGCGCGCGATCGCGCGCGGCGGTGCTGAACCGGGCGTAGCGTTTCGGCTCGGTAAGCAACTCGATCGCGTAACGCGCCATGCGCTCCACATCGCCGATCTCGCTGATATAACCCGTGGTGCCGTGCAGGTTCAGTTCAGGCAGGCCGCCCACCGAACTGGTAAGCGCCGGAAGGCCGCAGGCCATCGCCTCCAGAGCCGAAAGCCCGAAACTCTCGGACTGGCTTGGCATCAGGAACAGGTCGCTGGCCGAGAAAATCTCCGGCAGCGCGTCCTGCTTGCCAAGGAACCGGACATCGGGCACGATGTTCAGCTCACGACACAGGCGCTCGGCCTCGGCGCGGTCGGGGCCATCGCCCACCATCACCAGGCGCGAGGGCACCCGTTCGCGCACCTGGGCAAACGTGCGCACCACATCCAGCACACGCTTCACGGGGCGGAAGTTGCTGACATGCACCAGCACCTTTTCGCCGTTGGGCGCGAACTGCGCGCGCAGGCGTTCGCCATCCTGCCTGCGCCAGTGGTTGATGTTCACGAAGTTCGGGATAACCTCAACATCACGTTGAAGCCCGAAGTTTGTCAGCGTCTTCTCGCGCAGGAATCGGCTTACGGCCGTTACGCCGTCGGACTTGTCGATCGAGAACCGTACCAGCGGCAACAGCGTTGGGTCCAGCCCGATCAGCGTGATATCCGTGCCATGCAGCGTTGTGATGATCTTGATATCGCGCCCCTGCTCGTTCAGGATCTGCTTGGCGTTGTAGGCGCTGCTGGCGTGCGGGATCGCGTAATGCACGTGCAGGATGTCCAGCTCGTCGTACAACACCACATCCACCATCTTGCTTGTCAGCGATAGCGAATACAGGCTGTCCTCGAACAGAGGATACTCCGGAAGCTCAACCTCGTGGAAGAAGATGTTTTCGTGGTAGGCATCCAGACGGAAGGGGAGAGCGTACGAGATGAAGTGAACCTCGTGGCCGCGTTCGGCCAGTTCCTTCCCCAGTTCCGTTGCCACAACCCCGCTACCGCCATATGTAGGGAAACACGTTATTCCTATCTTCATAGCCGACAAACATACAAGATTGGGTGAAGGAAACGTTGCAATCCATGCCGGCCGGCCGCTCGTTCATGACAATTTCATCCCGCGTTCGGGCCGAGCTGAAGGTGCGTAACTCGCGCTTCATCGGCACCGCGATTCCCGTGCGCTCGAAGGATGAGGCCACCGCCGAACTGGCCAGCCTGCAGAAGGAGTTCTGGGACGCCACGCACAACTGCTATGCGTATCGCCTGGCGCCCGATGGGCTTAGCTACCGGTTCTCCGACGACGGGGAACCCTCCGGCTCGGCCGGCAAGCCAATTCTGTTCGTGTTGCAGCAGCGAGGGCTTGTGAACACGCTTGTTGTTGTTACCCGCTACTTTGGCGGCACCAAACTTGGCGTTGGCGGGCTTGTGCGCGCCTACGGCGAGGCTGCCACCGCCGTGCTTGATCTGTGCACCGTGATCGAGGAATTCCCCTCCGACATCGTTCGCATCTTTACCACCTACGAGGACATGCGCGCCGTGCGTGCGCTGGTGGAACGATACGCGCTGAAGTTCGAGGAGGAGTTTCACGATGCCGTGCGCTACACCATGAACATTCGCAGCGACCGGCTCACCGAATTCTCCGCCATGCTCACCGAAACCTCGCAGGGGCGCGCTGGGCTGGTGCTGCTGGAACACATCGAGGCAGCCTGAACCGTGTGCCGCCCGCCCGCCATGTTGCGAGCAGCCATCATGCTGCTGTTGGTTGCCGCGGGAATCATTCGCGGCCCCCGGATGCTGGCGCAGCCTGCGGCACCTTCGGGGCCTGGCGCACGCGGCGTAACCGGCGCCGTGTTCTTTACCCCGGAGCGCATCGCGGCGATTATCGGCAACGCACCATCGGACTCGGTTGAAACACTTCTCACGGCTGCCTACAGCGCTCAGGGATTCCTTGGCGTGCGCGTTGTTGCCGACGGTTCCGGTAACGTGAGGATTACCGAAGGGGAGCGGTATACCGCCGGCGCCATCACGTTTGTCGCCGACAGTCTCGGGGCGGCGCTCCCCTCTGACGTGGAACTCGGCGATCGATTGTCGGGCGAAGCGTTTTCGCGCGATGCTCTTGCCGCCGAGATCGATCGCGTGCTGGCGACGTACTCCGCGCGTGGCTTTCCGCTGGCCACGGCGCAGGTAACCAGCCTCGAGGTGAACGACTCGGCACGGCTGGTAAACGCCATTGTGGCGGTGCATGCCGGCGAGCGTGTGCGTATCCAGGTGATCGAGGTGCGAGGCAACACAGCCACGCGTACCGGCCTGATACTGGACGCCGCGGCCGTGAAGCCCGGCACGTTCTTTACCGACGAACTTGCCGCCCAGGTTCGCGCCCGGCTGGTCCGGTTGAATCTTTTCGGGTCGGTGGATGAGCCGCAGTTGTACCGTGTGGATTCGGTGCGATACGGGCTGCTGCTTGTGGTGACCGAAGGCAGCCCAAATACGTTCGACGGCGTGATCGGCTATCAGCCGGCTGTTGCGGCCGACTCCGGCAGCGGCACATTCACCGGATTGGTGAACATCGTGTTCCGGAACATCTTCGGCAGTGGGCGCCGCGCCGCGCTGCGCTGGCAGAAGCAAACGGTCTCGGCCTCGCAGCTTGAGATTCGCTACGGCGAGCCCTTCATCCTCGGGTTGCCGCTGGATCTCGACGTTGGGTTCCGCCAGGTGCAGGAGGCCACCACCACCGCGCTTCTGAGCTACGTGCAGCGCTTCTTCACGGCCGATCTTACCTACGGTCTTACCGATGCGTTCACCGTGCGCGCCGGCGCGGCGCTGGAATCCACCATTCCGCAGGTTGATACCGCGCAGCCCTGTTACCGCCAACTGCTGAAATCCTCCACCGTTGAAACCACCGCTGGCATCGGCTACGATACCCGCTCGTCAACCATCAGCCCGGTAAGCGGCGTGTTGTACCGTACCACCTACAGCGTGGGCGCGCGCAGCGTAAACGGTCCCGCGCCGTGTGACTCCGCGGTGCCCGCCAGCGATGTGCGGCAGCGGATCGAGCTGGATCTGGAAACCTACGTGCCCGCGTTCGGGCGATTCGTGGCCGCTGGTTCGGTGCATTACGGCGAGGTGCGGGCCGACCTGCTGGAGGAAAACGACCTGTTCCGGTTCGGTGGACAGGCAACCGTGCGCGGCTACATCGAAGGCGCCGTGCGGGCATCGCGCCGGACGTGGGGAAGCCTCGAGGCCCGGCTGCTGCTGTCGGATAAATCGTACGCGGCTGTGTTTTTCGATGGCGGTTATTATGAGCGGGTTGCCGACACGCGGCGCGGCGCGGCAGCGGCCCGTGCGTGGCTGTACGGGTACGGTGTCGGGGCGCAGATCGAGACGCCGCTTGGCCTTGTACGGCTTTCGTACGCGCTTGGCCGAGACGACACATTTGCCACCGGCAAGGTGTTTGTGGGGCTGGTGAATCAGTTCTAGAGAATTACGAGGCGGGAATTAGAAATGGTGAGTGTGAAGTGTGCGCCTCGGGGAGGCGAAGCGCGAATTAGAAATTAGAAATTCAAAATTAGAAATGGTGGGTGTGAAGTGTGCGTCTCGGGGGGTGCGAAGCGCGAATGAGAAATTAGAAATTCAAAATTAGAAATGGTGGATGTGAAATGTGCGCCTCGGGGAGGCGAAGCGCGAATTAGAAATTAGAAATTA
>CBHYLN010000229.1:0-5493 GCA_966128725.1 uncultured bacterium | reverse complement strand
GCAGGTCGCGCACGGGGGTCCAGCGATTTGATGCGCTGCCCACGAACGGCCGCTTCTCCAGAAGCTCGACACTGGGCAGCGCGGCATGGGCATCCTGCACCAGCGCGGCGTGGGCGCTTTGCTGCAATGCGCTGTGGTAATGGAATGGCTGGGCAAACGTTATCCCGGACACGCTCAGCCGCGGGCAGAAGCGCTGCTCGGCCGTGGAGTCAACATTCAGATGCGTTTCCTTCACGGTTTGCCCGTGATCGGCCAGCACCATGTTGCCGCGCACCACCGTGTACGTGCGCGAAAGCGCGTCGATGCCCTGCGCGGTGATCGACATGTCGAACGGCAACGCATCGTGGCGATGCCACCGTATTGTCGTGAGCTTGCGCGCGGGGTCCAGCGGATCGGTAACGGGCACAGCCGGTGATACCAGGCGCACCATGCTGCGCCGCCGGGGATTGGCATACTTGCCCGCGGCCGATTCGGAAATCTCCTCCAACACCAGAACGTCGCCGGCAACCAGCGAGGTGTAGTCGCCATCCAGCGTGGCGCTTACGCTGCCCTGGCGCAACACCGACGACGCCGAGCCCCACGCGTACAGGGCCATCTTGTTGTGCTGCGAGCGGAGCGTGGCCTGGTACATCGTCTCGAACACAACGGCCCCACGTTCCAGCGCCAGGCGGTATTCCGACGAGCCCGGCAACACCACCGCTGTGGTGCTGCCGAAATCGGTAAGCAGTTGCGTGCCGGCCGGCACGCGCACGGTACGGTCGGTATCCACCGCCATGTGTACCCACGTGCGCGCGTTACAGCCCTCGTGCACCATGTAGTCCAGCAGACGCGCATGCCGGCGCACCGAGGTACGCTGGCGCGCGGTGCCAAGGTAGGCCTCCGTGCCAACGGCGTCCTGGTAATAGCTGAGATAGTCGGCGGCGTAGGCCAGCGTTTCGATGATCGCCACGCCCATGTCCGACGGGTTCCGCTCGGTCCATTCCGGCAGCGCCACCGACATGTGATCCAGCATCATCGTGCGGAAGGAGTTGTAATCCTTCGCCAGGTATGCGATGGCGGTGGGCGGCGGCAATGTGTGCTCGCGCGAGGTTACCAGATACGGATCAACCCTGTGCGGCTGCGCCCCGCTGAGCGTAAAGGTCGCGCTGTCGAACAACGGGTCCAGGTTGTCCACGTTCTTCAGCACCAACAGATACGTGGGGGAATCACCGGCGTTGATCTGCGACAGCTCGTCGTTCGAGGCGCGCACATCAACCCACAGCAGTGCATGGCCGTCGCCGGGGTAGCGAACCGCCTCAACGGTAAGGCCCGTGGCGGGGTTGTCGTCGCGCAGTATCAGCACGTTGGCCGGCGTGATGCCGGGCGGCACGGGCAACTTCGCCTCCTGCAGGCCGGAGTCGATGAAATGCAGGTCCAACTGCCAACGCGTGGCGTCCTTGACCTGTACATCGATATACTCCATGCCAGTGTCGAACCGATCGCGACGTATCGCGGCCCGGCGCTCGTTGGCGAATATCGTCTCCAGCGTTGCCATCGTCCCCTGGTTACCTCAGTGCCATTGTTAAACGGAGAACTTCGAGGTGCTGCGCTGCTGCGTTCGGCGCACAACGTATTGCACAAGCACGGTCAATGTGGAATCCTCGGCCGCCACGCTCACGGCCTCCACCTGAATCAGTTCGCCAAGCCATTGCTGCAACGAGCCCTGCACAAGGAATTGCGTGGCGCTCACCATCTCGTTGCTTTCGGCGGCAAACACCAGTTGCGCCAGGCCGCAGCCAAACGTTGGCCGGTTGACACGCTCGCCGGGCGAGGTGAACAACAACTGTTCGATCATCTGCCGGATGTGCGGATCCTCGGCGGCTTCGGCCACGCGACCATTTTTTTCGATATGGAATGGGAAGCTGATCTGCATCTGGTATCCGTGCTCCGGATGTATACTTGGCAATCGGTTGTGATTCCCTGGAACGCCAATCCATCAACCTTGTTCAGATCGGGATCACCATCACGGGCATCCCGTCCTCAAGCAGCGCCCCGTTTACCTCGCACACCGAGGTTATCATCGTGGTAACGGCGGTAATGGCCACGTCGCCAACGGCGGTTATCTCGATGGCGGCGGCCGCCGAAATCGCGATATCCAGGCCCGCGGTAACCTCGGCGGCAAGCCCGGCCGTGATGGCCACATCCGCGCCGGCGGTCACCTCCGCGGCACCGCCGGCAGTGAGGGCCACATCCGCGCCGGCGGTCACCTCCGCGGCGGCGCCAGCCTCGATGGACACATCCGCGCCGGCACTGATTTCGATGGCCGCGCCAGCGGATATGGCGACATCGGCGCCGGCGGTGGCTTCGATGCCGGCTTCGGCGGTCAACGAGATATCGGGCGACTCGGCCGCGATCAGTTCGGAAGTCAGCGTGATTGTCGAGGCCGGTATCGCGATCTCGATCGCTTCCTCGGTCAGCGTAATCGTTGACGGCGGCAACGTTGTCGTGATCGCCTCCGGTGTCATCACGATCGTGCCGGGCGGGCACGTGATGGTAATGCCCTCGCTGTTGAACACCATCGATGTCGGGATGTCAACCGCGGGCGGATTCACGTACAGCGAGAAGCCGCCGATCTCCGGCACATCGTTCAACTCCATCGTGATGCTCTCGGTTTTCCACATCTTGGTTTCGGGGATGGCCGGCTCAAACGGCATCTCCCCTTCCTCCCAGAAGCATCCAACCCAGATCGGATAATGCGGGTCGCCCTGCTCGAACTCGATCCAGACGCTTGCGCCGATCGGCGGAATCGCAAAGAACCCCACACCTGGCCCCGCGTACGGCGAACACGGCATCGCCCAGTTCAGCTCCATGTTCATGATGGCCGGCACGTTGGCCTGGATGCGGCCAAGAAACAGCGGGTCCACGTTGTTGATCACCTTGCCACGGAACTTTCCGTAGTAGCGTTGCTGAACGCCCTGTACCTGCTGCTGCTGCTGCGAGTTATTCATGTCCATTCGCCGCTGTGTAATTGTGCATACCGGCGCGGCACGCCGGCATCATGGGCCACCATGCCACAACATCCGCGCCCTTCCGCATCCACGGCCGCATGCGGCGGCGCCACCTACGGCATCACCACAGGCGTTGTTGAGCCGGTGCCCTCGCGCGTAAGCACGAACTGCTGCTTGTACTGATTTTGCGCGATCGTGTGCGTGACACGTTTCACGTAATAGAAGCCGTCGTAGTTGTAGCCCACGCCGCGAACACCCACCAGCGACCGCGCCTTCAGTACGGAACCGTACCGCACGGTATCCACCGTGCCCTGCGCAACAACCACATCGTCGGTGGAGAAATCGGTAATGCTCTGCGCCCGCGCATACGCAAGCAGGGCGTCGCGGCCCCCGGGCTGCAGAAGCTGCTTGCGCGAATGCAGGAAGTTGGTAACGATCGCCGGCTCGGTTGCAAGCGGCGGCTCGCGCAGGCCGGTAAGCGTGTCCACCGGCACAATGGTCTCCAGCTCCAGATCGTACACCTCGCCGGTAACCAGCGTGGGCGCCAGGCCGTTCATGCTGAAACTGAGCTGCTCGATGTTGGTTGCCGAGCCCATGTTCGCCGTGAGCGCCGGTTGCGGCAGGCCGATCCTGACCGGCGGCCCCCAGTACGCGGTGTTGGTAAGCGGCACCGGGCCGGGCGTGATATAGAACACGTAGCCGTGCTGCGAGCCGAGATACTGTATGTACTTCAGGTCCGTTGTCTGCTGCACCGGAATGCGTTCAACGGGCAGCTCGATCTCGTCGGTCAGGGCGGGTATCACCTCCGGGATGATGCCATACTGCTCGTACTCCAGCAACAGCAATGCCACGATCATCTCGGAGTTCATCGCCGGATACGGCATGGCCTTCTCCACCAGATCCATCATCACGCTGATGTCCTCACCGGTCACCGTGAGCATCGATCCGCCCGGCCCAACGCCCGGCTGCAGCTCCACGTTGGTGATGATGCCGTCGATAAGCACCTCAGGCATGGCGCTCATCGTGAGCGTTACCACAACACGGCTGAACGGCACAAGCAGCTCGGTAAGCAGCAGCGAATAATCCGTGCTCAACATCGAGGAACGGCCGGCATGGAAGCTGATCTGAAATCCCGAACGGCCGAGATCGGAGGTTGACACCACCACCTCGGCCAGCGACTCCATCAACGACAATGGCGCCGGGATGGGCACTACCGGCCCGATAAGCAGCGTGAGATGAATCCCCAGCGGGAGTACGTCCATGTGCCCTGTGTACTACGGTTGTGGGATTGGTACACGAAGACGGCGCCCCAATTCCTCGGTGAGTTCAAACGGGTCGATTGCATCGTTGGCGTCGGAGATGCGCCAGAACAACTCCGGCTGGCTGTAGGCGCGCGCGGCAATCAGATCCAAACGGTCATCAGCGCGCACCGTGGCCTCGCCCAGGATCGGCATGGTTTCGCCAATCGGCAGGAATCGCCTGCGCTTGTACACGAAGCGCCTGCCGTCGCTGGTTTCGTAGGTGGCATCCTCGATGCGATGATATCGGCTGGTGGGATCGAACATGTGCTACCTGAACGATTGAGTGTTTACGCCGATTGTGGCGGCAACGTTGCTTGCAGTGCCCATTGCCGCCATCACTTCCTTTGCAACCTGGTTGGCCAGATAGAGACTGTACCCGGTGGTCATCACGGGCAGATCGCTGTAGCTGAGCACGCGAAGGCTGGCCTGCACGCGCGCGCGAATCGGGTTCAGATTGCCGTCGTGCAATTCCTCGGTGATGGAGTAGCTGTTGATCTTCACCGGCAGCACGCGTTTGGAGCCGTACACAAACAGCGTAAGCGGCGCGGCCAGCGGCACAACCTCGATGGTGCCAACCGCCATCAACGCCGTGTTGGCGATCACCGTGGCGCTGCTTGGATAGGCAATGATTTCCAGCGCCGAGAGCTGCGGATAAATCCCCATGCTCGTCGCGATCGGATCGCCGGCGTTAAGCTGATCGGACGCATCGATAAGCAGCTCAACGGAGATCTCCTCAACCGGCGCCCCCGTATAGCGCGGGGTTTCCGACCGGTTCCCCTGCTCGCCGCCTTCCATCTGCGGTTGCAGCGTGCGGGTTACCGACTCCGGATTGTACTGGAACACAACCACGGTTGGCATAAGCCCCGTTGTATCAACCGACACAATCGCGCCTTTCAGCATGCTCCAACCTCACTCCTGATTTACTTCCTTCACCGGCTTATCCCGTGGCCGGCGCCCCATCCACCGTATCCAACCAACCCGCGTATCCGTTTTGCGTGTAGCTCGTTCAACCATCGCTGCAACAGGCACGCTTGGCCCGAAACAGCCCTGCAGGCAGCACAACAGGCGCGTGAAACTCCCGGCCGCATACGCGTTCACGCGCCGGCATCGGGGGCCAAACGAACAGGATGTGACGAACACATCACGTCGCGATAGATCGGACGAGTTGAGTTGAGGGAATGGGGAATTGCGTGTCGAAGAGGACC
>CBHYLN010000228.1:0-5497 GCA_966128725.1 uncultured bacterium | reverse complement strand
CGATGCGAGAACACCGTGGCTTCCAGCAGCGAATTGCTGGCCAGCCGGTTGGCGCCGTGAACGCCGGTGCAGGCGACCTCGCCGCTTACGTACAGATTGCGGATGGACGTGTGCCCGGCCAGATCGCTGCGCACACCGCCGCACTGGTAATGGGCGGCCGGCACCACCGGGATCATGTCCGTGCGAAGGTCCAGCCCTATCGCGTCGCATTCGGCCGCGATGTTCGGGAAATGCTGGCGGAAATCGTCGTACGCCAGGTGCCGCACATCCAGGTACACGCAGGCTTCGCCGCTGCGCTTCAGCTCGGCGTCGATCGCGCGGGCCACGATATCGCGCGGGGCAAGCTCCATGCGCGGGTCGCGCCCCTGCATGATGCGTTCGCCGCGGGCGTTGCGCAGCAGGCCACCGTGGCCGCGCACCGCCTCGGAGATCAGGAACGTGCCGGCGCGCGAGGGCGCGTACAGACTGGTTGGATGGAACTGCACGAACTCCATGTTGGCCATCACCGCGCCGGCGCGGTAGGCCATCGCGTAGCCGTCGCCGGTGGCGATTGTGGGGTTGGTGGTATGCAGATACGCCTGCCCGCAACCGCCGGTGGCCAGCAGCGTGTACGCGGCCAGGAACGGCACGATCTCGCCGCGGCGATTATCCAGCGCATACACACCAAAGCAGTGCCGATGCCGCACGCCGGAACGCCGCGCGCCGGGCACGTGGTGCTCGGTAATCAGCTCAACGCCGGTGTAATGCTCCAGCATCGTGATGCGCGGGTTGGCGGCAACCGCCTCGTTCAACGCCCGCTCGATCTCGCGGCCGGTAAGGTCGGCGGCATGCACGATCCGATTATGCGAGTGCCCGCCCTCGCGGCCAAGATCCAGCGCTCCATCCGGACGGCGCGTGAAATCGGCGCCCATCTCGATAAGCTCGGCAACACGAGTTGGCCCTTCATCCACCAGCGCGCGCACCGCCTGCTGGTTGCACAGCCCGGCGCCCGCCACCAGCGTATCGTTGAAATGGTTGTCGGTACTGTCCTCCGGCTCGGTAACGGCGGCGATACCACCCTGCGCGTAGTTCGTGTTCGATTCGCCGCGCGTCTTCTTGGTGAGCACGGTTACGGTGCCCAGCTCGGCGGCCTTCAACGCGAACGTAAGCCCGGCAATGCCGGAGCCAAGAACAAGGAAATCACTAACGTGTGCCATGATTGCAGCAAGGTGACTGAGGGCAGGGAGATTATCGCTCGCGCCGGACGATCAGCGGAGCAACGCGGCGGAAGAACGAAAGAACGTAGGCAAGATAGGCGATACCGCCCAGCAGTTGCGCGCTCACCAGGAGCAGGTGCCAGCGGTTGTTGATGAACGTTTCGGGCCATGTGTGCACCGCGAACCAGGCGGCGGCATGAAACACCACGAACCCGGGGAGCATCATACGCACGTTCAGCACCTGATCGCTCTCCAGCCGCTCGGCCAGTTCGTCGCCGGGCGCCTGCTGGTGCCGCCGGCGGATCATGCCCAGATCGAACACAAACAGCAGCCACACCATCAGGCCGTACGCCGTGCCCAGCATGAACCAGTTCTCCAGATCGGCGATCTGCGTGAACATCACCGCTTCAACCAGCGTGCAGGCGATGTAGATGAAGTTGTGCCCGAACTCCAGCGGCCACCGGATCACCGTGAACGTGTGGATCAGCGAGCGCGACCAGAACAGGAAGATCGTGACCAACGCAACGGCGATGTAGGGCCAGGCCTCGAAGCGCATTGCCACAATCAACCCGCGACTGCTTTCGGTAAGGAAATACAGCGCCACCCCCTGTATGATGGAGATGAGCGTGAGCTCCATGTTCACCACCAGGCCATCCAGCCGCTCGCGCATGCCGGTTGCTGGCTCGGCCTCGTCAGTTGCTGGCTGGCGCCGCTGTCGTTTGATCACGGGATACCGCCGGAGAATTGGTTCACGGAATACCTCGGTGTGCGATGCCGGCTCTCTTTCGCGCGCGCGTGTGCCGGCGCACCCAATCCTGGGCATACGTTGGGGCCGTTGTTCCGGATGTGCGCCGCTGTGACCGCGCGCAAGCCGGCTTACTTCTTCCTGGTGTACCGCCCCGGCCACAGGCCGTTCAGGCGGTCGTGAATCTTCTTCTCGCCGCCGTTCTCCGTTGGGCGATAATACACGCGGCCGCGGACCTCCTGCGGCAGGTACTCCTGCTCCACAAATCCAGCGCCGAAATCGTGCGCATACTTGTAGCCCTTGCCATAACCCAGCTTCTTCATCAGCCCGGTGGGCGCATTGCGCACGTGCAGCGGCGGCACCGAGTGCGGATACTTGCGAACGTCGTCCAGCGCGGCGGCAATCGCGGCGTAGCTGGCGTTGCTTTTGGCCGCCGAGGCCAGATACGTGACGCCCTGCGCAAGGATGATGCGCCCTTCCGGCATGCCGATCCGCTCCACCGCCATCATGATATTCGTGGCGAACGTGATGGCGTACGGGTCGGCGTTGCCGATATCCTCGCTGGCCAGGATCACCATACGCCGCGCTATGAACAACGGATCCTCGCCGGATTCGATCATGCGCGCCAGGTAGAACAACGCGGCGTCGGGGTCGCTGCCGCGCATGCTTTTGATGAACGCGGAGATGATGTCGTAGTGCATGTCGCCGGCGCGATCGTAGAACTGCCGGCTGGAAAACGCGTTGCGGACATGGTCGCCGGTGATGGCCGTTTCGCCCGGGGCAAGCAGATCGCGCGCCATCTCCAGGCCGGTAAGCAGCTTGCGACCGTCGCCGCCGGAAAGCAGCTTGATCAGGTCCGGATCGTCCACCGTGATCCCCTCGAACACGGGGTCGGCCTGCAGCGCGCGATCCAGCAGCAGTTGAAGCGCGTCGGCATCCAACGGCTTCAACGTGAACACGGAGCATCGCGAAAGAAGTGGCTGGATGACCTCGAACGACGGGTTCTCCGTGGTGGCGCCCACCAGCGTAATCCACCCTTCCTCAACCGCCGGCAGCAACGCATCCTGTTGCGCCTTGTTGAACCGGTGGATTTCGTCGATGAACAGCACAAGCTGGCGGCCGTAGCGCTGCATCTCGCGCCCTTCCTCCAGCACGGCGCGCACCTCCTTCACACCGGACGACACCGCCGAAAGCTGGCGGTACTCGGCGCCGATGGCCGTGGCGAACAATTGCGCGATGGTGGTTTTGCCCACGCCGGGCGGCCCCCACAGTATCATCGAGCGAACGCGGCCCCCTTCCACCATGCGGCGCAGCGGACGCCCCGGCCCCAGCAGATGATCCTGGCCCAGCACATCATCCAGCGATTGCGGGCGAAGCCGTACGGCGAGCGGACGCAGCGAATTCGAGGAAGTCATGGGGCAAATATGCGGAATGTTGCGCGGACGCGACGAATGCGGGCAGCGATGAGCGGCGGCAGTGACGGCTACCGTATCGCATGCACGGTAATTAGAAATGCAAAATGAGAAATGCGGAATTGGAATCGCGGAATCCGGCCGGACCATAACGCATCGCGCATAACGCAATCTGCATACCGTTCTTCCCCGGGCCATGCCGGCGGAGCAGTCGCCGTTGGATCGTTGCGGAGATCGGGAAAACACCGAGGCCGCACGGTGGAGCAGGGATAGCCGTCCGTGCTTCCTTTGCACCCGTCCCGTCCTTTGCGGTATGCGAGACAGGCCATTCTTCATCCCACGTTCCACTGCAAGGCGCTTCTTACTGGAACGCCAACCGAAGGATTGCCCAGCCGCCCTTGCTGCTTTTGGCCGCGGCATATACGTAGCGCTCATCGGCAACAATCGGCGAAAGCTCGTACACATCGCCCAGGCGTTGCAGCGCACGATCGCGCCACTCCACCTGGCGGAGAAACCTGCCAGCAGCATCGTACTGGGCAATCGCCAGGGCGTTGACGGTTTTGCCGGACATATCGCTCATCAACACTGTACACCGATCGCCGCCAAGAACCCCCTCAACATCCCACGAGGTTTCGGCATCGTCCGCGCGATGGATAATCATGTTCAGGAATCCCCGCCGTTCCAGGCTGAATGCGGACAGCGTGTCGCCGCGCAAGGAGCAGACCAGCGCGGCGCGGTTGCCGGGGTCCACGTAGTAATACCCGTCCTGGGCCATCGGCGCGATATGGCGCACATACATCCACTCCGGGCGCCGCCCGGCCAGCCGGCCAACGGTTGCAAAGGAAAGCGATGCGCGCCGGTCAACATCGCCGTTGGTTACCACGGCAACCGCCAGCGAGGAATCGGGCGAACGTTCGGCACGTGCGGAATCCTCGATGTGCGCGGTCCAGATCACCGGGGCGGCGAATCGGTCCGCGCCCAGCCGGGCGCCTGGCGCGCGGAAATCGAGCTGGCGATCGGGCAACAGCCGCACGGAATCGAACCGGCCACGCAACGAGCGGCACAGCGCCGTGCCGGCGGCAAGCTGGAAACGTGTGCCGCCCTGCCCATTGGGCACACGGCTGAAGCCGGTGAACAATCGCGCCAAACACAGTACGGTATCACCCGAGGCATGCACGATGTTCAGCAATCCGGAGAACCGGGGATAATTGGCGATTATCCTCTCCCAGATGTTGAGCGAGTCGTCGGTTGGTTTAAAGCGGCGATCCAGATCCGGGAAACTGTCCGTAATGCCCACGAACGCCGGCGTGGCCAGCGTGCACCAGCCCAGGCTGTTGGTTGTGGGGTCGATGAACGCAAAGGCGCGCCGCCCGGGATCGTACGTCACCGAGGCCATGCCAGCCACGGTATGCCCGGGCATGGGACGTATTCGTGTGACGGTAACACCCTGCCCACGGGCGGTTTCCGGGGCAAGCCCGCGGCATACCTGCACAACGCGATCCAGCCCATGAGTAAGATCGTGCGAGACGAACACCGGTTGGCCGGATGCGGACATCACAATCACGGTAGCCCCCGGCGCGGACTCGTCGTGGATGCCGGGGAATTCCGGCGGCCCGATCTGTTCCACCACGGTTGGGGCGCCAATGCCCCTGGCCGCGGCGCGCCCCTCGCCGCGCAGGTCGCAGATCACCACCAGCGCCAGGTCCGTTGGGATACCCTCGCGGCGCAGCGTATTGCCCAGCGCGGTTACCGCCGCGCCGGAACAGCCGATGCACTGCGTGTTGGCCATCACCACCAGCGCCATGCCGCGCCCGGCCCGGCCCCCCCGCGCGGCGCGGAACCACTGCCCGGCCTGCCGCGCGAATGCGGGATCGGGGTGTGTTATCATGCCCGTATCGGCGCCGGAAGCGTACACGTTGGCCGGCCTCAGCACGGCCACGGCAAATACAAGCGCGGCGAACGTGAACAGGGCACCGACGGTTGGGCGATGGCTGGAGTAGGACTGATGGGAAGCGTGCATTGATGGTATGGATTGAAATGAAGTACCACGGAGACCAGGACCAATCGACCCGATCTCCGTGATGAATAATGTCCGGTCGTTGTCTAGTTCGCTGCCTGCCAGGCCGTCAACGATGTAAACGACT
>CBHYLN010000227.1:0-5697 GCA_966128725.1 uncultured bacterium | reverse complement strand
ATACATCACCGGGCCGATCGTACACACGATCGGCCCGGGCTGTTTGTGGGAATCACGTTATTCGCGCATAAGCGCCACGCTGACAATCTCCCACCCCGACGCATCCTGCACGCTCAGCAGGTAGGCGCCCGCCGCCAGGCCCGGGCACTGTAACACGGCCTCACCACGCCACGGCGCAACATCACCGCGCGCCACAAGCCGGCCCAACGCGTCGTACACAGCAAAACGCGCCGGCATACGCGCAAGATCACCGCGCCAGGCGATGTGTAGTTCATCCCGCATCGGGTTCGGCCAGATGCTCACGGCATCGGCACGGCCGGCAACGGCCACATCACGCACGCCAAGCGTCGCCGAGTCCTGCGGGATATATGGGCCGCCCGCAAGCACCACCGCGATGCCCTGATAAAAGCCGTACCATGTTGAGTTGGCAGCCAGGTAGTCATCCCAGCCATCGCCATTGCAGTCACCGACGGGTGCGTCAATGTTGAACACGCTGCCCTCTATCAACCCGTCCATATCGGCCGCGTAATACGCCTCGTACGTGGAGTCCGGGCCGTTCTCCGAGCTGTTGAACAGCGTGATCATCGCACTGGTGCGCGTCGGGTTCGGGCCGAAGATCGCAGGCATCGCGAACCGGCGCGTGGCATCGTTCATGTACCCACCATTGCCGAACGAGCCAAAATCCTTGCGACGAAAATGGTGATCGGCATCGGCGTTTTTCATGTTGCGCGTGTGGATATCCTTCCCGGCATTCGAACGGTACAGCCGTGGGCCGTCGGCCGAGCCGATCAGGATATCGGCGGCGCGATCGCCGTCGCAGTCCAGCACGGTGATGCCCCCACCGATTTTGGGATGTTCGTCGTCCAGTTCGATCACACGGTCCGGCCCACGCCCGGCCCAGCCCGACAGCGGACCGGCATCACCAAACCAGAACTTCAATGCCTCACCGGCTACATAGCCGCCTCCAAGCAGCAGATCGGGATGACCATCACCATCAAAGTCAGCAAGACTGACATAGATACGGTCACCGTCATTTTCAACCGGATCTCGAAGAATCACCGTCGGCGTATCGACCTGAAAATTGGGACCACCCTTGAAGATCCACAACTCGGCATTACGAACCTCCTGTGTGCCACGATACATGCGATACACCGCAACTATCAGTTCATCGGCCCCGTCGCCATCCAGGTCCGCGGCACGAATGTCCCGGATGCCCGGCGTGACCGGGGGAGAGAACGTACGATACGGATCCAGCATCACCGCTGGTGTGTCGGCAATAGTGCCACCTTCGGTTCGATAGATCGAAAAGAAGAACCGTTCATCGAACGGAACGCTTGGGAAAAAGACTCCAAAACCAAGCGCGCGATGGCCCGTCCCCCAAAAGTCACCAACAACGGGATACATTGGTTCGGCTGCTGCTGAATCCAGTGTCCACATCGGATTGGTATCCGGCGCAGGGCGAGCGCCCTTATACACACGCCACTGCCAAAGCCGCCCATACCGCACCGCGAACTCGCTGATCGAATCCCCATCGATATCACCGATTGCGCCGGCGCCTTCACCAACACGGTCCTGGCCCGTCACCGAGCCGCGTACCATCCAGATGCGGTGCAGCAACACGGCCTTCGGATTCGAGAGGATGGTGTCCGATGGTTGCGCGCGCAGCAACGGTGCGGAGAACAACGGCGCAAGCAGCAGGAGCCAGGCGGCAATCGAGCATACGATGCCATGCCGGTTCCGGTCACCAGCATGACAGCAGTGGGTCGCGAACATCAGCACGATTGCGGGCATGAGTATACAGAAATAGCAGGCACGGATATTTCACGCGCCGCCAACATAGCAGCATGGCCGCTGTGTAGCAATGTGATTGTCGGGCGATGCAGGGGATTTCAACAACGTCCCGGCACGGCGACATGGTGAACCACGGAACGTCGACGATGCTGGAACGATTTCGCACCAGGAAGTTTTGCCCTTGTGAGAAGATTTCTGCCTAGCTGTGTTTCAAGTGGGTTGGCATATTCAGGCATATTATCTGCGTACCCGATCACGATAGTATCCACGTACCTGATACAGTCACCCGGCGCCGACATACACCAGAGCAAGCCCGCATACAATGGCATCGATTCCGTTTACACGCCCCCCCAGCCTGGCCGAATACAGCGGCACTTGGAGCTACGGCACCATGATGCACCTGCTTCGCCGGGCGCTTGTTGCACCCACTGTTGCCGAAACCCAGGCAGCACAACGCCTGTCGCCACGCGAGCTTGTGGACCGGCTTGTAACACCAACGGTGAAGCCGCCGGAACCGCCACGGTTCGTGGGCGAGTGGATGAACAACCCGACGGCGTTTTTCAGCCTGGATATTCCCCCCTGCACCCGCGCCTTTGCGGACGAGATGCGCCGCTGGTGGTGCGGGCTTATGCTGGCCGAGGGATTCTCGATGCGCGAACGGCTGGCGCTGTTCTGGCACAACCACTTCCCTTCCGACTTCTCGATCACGAAGGACGGCCGATTTTCCTATATGCAGAACCAGTTGCTGCGACGGTATGCGCTGGGGAATTTCAAGCGGCTGGTGCGCGAGATCACGGTGGACAAGGCGATGCTGTGGTATCTGGACGGCAAACTGAACAAGCGCGACGATCAGCTTAACGAGAACTACGCGCGCGAGCTGCAGGAGCTGTTTACCGTTGGGTTATACGACAACAACGGCAAACCGAACTACACGCAGAAGGACGTACGCGAGGCCGCACGCGTGCTTACCGGCTGGGGCTTTTACGGAGATGGTATCACCGGCGATGTGCAGTGTACGCCGTGGTTTGGGCACGATCCCGGCGACAAGGTTGTGTACGGCCGCACGATTGCCGGCCGCGAATACGGCGATGCCGAGCTGGACGATCTGCTGGATATCATATTCGATCATGAGCAGACCGCACGTTATGTGATTCGTAAGCTGTACCGCTTTTTTGTGTACACCAATGCGCCGCTCACACCCGCCTCGCATCTGGATGACGCGGTTGAGGAAAACATCATCGCGCCGCTGGCCCAGGAGTTCCGCGCCTCGGATTGGAACGTGGCGGTTGTGCTGCGCCGGCTGCTGCTCAGCGATCACTTCTACGATCCGGCATTGATTGGGGCGATGATCAAAAGCCCGGTGGATCTGCTGGTGGGCACGGCCCGGGCATTGCGGGTTGGCGGCATGCCGGACGACGCAACCCTGCAATACCTGCACACCGGCTGCGAGACGCTGGGCCAGACGCTGTTGATCCCGCCGGGCGTGCAGGGCTGGCAGTTCCACCATGCGTGGATCAGCAGCACCACACTGCCGCAACGGCATGCCCTGACCGACGGCCTTATCAACGGGGCGCCCGCGACATACGGCCGCATGCCGCCCGGCGTGTTGCTGGCGATGCCGGAGATGGTCACCGGCACGGCAAAACTCAACGTGATGGCGTTCGCGCAACAGTTCGCCGAATTCAACGGCGACCCTGAGCTGCTGGTGGCCGACATTGCGCGCCACATGATGGGGTATCCGGCGTCCGGGCGGCTGGCGGCGGAGCTGCGCGATGCGCTGCTGCAGGGCGGGCCAACGTACGAGTGGGCCGGGCTGGAGGATGCGATCAAGGAGCGCCGGCTTGGCGCGATGTTGCGAACGCTGATGCGCTCGGCGAACTATCAGCTTATGTAACCGGCCCGCGCACGCGCGACGAGTTCACGATCCATGATTACTACAACTGCATAATGCGACGTAGAACATTTCTGAAGGGCCTGACGCACACGATGGTGCTGCCCTTTGCCCTTGGTGGCATGCGGTTCCGGGCAATGGCGGCGCCACGCGGCGTTGGGGGGCCGCTGGCGGGCGACAACAACCGTGTGCTGGTGCTGGTGCAGATGGAAGGCGGCAACGATGGGCTGAACACGGTTGTGCCGTTCGAGGACGACGGCTACTACCGTGCGCGACCAACAATCGGCATTCCCAAGCACGATGTTGCGCGGTTGTACGGGAACGATCTGCTGGGCCTGCATCCGGCGCTGGCAGGGCTGGCCGGCCTGTACAACCAGGAGCGCCTTGCGATCGTGACCAATATCGGCTACGAGAATTATTCGCTGTCGCACTTCAGCGGCACGGAGATCTGGAACACGGCATCAGGCACCGAACCCGGCGAAACCGAGGGCTCCGGCTGGATTGGCCGATACTTGCAGGGGGAATTCCCGCGCTATCCGGCCGAGCTGCCGCCCGACCCGCCGGCCATCCAGATTCGCCCGGCTACCTCCTCCGCCTTCAACGGCACCAGTGGTCCCATCGGCGTGGCGCTTACCGATCCGGTTGCCTTCCACGAACTGGTACACCGCGAGCCGCGTGTTGAAGATGCCGCCAGCACTACCAGCGCCGTGCTGGCCGCGCAGGAGTGGGAGTTCGTGCGGGCGATCGAGACACAGGCCATCGATTTCTCGCAGACGATACGCACGGCCGCGTTGCGTGCGGGCAATGCCGTGGAATACCCGGCCGGCAACCCGCTGGCCGAGGCGCTGGCCATTGTGGCGCGCTTGATTGCCGGCGGGTTACAAACACGGGTGTACATGGTGAACATCGGGAACTTCGATACGCACGGCAATCAGCTCGACCACCACGCCGCGCTGCTGCGGCAGCTTGATGGCGCGCTGACGGCCTTCGATGCCGACCTGCGCGCCCTGGCGATCGACCACCGGGTTGTGGGGATGACGTTCTCCGAGTTCGGACGCCGTGTTGCCGAGAACGGCAACGGCAGCGATCATGGCGCCGCCGCGCCGCACATGGTGTTCGGCACGCCGGTTGCAGGCGGCGCGGTGTACGGCGGCCTGCCCGATATCGGTAACCCGGACGCCAACGGCAATCTGCGGCACGATATCACGTTCCAGTGTTATTACGCCTCGGTGCTTGGGCCGATGTTCGGCATTACGGACGATGGCCTGCGCCAGATTCTGCCATACGGGATGTGCGACGCCGCAAACCGCCACCCGCTTCTGCGTCAGCAGTACGTGGCAACGCCGGAGCAGCCGGTACGCGCGCTTTCGGCGCAGCCCAACCCCGCCAACGACCACGCCGATATCATCTTCACGCTTTCGCGATCGACCGTTGTGCGCCTGGCGCTGTACGATGCCGACGGCCGGTTGGCGATCGAGCTGCCGGCACAGGCCCTCGCGGCCGGGCCGCACAACATCCCGCTGGATCTGCGCGGGCTGCCGCAGGGGGCATATCACTGCCGGCTTGCAACGGAGTGGTTCACGGGTTCGGCCGGCATCGTGGTGCGGCGGTAGAACGCGGGCAAGTTGGGCATGCGAGGCGTTGGGTGGCACTGGCACAGCCGGCTATCGTGACGCATGGGTCACTCGCTGAGTTGGGCATGCGAGGCACTGGGTGGCACCGTCACAGCCGCTTATCGCAACGCATGAGTCACTCGCTGAGTTGAGCATGCGAAGCACTGGGTGGCACCGTCACAGCCGGCTATCGCAACGCATGGGTCACTCGCTGAGTTGGGCATGCGATGCGATATGAGGCCGCGAAATGCCGGTTATCGCAACGCATGGGTCACTCGTTCGAGTTGGGCATGCGATGCGTTGGGTGGCACTGGCACAGCCGCATATCACTACCCATGTTTACCTCTCGCTTGCCCCTGTATACAACAAAACCGTGAAGCGCTGGGCCAGGGGTGATGGCCC
>CBHYLN010000226.1:0-5851 GCA_966128725.1 uncultured bacterium | reverse complement strand
AAGCGACAGCGTTTGGAGATCTCGCGCGCGCTTGTGACACGGCCGTCGATCATCCTGGCCGACGATCCCACCGGCAACCTTGACACGCGCACCGGCGACGAGATCATGCGCCTGTTCGAGGAGTTGTGGAGCCAGGGGAACACGATCATCCTGGTGACGCACGAGGAGGACGTGGCCCGCCACGCAGCCCGCATCATACGCGTGCGCGACGGCCGCATCGAAAGCGACACCGTCAACGAGAACCGGGTGGTGAGCGCATGACGATGCTTGTCGAGAGCATACGGATGGCGCTTGCCGCACTGATCGCGAACAAGATGCGCGCGGCCCTCACCACGCTTGGCGTGGTGATCGGCATCAGCACGGTGCTCATGATGGGCTGGTTCCTTTCCGGGCTGGACAACGCGCTCGAGAAAACGCTGGATATCTTCGCCGACGATGTGCTGTACGTGGATCGGTGGGACTGGACCGGCGGCAACTGGCTGGAGGCCCGCAACCGCAAGCCGATCACCATGGCGCAGTACCAGCAGGTGCGCGACCGCGTGCAGCATGCCGAATACGTGGTGCCCAGCGCCTCGCGCAATGCCTCGAAGGTGCAGTACGGCGATCTGGTGCTCAACAGCACGATGCTGATGGGCGCCGGGGCCGACTACACCCACATCATCGGCAATACGCTTGCCTCCGGCCGGTTCTTCAACGAGGTGGAGGATAATACCGGTTCGTCGGTGGCGGTGCTTGGGCCGCAGATCGCCGAGAACCTGTTCCCCAACGGCGACCCGATCGGCAAAACGATTCGCATCAACGGCCTGCCGTTTGTCGTGATCGGAACCACGCCCAAGCGCGGCGCTCTGGGCATGGATTTCGTGGATCGGCAGATCATCATCCCGCTGCGCAGATTCTTCGGCCTGTTCCCGAACGAACGCGACGTTACCGTATGCGTGAAGGCGGGCGGGGTTGAGAAGATGGAGGAGCTGCGCTACGAGGTGATCGGCGTGATGCGGCAGATACGGCGCCTTACGCCCGATGCCAAGGACGACTTCGCCGTCAACGAGCAGAAGGCCTTTCGGGAGCAGATGGACCAACTGCGGGTGATCGTGTTCGGTGTTGGCCTTGCGATGACCGGGCTTTCCTTCCTGGTGGGTTCCATCGGCATCATGAACATCATGTTCGTGTCGGTCACCGAGCGCACCAAGGAGATCGGCATCCGCAAGGCGCTGGGCGCAACACGCCGCAGCATCCTGGTGCAGTTCCTTGTTGAATCGGTGATGCTCTGCCTGATGGGCGCGGTGGTGGCCTTCGCCCTTACATCGCTTTCGGCGCTCGCCATTTCCACCTTTGCGGCCGATAGCGGGCTGAACTTCCTGAGCGCCACGATCCCGCCGTCGCAGATCGTGGTGGCCGTTGTTGTCTCGGTGTCGGTTGGCGTGCTGGCCGGCATCATCCCGGCGTTTCGTGGCGCCCGCATGGACCCCGTGGATGCCCTGCGCGCGGAGTAAGAATCGATGGCCGTGCGCGAAAGCCGCGGCGGTACGTTGACACGAGCGAACGATAATCCCAAAGAGAGCCGAACGTGCATATCTACGAACCCATACGGATGGCGATCCAGTCGATCCTTGGCAACAAGCTGCGCGCCTCGCTTACGCTGCTGTCCATGGCGATCGGCGTGTTCGCCATTGTGGGCGTGGCCGCTGCCGTTGGCGCGCTCGATGGCAAGCTCAAGACCCAGTTGGAATCGTTCGGTTCCACGTCGTTCATGATCACGCGGACCCCCGTGATGAACTTCGGCGACAACTGGCGGCGTTATCGCAACCGCAAGGATATCACCGTGCGGCAGGGGCAGGAGCTGCGCCGCCGCCTTACCGATGCCCAGCTTGTAAGCCTGCAGAACCAGACGATGGGGGTGGTGGCCAAACACGACAAGCGCTCCACCGATCCGATGGTGACCGTGTACGGAAGCGACGAGAATTTCCTGGGGCTGGCGGATTTCGATCTGGCGGTTGGCCGCAACATCACCGACGTGGACGTTCAGTTGCGCTCCGACGTTGCGGTGATCGGCGACGAGATCGAGAAGCTGCTGTTCAAGGATCAATCGGCGCTGGGCCAGTCGGTATCGCTGAACAATCATCGCTACCTGGTGATAGGCGTGGCCAAGCCGAAGGGGGCGGTGTTCGGGCAAAGCCAGGATGCGTTTGCGCTGGTGCCGATCACCAGCGCCACGAAGTACTTCTTCGACGAGTGGGAATCATCGATCATCCTGAACATTCGCGCGCAGTCGGCCGAGCAGTTCGATGAAGTGATGGGGCAGGCGATCGGCATCATGCGCGCGCTGCGTGGCGTGAAGCTGGGCGAGGAGAACGATTTCGAGATCGCGACCAACGAATCGATTACCGAAACCTTTGGCGGCCTTACGCAATACGTCTCGGTGTTCGGCATGGCGTGCGGCGCCATCGCGTTGCTGGCGGCCGGCGTGGGCATCATGAACATCATGCTGGTTTCGGTGAAGGAGCGCACGCGCGAAATCGGTATCCGCAAGGCGGTGGGCGCCACCAGCGGGAATATCCTTTCGCAGTTCATGATCGAGGCGCTTACGCTGTGCCAGTTCGGCGCGATGATCGGTATCGGCATCGGCTTCCTGGGCGGCCTGTTGCTGGCCGGCCTGATGGACGCGCCCGCGCCCTTCCCGTGGAACAACGCGCTTGGCGCCATCGCGATCTGTTCGTTCATCGGCCTGGTGTTCGGCAGCTATCCGGCCTGGAAGGCATCGCGGCTGGACCCGATCGATGCCCTGCGGTACGAGTGATCGCGCCCCGATGAAGCCGCCCCCGGCCGGGGATCACCATGGCGCCGCGAGCGCCGGATGGGCGGCAGGGCAGGGGGATATCCGTGCGCGATCGGGTCGCGCGGCGATATGCCCTGAGCCCGGTTGTACCGCCGATGTATCGTTTTGCGATCAACATTGCCGCCATATATCGCCCCGTTACACGTTGTTGCCGCCAATGCCCGCTAACTTCCGCGATTCCCGGTACGTTTGTCCAATTGAAACGCTTGAATCACGGTGGATTTTGATAACTTTGGGCCGTCATTCGGTACACCCGTTTGGCGGATACCCATCCAGACAGCGCGTGACATCCCCCCTCAATACGATTCGATGTAGATACTGTGACCGATGAGCAACGTGTGGATGTTTGCAGTAACGTGATCGAAGAACGCACTCTAAATACATCCGATTCCAAACCGAGGAGGAATACTTAATGAAACAAGCATTGCGGTATGGAGCGCTCTTGGTGGCGGTAGCCTCGATGGCGACCCTGGCCAGCTGCTCCAGCAAGATCACCGAGGAGCAGCTTGCCAAGATGCGCGAGCTGCGCCAGAAGGAACAGACGTTGACGCAGCAGATTCGTGCCAAGAGGGATGAGAAGAGTCGTCTCCAGAGTGAGGTGAACGCACGCAAGGCGGAGCTTGACAAGTGCAGCAAGGACCGTGCATTTGTGCAGAGCAAGCTGGCCCAGTGGCCTGATGTGTGGCCCGACTACAAGGACACGCCGCCACCTGCGCCGGTGGAATCCAAGCCACGTCGCTGATTCACAACTCACGAGAGAAATAACAACCTGGAGATATCGCAATGAAGAAATTCCTTCTTATGCTGGCACTGGTGCTGGTTGCGACGCCCGCAATCGCCCAGCCGCCAACAGTAGATCCGAACAAGCGGGATGAGGACCTCACGAAGGCGGAAGCCGAGGTTCGTATCGCCGAGTGGCAGTCCAAGGTCAACGGCATGCAGAGCGAACTGGATGCGCTGACCAACGAGACCAACCAGATGAACACGCAGCTGGCACAGCTGATGAACGACGTCAAGAAGTGCCAGGATGAGATCTACGCCCTGTTGGGCGCCACCGAGGCAAGTGTTCGCGACTTCCGCGAGCGCCTTGGTCGCATCGAGAGCCGCGTTCGCGAGATCAGCCGCATGCCGGACGATCAGCTTGCCGCGATGATCCCGGAAGTGAAGCAGCTCGAGGCCCAGCTCAACGCCATGCGCCACGAGAAGCTGGCACTGTTGCCGGAGTTCTATAACAAGATCATCGACATCGCCCGCGAGATCAACAACATCTACGGTCGTGTTCCGAAGAACTCGGGCACCTACACCGTGGGCACGTGGGCAAAGGATCGCGACTGCTTGTGGAACATCGCCGGCAAGGAGTCGATCTACAACGATGCAACGATGTGGCCGAAGATCTACATCGCCAACCGCGACCAGATTCGCAACCCGGACATCATCTTCCCGGGTCAGGAGCTGAAGATCCCGACGGCCGGCCCGAAGTCGGACGAGGAGCTTCGCGCCGAGCGCCTGTACTATCGCAAGAAGCGCATCGCAGCAGCGGCCGCCACGCGGCGTGCAGCGGCCGAGCGCCAGGCCCCCGTTGAGCAGCAGGATGCTGGCAGCGGCGGCAAGAAGTAAGGCCTAATCCTGGAAGGACGAATCGGGAAGCTCTCCGGGCCCTCACACGAGGCCCGGAGGGCTTTTCCTTTGATGGGCCTGCCCTGTATACACGGGGCTGGCCATCGCTCTCGCGTTTGAGATTGCGTGCCCCGGATGCGCCGCGCATGCGCCCTGTGTGCCGCTGTTGTACGATATTGCCTGGCCTTCATCGCCGGTTGTGGATGCGAACTGCGAACGAACAGCTAACTTTGGCCCCATGGAAATAGTAGAGAAGAAGATCAAGCTTGGAAGCATCGACCTGCTCGCCTTCCTAGGATTCAACGACGCCAATCTCTCCGTACTCGAAAGCCGGTTTGATACCACCGTCACCGTTCGCGGCGACGTGGTGATCCTGCGCGGTGAGCCCGCCGAAACAACCGTGATCGAGAAGATCATCAACGAGATGATCTACATGGTGCAGCGCAACGGGTCGCTTGTGCCGAAGGATGTGGAGACCATTATCGATCTGGTGAGCGGTGGGCGTGGCGAACAGCAGCTTCAGGGGCAGGACCTGGACGAGGTGATCCTCTTCGGCAAGGAAAACGTGGTGAAGGCGCGGGGCGAGCGCCAGAAGGAGTATTATCGCACGGTTCGCGAAAACGACATCGTGTTTGCCGTTGGGCCGGCCGGCACCGGCAAAACCTATCTTGCCGTGGCGATGGCCGTTGCCGCGTTTCGCAATCGCGAGGTCACCAAGCTGGTGCTGGCGCGCCCGGCCGTGGAAGCGGGCGAAAGCCTGGGGTTCCTGCCCGGCGACCTGAAGGAGAAGATCGACCCGTATCTGCGCCCGTTGTACGATGCGCTGGACGACATGATCCCCGCCGAGAAGCTGAAGGCGATGGTGGAGAAGCGTGGCATCGAGGTTGTGCCGCTGGCCTACATGCGCGGCCGTACGCTGAACAACGCGTTCGTGATTCTCGACGAAGCGCAGAACGCCACGCAGATGCAGATGAAGATGTTCCTTACCCGCCTTGGCGCCAACAGCCGCGCGATCATCACGGGTGACCTTACACAGATCGACCTGCCCAAGAACGTGGAGAGCGGGCTGGTGCAGGCCGAGCGCATCCTGCAATCGATCGACGGCATCGGCTTCGTGTACTTCGAGAAGGCCGACGTGGTGCGCCACCGCCTGGTGAAGGACATCATCAAGGCCTACGAGGATCACGGGATCATGGGCGGAGTATGACGAAGTGAGAATGACGAAGTGAGAATGACGAAGTGAGAATGACGAAGTGAGAATGTTGAAGTGAGAATGACGAAGTGAGAATGTTGAAGTGAGAATGTTGAAGTGAGAATGTTGAAGTGAGAATGTAGAAGTGAGAATGACGAAGTGAGAATGACGAAGTGAGAATGACGAAGTGAGAATGACGAAGTGAG
>CBHYLN010000225.1:0-5935 GCA_966128725.1 uncultured bacterium | reverse complement strand
CGGGTTGGACGAACGGCGCCTGGAGCAGCAGGGGCGCGAGATCGACGAGCTGAACCGGACGTTCGATCCGGCCGAGTTCCGTGTGCTGAAGGGGATCGAGTGTGATATCCTTGGCGACGGTTCGCTGGACCTTGACGACGACGCCCTGGCCGCGCTGGATGCGGTGGTGATATCCGTACACTCCCAGTTCAACCTGCCGATCGAGGCGCAAACCGAGCGGATCTGCCGTGCGCTAAGCCATCCGGCGGCAACAATACTGGGGCACTCCACCGGGCGGTTGATCCTGAAGCGCAAGGGCTACGAGGTGGATCTGAAGCAGGTGATCGATGCGGCAGCCGAACATCGCAAGGCGATCGAGCTGAACTGCAATCCGATGCGCCTGGATCTGAACTGGCGCATGGTGCGGTATGCGCGCCGCAAGGGCGTGCCGATTGCCATCAACCCGGACGCCCACACGATCGCCGATTTCGCCAACATGCGGTACGGGATTACCATGGCGCGCAAGGGTGGGCTTACGCCCGATGGCACGCTGAACGCGCTGTCGGCCGATGAGCTTCGTGCGTTCGCGCGCCGCTGAGGCCCGTGGGCGCGGATGAATATCCCGAGGCCGCTTCACGATGCGTGCGTTGATGCCCGCGCCGGCACATCGTGACGGGCAACGTCGCGAGATCAGTGAACCACGATCAGCGGCTCGGATGCCCGCCCGCCGTTGCTTGCAAGCTCAACCGTGTACGCCCCCGCGGGGATGCCGCCAAGCGAAACGGGGATGCTGTAGCTTCCGGCGGCCAGGTGGTTCCAGCGTGCCAGAGCGCCAACCATCCTGCCAGCTGCATCAAACAGCCGGAGCTCCATTGGGCCGGGTTCGGGCAGCCGAACGATCATCATAACCCGCCCCTGTGCCGGATTGGGCTGCGCCTGCACGGCCAGTGCCGATGCCGGTTTGCCGCCAGCCGTATCGTTTGAACCCAACGCCACACTTCGTGTGATCTCCAGAAGCGCTGCCCCGCCCGGCCTGAGCGTGATGGCGAATGCCGCATCGGCTCGTATCACCGTATCCAGAGCGCGGCGCGGCACGCCGCCTGAAAGCGGCAGCGGCGTAGTGTCGGCGGCCAGCTCGCGCACCCGCACGAACGTCTCCGATGGGGTGCCGATGCCCGGCAATGTTCCAAGCTGAACCACCAGCGTACGTGTCTCGGCAAGGCTGTCCAGATACGCGCCGCGCGGGCTGGCTGCCGGGATGTCGGCCGGGCGCTCGAACGTGCGGCGGTTGGCGAGCATGATGAATGTGGAGTCGGCCGCGGGATCGTGATTGCCGTGGGCATCGCGACCGGGAAGAACATCGAACAGCCCAAGCTCCACGAACGTGTTTTCGGCCGGGTCCGGCCGGCCGTTGCGATCCACGGCGTTGAGCGCCCGCACTGGTTCGCCGGGGGCGATTGGCCGCGACGTTGCAGTGCGCGGGGCATACCGCGCGATGTACGGTTGAGGCGCCGTATAGTGGATGGAGTATGCGTCGCGCCATCGCAGCCGGCGCAGTTGCCGCCCGATCGACGGAAGCCAGGCCGTATCCAGCCACGCCATTTCGCGTTGCCGGCTGCCCCGGCCGGTCCAGATCCCGCGTATCGTGTCGCGTTGTGTTGGCGGGCCCAGATCGGGCGATGACTCCAGCCGAACCTGCTCCAGCGTCTCGTCGGTATCGTTGGCATGCGGGCCAAGCGGTGTGAAGTACGAAAGGTAGTTGCGCCCGAACGTGCCGTTGCCCAGCGGAACCGGCTGGGAGTATTCCTGATACGAGCCGCCCAGATAGGCGTAGTGAATCCCTCGCGACCCGTAACACAGGCCCAGGTTGATCAGCCCGCGCAGTTCGGCGCCTTCGATCATGTGCGAAAAAATCGTGTCGCGATATAACGTATCGCGGCCGGCGGGCGTGGTTGTGATCCAGTGCACGAACATCGTGGAGAACGATCCCACCCATTGGATCAATCGCCTGCCCGTGCGTCGCGATGCCCAGCCGGCCGGCCCAAGGCGGCTGAGCACCAGATCGTCGTACGGCTGGCGAACGTGCCCAACGATATTTGCGCCGATGCTCATCCGGTTCCACGAGCGGGCATATGTTTCCACCGTGTCCAGGTCGCGCTCACGATCGCCCGTCAGGTTCAGCAACGGAATCCAGAACCGGCCGCCATTGTGCTCGCGCAGCGTGGGCGTGGTGTTGATGTGCGCCGGCAGGTCGAACTTGCGATGCAGGCCGTTGGTATCGGTGCCGTAGCCGAATCGCACATCGTTCAGATGCGGATAGTTCTCCACGCAGATCTCGCTCTGGCTGGTCATCACGTACTGCTGTGGGTTGCGTCCGTTCTGGGCGCGCCATGCCCGAACGCCGCGCGCCAGGCTGTCGGCGGCGGTGAGCCATGGTGCCGGATAGCGGTGGAACAGCATGGTGTCCAGATACGTGAATCCGGCGTTCCGGGTATAATGGCCTTCGTCGCCCGAGTAAAATCGGATGATCTTCTCCGTGCGTGGCGCAACCGTGCTGTCGACGCGCCATTGCTCGGTTGCGCCCGGCAACGGTCCGCGAAGCACGTATTCCACAATGTGATCCAGCCGCGCACGGAACGCGCTGTCGTCGCTCCGGGTTCCATGCAGAAGCTGCAGCGCCGTGTCGCGGATCGCCACCGAACGTATGGCAAGCATTTCCCGGCCGGTCCAGCGTACGCGCACGTCGAATCGGTGCTCGGAGTTCGCCGCGTTCCACGGCCCGCCCGGTCCACCCGATGCCGGGCGGATCATGTCCACCGGCAGCGATACCGAGCGAAGCGCCGCGTACGATGTGTCGCCGGGCCGCGGGGCCAGCGTGCTTTTCGGTACGCTCAGCGTGGTGTACAGGAACGTTGTGTCGGCGGCGGCCGCGCGCACCTTCCCGTCCTCGGCCAGAAACGTGCTGCCGCGCGGCACCTCGTTCCATATCTCCACATCCACAAGCGATTCGCCCGCCTCGGCAATCGGGCCCGTGAAACCGTCCGAGCCCGGTTTGAACAGGTGCCCCGTTACCACCATGTACAGCGTGCGGCCGCTGAGGTCCAGATCGTTGCGTTCGTAGAACACATCCCCGGCGTGTTGTGCGCTGTCGTTGTTGGTCCAGGGATCGGGCGGTGGCGTGAACCGATATTTCTGCCGAAGCGAATCGTATCCCATAACCATGGCGCCAAGCACCGTTGCGCCGGGCGTCGCCGTGGCGGCATCGAACACACGCTCGCGAACCGGTTGGCCGTTGTGATCGCGCATCCACGGGTTGAACGCATCGCGCCCGCCCACACGGTGCAGGAACAAACATGGCCAGTACCATGATTCGGACGAATCGAACGGGAACAGCGTTATCTGCCGTCCCCAGCCAAGCTGCGCCCACGGCGTGCTGCTGGGGATGAATCCCTCCAGCCAGCGGCCGGTAACCGGGTCGCGACCGCGCGCCTCGTTGGCAAGCGTGTCGAAATGCCGGCTCCACTGTATCTCGTCGCGCCATTCGATGATTCTGATACCAAGGCTCCGCGCCAACTCCCACAGCGTTGCGATGCTGTCGTTGCGGCCCAGCAGCGCCATGTAGGCGCCAACGGAAAATTCGTCGTCGTTGAACCCGTAGGCCGGCACCAGCGCGGCAGGTGTGTCGGGGAGCGGCTGCGGTGGGAACTGTTCGTAGTCCACGGTTGGCTGCGCGTGCAGCCGGCCGGCCATCATCAGGGCCACGCACGCAAGCAGCACGGCCAGCATACGGTGCGGCAGCGCTAGCGATGTTGGATGGTCGTTATCCGAAACGTGCATGACAGTCAACGGATACTGAACGGCGCTCACGTGCGCGCGGGAATGCCGGTGTGCCGGCAACGATGGGCCTGAACCAGATAACAACCGAGTCCGCCCAAAGTGAGCACGGCTCGGAATTTAGGTGAGCCCGGCCCCGGGGGTGACTGCCGCAAGGCAGCCCAATCCTGTGGGTGTGGATATGCTGTCCCACTGTGACAACCTGCGACACCCGCCGCCGCACGGATGCGCAATCGCGGTCCGTGCCGTAACTTTCAGGTTCTCCGAAGGGTGCGCCGGTGCCTGGCGTCGGCCGCACGCTACAATCGTCTCAATGCCATTAACTCGCGCGCACATGTCGCAACCGCTCATCATCGACGGCAAGGTAGTCTCGAATGCAGTTCTGGAACAGGTGGCCGAACAGGCCAACCGGCTGAAGGAGGAGCGCGGGATAATCCCCGGGCTTGCCGTGGTGCTGGTTGGCGATGATCCGGCCTCGCAGTCGTACGTGCGTTCCAAGGGGCGCATGTGCGAGAAGCTCGGGTTCCACTCGGTTACCCACCGATTGGATGCATCGTTGCCGCAGCACGAGCTGATCGCATTGGTTCGCCAGCTCAATCAGGACGAGTCGATTCACGGCATCCTGGTGCAGAGCCCGTTGCCGGCGCATATCGACTACGAGGAAGTTGTCGAGACGATCGACTATCGGAAGGATGTGGACGGGTTTCACCCGGTCAACGTTGGGCGCATGGTGATCGGCCTGCCGGCGCAGGAATCATGCACGCCGGCGGGTGTTATCGAAATGCTGAAGTACTACAAGATCCCCACAAGCGGCCGGCGCGCGGTGGTGATCGGGCGCAGCAACATCGTGGGCAAACCGTTGGCCAATATGCTGATGCAGAAGCGGGATGGCGGCAATGCGATCGTGACGGTTGCGCATTCGGCGGCCGATGATCTGGCGGCGATCACACGCGAGGCCGATATCCTGATTGCCGCGATCGGACGCCCGCGCTATATCACCGCCGACATGGTGAAGCCCGGCGCGGTGGTGATCGATGTGGGCATCAACCGGGTGGACGATCCGTCCACCGAAAAGGGATACCGGATTGTAGGCGATGTGGATTTTGATGCCGTTGCTCCGATAGCCTCGGCGATAACGCCGGTGCCCGGCGGTGTGGGAATGATGACCATTGCAATGTTGATGATGAACACGCTGAGATCGGCGCGGGGAGACTTTCAACGATGACCGACTTCATGGATTTCACCGACGATGAACCGGTTCGCAAACACCGCGAGCGCCCCAGGTTTACCGTGCTGCACGAGGACGAACGCATCATCGTGTTCGACAAGGCTTCCGGTGTGGCAACGATTCGCGAGCGTTATGTGATCGGGGTTTCGTTGAAGGAGATCGCCGAGGAGCGATTTGGGCGGCTGTGGACGGTGCACCGCATCGACAAGGATACAAGCGGTGTTGTGGTGTTCGCCCGCGATGCCGAGGCCCATAAACTGTTGAACGATCAGTTCGAACGTCACGAGCCGATCAAGGTATACGCGGCGGTGATCGAAGGGGAACTGGCCGAGGACGAGGTGACTGTTGATATCCCGCTTGCGCCGGATTCCAGCAGGCCGGGAATGATGCGCCCCAGCGCGCGCGGCAAGGAAAGCATCACGATCCTTCGCGTGCGCGAACGTTATCGTGGCTTCACGTACGTGGAGGCGCGGCCCACAACCGGACGCACGCACCAGATCCGCGTGCACTGCAAGGCCATCGGGCACCCGCTGGTGGTGGACCCGTTGTACGGCAACCGCCAGGAGCTGCTGCTTTCGTCGTTCAAGCGCAAGTTCCGGTCGTACGACCGCGAGGAGCGTCCGCTGATCGCCCGGTTGACGCTTCATGCCGAGAGCATCACCGTGAAGCATCCGGCCAACGGCCATCCGGTGATGTTTGTCGCCGATCTACCCAAGGACATGCACGCCCTGCTTACGCAATTGCGCAAGGTGGTGGGCTTATAGCCGCGCCGCATGGGCGATAATTCCGAACGCAACAAACGGGCCGGCGAGGGGGGAACTCCCTGCCGGCCCGCTGCGTAGTGCGCCAGGCATGGCGCGTGACTAAGGGGTGGAAGTCCCCTGCGGGCCCTGA
>CBHYLN010000224.1:0-5936 GCA_966128725.1 uncultured bacterium | reverse complement strand
GATCCAGCTTGCCAGCCAGCCGATGAACGGCGCCGGGACACCCTCGGGATCGAGGTATTGCTCTAGCTTGTCCACGCGGCGTTCGATGCTGGAAAACACCGTCTCGAAAATCGACAGGAAGCGCTCGGTGAAATCCTTCGCTACCGGATCGGCCTGATACACCGCCGGCAGATACTGCATGTATGTGATGCGGGGGAAGAATGCTGTCAGGTGCGCGATCGCCGGCGTGGACGCGCCATCGGCGTGCATCTCGATCATCAGCCACAGATACCGCCCCTGGCCGCTGAGCACCAGAAAATCGGTTCCGTTAAGCTGGCCGGTGCGCCATTGGTCGGGCGTAAGCGCCGCGATGTCGGCATCGGGCAGAAGCGTGTTGGATGTGTATGTCCACACTCGCACGGAGGCCCCCTGCGGGATCGCCTCGGCGAACTCCACCACGATGCGATGCCATTGGCAACGGTCCACCCCGCTGTCGAGCGCGGCCGACACATAGATGCCCTGTTTTTCAAAGCCCGAAGCCGGCGCCACCCAGGCCACGCCCGGTTCGCCGTCGCCGCAGGTAAGCAGGCGGTCCTTGGCGTCGCAGGCCACCGTGCGCGAACACGAGCAAACATGCGCCCTGCCGCCGTAGCGGAACGTTCCACCGGCGCGCTCGAAGCGATGCAGGCCGCCGCCCCCGGCAACAATCAGCTTCCCGGCGGAGTCGATCGTGATCGCCGTTGGCGGGAATGTGCCGGTAAGCTCGCTGGCATAGGTGATGTGTTCGGTTACGCGGCCCTGCCCGTCGATCACCTTCACGTAGGAGCGGCCGGCATCGGTTACGTACACCAGGCCGGCGGTGTCCACCACCAGATGCTCCGGCTGAACGAACGGTTCGTCGGCCTCCAGATGCTCCGGATAGCCGGTTTCCCATTCAACAAGGATATCGGTCGAGCCCAGCGCGTTGATCGCATCCAGCACGGCAACGCGCGCCTGTTCAAGGCTTGTGGGCGTTGCGTTCACCGTCTGTATCGCGCTGGCATCCGCCGGTATGCTACCGGGCGCGCCGCTCCACAACTCCAGCCGATTCGCCAGCGGGATGTAGACGTAGCGCTCGTTGAAGTGCGGCCCGTACAGCACCTGGAAAACGTGCGCGGCCAGCGTGGTGCCCGCGAACGCCTTGAACGTCCCGCTTGTGCAGCAACGGCGCTGCACGCGGGCGTTGTTCCGGTCGGTCACGAACAGGTTTCCGGCTGCGTCAAGCGCCACATCCCACGGGCCATCAAATTCGCCGGGACGCGAGCCCGCTATCGGATCGCCAACGGCAACCGCCGGCGCGCTGCATTGCTCAAGCGGCAGCGCGGCCACGTACGCCGCATCGGCGCGCCGGCCCCATATGCCGGCCAGCACCAGGCCACGAAGGTTGATGCACTGCACACGATTGTTGCCGGTATCGGCCACGTACAGCAGGTTGGTTGTGCTCACGGCCAGCCCGCGCGGCGAGCGGAACCGCCGGGGCTGATTTCCCGTGCCGCCCGTGCATGGCAGCGCGGTAACCGATGTGCCGCAGATCGCCCCTCCCGGCAGATGCGCCGGGTAGGCCTCGTATGTCTCGGCGGCAATCGCAGCCGGTTTTCGCGCGGCGGTGCTGCCACTGCCGGTAGCGCCGCTGCCGGTGGAGCCGGTTCCCGAGCCGCCACATGTGCAATTGCCGGCCTTCGCCGTGGATTTGCCCGTGGCCCCGCCCCCGCAGGAGCAACCGCCGCTGCCGCCCTTACTTCCGGTGCCGCCACAGCCGCACCCACCGCCGGCCGATGAGCCGCCACACGCACAGGCGGTGTCGGTGGCGCCAATCGCCCGCAATACCAGGCCGCGCGCGTCATCCTGATTCCACACGTTTTCGGCAATCACCTCCACGGCATCCATGCTGGCCGGCACACCGCGCACCGTGCGCGGCCACCGTTCCAGGCGCATCGCGGCGGGCACATACACAAACCGATCGCCGTTGTTGCCGCCGCCGGCAATCCGCATCACATAGGCCGATACCTGCATGCCGTCGCGCTCAACAACCTTCAGCACCGTGTCGTGATCGCCATCGCTAACGTACACCGTGCCGTCGGGCGCGATCGCAACGCCAGTAGGGTTCTCCATGCCGGCGAACGTGCCGACGTCGCCCGCAAGCGGTACCGGCGGCGCAGGCGCGGCGGCCAGCCGAAGCGCGCCCGGGCCGGCCTCCATCGCCGTAAGCGATGCAACACGCCAGCCGTTGCGCGGGTCGGTGCCCTGGTGGCCGTCGAGTAGCAGATATTTGGTTCCGTCCTGTGCCATGATCGCCCTGGTCCGCTTGGCCGTGTGGATTAGTTCGTCAATGTGAAGTTCACCGTGATGTCGTGCCCGTCGGAGTACACCAGATAATCCTTGGGTATCGTGGCATTCTCGCAGTCGCCGAACTGTTCGCCGTCCACCGAAATGCGAACCGTTTCAACGATCATCACGCCGTCCACCGAAAGCACCGTGCGGAAGATCTCCGAGTACAGCACCGCGCCGCCAAGCGGCCAGCCCTGGCCGTCGGCGCCGCCAACCAATGGGTCCAGATAATCCGAGAGCGCCGTATCGATGGCGGCCTTCACGGTAGCGGGGTCGGCGGTGGGCTTGGCCACAACAACGGCCTCGATGGATACCAGCCGGTACTTCGGTGGAGCCACATACACCTCGGCCGTAAGCAGGCGGCGCTCGGAGAGATACTCGCACACCGCACGCATCGTGGCCTCGGTCGGCATCGGGTTCGGGGCATCGGTTTCCGGGATCACCATCACCGTGATCACGCCGGGCACCTCCACATCCGGGAAGTCCGGGTGGTACAGCGGCATCGCATGCGCGCGCCGCACTCTCACGCCCGGGGTTTCCATGGCCAGGAACTTGTAGTCCTGCGTGGTCACCGCACGGTCGCGCGCCTTCAGCTCCTTCGGTGCGCGGGCCTTGGCGTCGTCCACGCTCTCCTCGTCGGCGCCGCCCTCGGCCGCCCAGTAGTTGGTAACCGTGCCGATGCCGGTCACGGAGGATTGCAGGTCGGAGATGGTGCCGTAACCCACATTGCCCGTGGCGCCGCCACCGTAGCGGTAGAACCGGGCGATGATGTTGTTCACGCCGGCAAGCGGGATGCGGCCGTTGCGGCCGTCACCAAACGTGATCACGCCGGTTGTACGGTTCAGCACGTAGTGGCGGTCATCGGCCGTGGAACTGTAGAAATCCTCCACCTCCTCCCAGGGGCGGATGTTGGTCCCCTCCTGCACTTCCAGGAAGAAGCCCTTGCTGTATTCGCGCAGCCGCCACTCCTCGTCCTGTTCCTTCTGTTCGGACTCATTGGGCGGGTTGGCCTGCAACTCGGCGGCCTCGCTCAGGCGCTCCTCCAGCGGACGTATCGCCTTGGCGTACACGGGCGCATGGGCCAGCGTGAAAATCTGGGATGCCGTGCCGTTGCTCGAGCCCACCACCTCGTCGCTGGTGCTTACCGCGGCGGTGGCGCGCACCGTGTTGGTAAGCACGGCCTCGATGCGTGGCGCCGTTTCGTAGGCCGAGCTGGTAAGCCGGCAACGCAGCCAGTACAGCGATTCGTCGGCCACGGTGCCGATCGTGTCGCGCACGATGTCCTTGGGGCCGTTGAAGTACACCCTGCCGCTGCCCGTAAGCGCGGAAGTCTCGTCCTTCACGATGCTCAGCTTGCTCCAACGCGAGCCGTTCCAATATTCCCACTGCACCGTCGCCGAGGTTACCGCCGTTGCGCCCGCGCATCCATATGCGGTAAGCGTGTCCGGGTCCACATAGGCGCGCACGTACAGGCTGATCTCCTCGGTGGGGAACAGGCTTTGCGAACTGAATCCCAGCAGGAGCGCGCTTCCGGTTTTCGCCAGCGAACCGAACGGATAGTACTGCTCGGTGAGCGGGTCGTTCGCTGTGGTACGCTCGGTGTAGGTGGTGCCGTCGAACACCTGCACACGCTTGAGCACAGCGCTGATGGCCACGATCGGTTCATCGGTCTCGAAGATCACCGGCTCGTCCTGCTCGGCCGGGAGCATCGTGGGATCGGCGACGCTGGGCGTGCTGGTTTGCTGCGAGGTCCCGATGCGCGTTCCGCGAGGCACCACGATGCTGGGCGTGCTGCTGTTGGGATTGGCGAAGCTGAACGTAACCTCGGCCGAGGCCGGCACGGCCTGCTTCAGCTCAACACCGATCAACTGCAGGAACTTTATGTACAGCCGATCCGGAACGCGATTCAGCCGGTAGAGCACGATGTCGCTCAGCCATGCGAAAAGCTGGATCATCGTGATGCCGGGATCGGACAGATTGTGGTCGGTCCATTCCGGCGTGTACCGCGGGATCAGGGTTTTGGCTTCTTCCACGAGGTCGGCAAACCGACGATCGTCGAGATTGGGAGCTTCGAGAGGCATCAGGGCTCCGTCAGATAGAATGGATACACCAGATTTCGCTTCGCGTTGTTGGTTCGTACGCGGTAGTCCACGTAGATCAGCAGTCGATTTTCGCTGCCGGGGAAGGATTCAACGCGCACCCCTTCCACGGTAATTCGCGGCTCGTATTCCGAGAGCGATTTCTGCACCTCGTTGGCGATCAGCCCGCGCGTGGCGGCATCGTTCGGCGCGAACACGTAATCGTGAATGCCGCAGCCAAACGACGGCTGCATCACGCGTTCGCCCTTCGACGTACCAAGCACGATCCAGATCGCCTCCTCGATATCCTGCTCGTGGCTGGAGAACGAGAGACCGCCGCGCGAGTTCACGCGTATCGGAAATTTCCAGCCTGTTCCAAGAAATTCGCGAGCCATGTTTTGAGAATTACGAATTAGGAATTACGAATGAGAAATTGGGAATGGGGGACTACAAAGGCGGATCACGAATTTCTTCATTCGCAATTCACCATTACTCGTTCACCATTCCTCAATCACCATTCTTCATTCATCAGACGTTTTCGGTTACTCCGCCACCGGTGCCGGAATTGTTCGCCGCGTCGGCTGCTGCCTGGGCCGCGGTCAATTGCGGCGTAAGGGCGGTGTTCACCGCCTGGAACATCGTAACGGCACCCTGCAGCGCCGTTGCCGCTTCCTTGGGGTCCTTGATCTTCATGATGGCCTCCAGATCCGGCATCGCCGGCAACTGAACCCCGCCGCCCGCCATGCCGGCGAGCATCATGATGATCTTGATGATCGGCAGCAGCGCCTCGATCGCCAGCATCAGCGCGGCAAAGGCGTTCATCGCGCTTCCCTGCTGGCAATTCAGCGCGTCGAGCAACGGCTTGTTGCCGAACGCTATATCGATGTGGATGTTGTCAAGGATGTTGATGATGCTCATGATCTGTTCGATCAGGCACTTCAAAAACTTGATGATCAACTCGATGATCGCGATGATCATCATGATCAGGTTCGCAATTGCCAGCGGCGGAAAACACGTCAGCACGTCGGCGATGGTTTTCAGCGTCTTGGGCACCACCTGCGCCAGCTTGAACGGATCGGGCACCGCGCTGATGAAATCCGAAAGCGCGCCGAACACCGCAAGCACCTTCATCAGGCAGGCCATGTTGGCAAGCACCGGCCCAAGCTGGATCAGCAGATTGAACGAGAGCTTGCAATCGGTTGCCGGACCCGACGCGAAATCCAGGAACGCCTTCAGCTCGGCCCCGCCAAGCAGCGGGATGCTGGGCAGCGACCCAACCTCCGGCAGCTTCGGGCACGGGATCGTGATTGTTGGCAGATCGACGTCGACGGTAAAATCCATGCTTGGAATCGCGATTATGAATTTCGAGTTACGAATTTTGAATTACGAAAGATCCCGAGCCGTGCTTTCGTCGTTCATAATTCTCACGTCGTACTTCCCACTCCTCACTTCCTACTTCGTACTTCCCACTCCTCACTTCCTACTTCGTACTTCCCACTCCTCACTTCCTAC
>CBHYLN010000223.1:0-6023 GCA_966128725.1 uncultured bacterium | reverse complement strand
CCCGTGCTGTTCCAGGTGATCACGACCTGCTGGCCCGGCGCAAAACTCTGCCCGCCGTTCGGCGCGGTCACCTGCACCGTCAGCGGCTGCGTCTGCGCGATCGTGAACACGCCGTCGCTGTCGTCCGTCACGCGGTTGTTCGCCGCGTCGCGCGAAGCCACGCGCACACGGACGTTCGTGGAGCTGACATTGGGTACAATCCATGCGTAGCTCTGTTGCGAACCCGGCAGATCGTTGACGATGTCGATGTAGTTGGTGCCGCCATCCAACGAATACTTCAGCCCATGCTTCGAGGCCGCAAGGCTCTGCCATTGGATCAGCGTTGAAGTTCCTGGCTGCAACGTTTCGCCTCCGTTCGGTGAAAGCAGCGTTACGCTGAGCAGGTTGGTCAGGATCAAGTTGTCCTGTACGATTGCCATAATCCCCTCCGGTTCATGTCATGTTGAAAAAACGTGTTCATACGGATCGATAACCGCACACTGATCGAACGGTACAGGCATGGGTTGGCCCTGCTCCGGGCCATGATGTTCTGGCGGAGCAACCACTGCGTTGGTGGAGCAGCGCAATTGCGGGCGATGATCGGGGAAGATGGTGGTAATACGGAGCAGCGGGATGATTGGATTGCGCGTGCACCCGCCGCTCACGCGCGCGCATCAAGAATGCAGGCAATGTCCAATACGGCGTTCACGAATCCTCTTTACCAATACCACACGAACTTCACATCGGATGGGCGGTGGCCGGTGTGATGCCCAAGGCTCCGCGCAACAAACCCCATGCGGTCTGCCGGAAGGCACTGCAAGGCCCGCCGGGCGTTGCCACGGCTGCGCCCATCTCGGATCCACATTCATTTGGAGACATCACCATGAAGACACGATGCATTGCTCAGAGTTGGCTTGGTGTGGCGGCCGTATGCGCCATGCTTCTGGTGGCCGCGATGGCCGCGCAGGCACAGACCGGTCCACTGGCCATTTCGAACAACACGGCATGCAGCATCACGTTCTGCTCGTCGAACGGCTGCATCACCGTTGGCCCAAATTCCTCGGTCACGATACAGGTGCCCTGCTCCGGCAAGTTTGCGCTGGAAATATGTGGCGTGCGGCAGATCATCGGCCCGGGGCACACATTCCTGAGCAACGTCAACGTTGGCGGCTGCTGCGCGGATGTAGCGCTCAGCCCCGGGTTCGTTGCCTGCACATGGTTCCTTTCGATTGACCCGGCGGCTGGCCCGTGCCCCTGCTAGCAGGGCAAACTGACTGCTGGACAACAAACGGCGCCGGCGGCGCGATACACAGGGCCCGGTGTGAACGTATTGTTGTGGTGTACCCGCACCGCACAACGCGGCGCGCGGGCAAACAACAGGAAAACCCCGGCAATCAGCGTGCCTGCTGAACGGCTTCGTGGCGTGCAGCCACGGCAACCAACAGCGGGCACGCGATATTTCGGCCGCAACACGCAATCCCGCGCCAGCCGGCAATGGAACTACTATTCGGTTTCCCACGCGCCCTTCCGGCGCAGGGCCGCCTGGTGGCGCGGCCGGATGCGCCGGCGTTGCAGCAACAACCGCAACTGGCGCTCCACATCGGCAAGTGTTTTAAAGGGATAGTGCGGCAACCGCTCGGCGTTGCAGTATGCGGCCAGGGTTCCTTTCGCGAAAATGATATCGGCGTGATCGGCCGGGCACACATCGCTGAGGCCATCGCCGATATACACGATGCGGGCATCGGGATGGGCGTTGCCGAGCACAACATTGCGCTTGCACGATACGGTGAATCGGCCGCAGCACGATTCGCTTTGATGCGGGAAGGAAACCTGCATCGCGCCATCGGCATCCAGCTCGGCGTGATTACAGAAGTACGGCACATCCGCGGCATCATGCCGTGCCAGCACCGGCCCCACATACAGATCCAGCCCATCGCTTACCACGGTAAACGGGATATCCTGCCCGCGCGCGAACGCAAGCAGTGATGCAAACCCCGCATCAACCTCAACCGTACACAGATACGCATCCAGCTCGGCCAATGCAACCGGCTTGCGCAGCGCACCGGCAACACTGTGCCAGTATTCGGCAATCGGCAGTGCGCCGGAATCGGCCAGGCTCAACCACGGCTCCACCGAACCAAACGTGCGGAACAGCTCCACGCCGACATCGACGCTGGCGATTGTGCCGTCGAAATCGCAGAAGATGTGCAGGTCGTAGCGGCGCTCGCCCGATTCCGCCAGTTGGGCATGTGTTTCCATAGTGGCCGCCAATCTACCACCACCCCACCAAACGCACCACGGGCGGCGTCCGTGTGGATGGAACCACGCATGAACGCCGCCCGCTGGCATACGATGCATCAACAAACGCGCCTGGGCGCTATCAGTTGAGCGTCACCGAAAGGTTGCTGATGCGATACTTGGCAACGCCGTTGGCATCCTTCAGGTCCACCGAGCCAACCAGCGTGTAGGTCTGGTTCACGTGCGGATTGAACGATGTAAGGTTCGTGTTCTGCAGGTGCACCGGCGTGCTCGACGTGAACGTGCCCGGCTGGCTGCTGATGGACACCGAAACGTTGAAGTAGAGATTGCCGGTCGCCGGGAACTCGCTGCCGGCCTGGTTGGAGATGATCGACGAGTTCTGCGCCGCGACCGCGCTCAGCGTGGTGGTAATGGTGCCCAATGCGCTGGTGCCGGTAAGCGAAAGAGTGGTTGGCGTAAGGAACTGCGTGCAGGGTGTGCCGATAGGCGAGGCAACAGCCGTGAACGATCCGGTGCCGGTGGAGGTAAACGTTGTTGGCACCGCGACCACGGCGGTATCAAGCCCAAGCTCCTGATCGTTACCGTTAAGCTGATCGTTGCGATTCCCGTTCAGGTCACCCGGGTCCTGAACCTGTGGGACCGGCGTAATTGTCTTGATCGCAAGGGCCTGGCAGATTGGATTTGCGCCAATTGGCAAGCCGATATTGGGGCACTGGGCCGAGGCCGTTCCGATAGCGAACATTGCCACGCCAGCGGTGATGGCAAAACGGACTGCAAACGTCATCATGTTCGTACGCATGATGTTCTCCTTCAACGATGGAAAGTGATGTGTAATGGGCCGGCAGCAACCAAGCATGCCGGCAAAGGAACGAGTCGATTCCCGCAACGAAGCCGCTGCCGGCATCGCCGCGAACGTGTGTTGAAGGGGGGCTGGGGGTTGGGGGGTATCGCGAACGGTGCAATGATATCACCGCGCTGCACGGCGAACTTCTTCCATCTTGCTCAATAAGCCAGGATCAAGAAATGCGGACGGGTTTGGTGAATCCCCGGGTACGCACTTCGTTTGATGCCGGAAGTATGGCGTAAGAACCGCCGCATCGTATTTTCGCGCCCACAGGCATCGGGCGCAACCGCGCGCATGCCAGTATCGCACGGATGCAGGCATGCGTGCCACGGCTGTAATCAACACCATCCCTGAAACAGGATGCTCAACCTCAACCCATGCATCAATCGATGGCTGATCGGCACGTTTGTGCTTCCAGTGCTCTGCGCCGCGCTTGGCGCCACGGCGCGTGCTCAGGTGAACACCGAATCGATGCGCCGTGACAACCAGAAGCCGGGCTGGCATAATCAGATCACCGTGGGCGTTACCTACGAGGCAGGCAACAACAGCTACATCAGCCTCTCAGGGGGGTATCGGCTGGATCTCGTGGACCCCGACTTCTATACCTTCCTGGTGGCCAATTATCAGCGCGGTTCCAGCAACGAGGAACTGTATCGCAACGACGGATTCGCGCATATCCGATTCATCCTCACGCTCGACAGCACGTTCAAGCCCGAGGTGTTCGCCCAGAAGGAGTTCAACGACTTCATCCTGCTGCGCGATCGCAATCTGGCTGGCGCCGGCCTTCGTTGTACGCTGATTGACCATGCTGATACCGTCGGCGGCGTGCGGCTTCATGTGGGCGTGGGCGGGATGGTGGAGCAGGAGGAGATTGCCGACACCGCACAGCCGCGCACGCTGCTTGGGCGCTCAACGAACTATGTGTCGTTCGACTGGGATATCAACAACATCGGGCATCTTGGGCTGGCCGCGTATTACCAGATCGCCCCATCGCGCCCGGACGACTACCGCATCCTTGCCGAGGCACAGTTAAGCGCGCGTATTACAAGCGTGGTGTCGCTGGTGGTGAACTCGCGTTACCGGTTCGACAATCTTCCGCCTGTCGGCATCAGAAAGTTCGATTTCAAGATCTCGAACGGGCTGGCGGTATCGTTCTAGGGGATGCCGTGATGCGGTTGGCCTTTCACGCCGAAGCGCGCGCAAACGCGATCACGTGCCCGTCGGGGTCCAGGCTGTAGGCCGCGTCATCGCCCCAGTTGCGCGGGGCAAGCCCGCTGAGCTCGCGCGCACCCGCGGCCAACGCGCGCACGTGGCATGCGGCGGGATCGTCCACCCGCAGATACAGCTCGCACCGTGGCACACCATTGGCCGAAGCTGGGTCCGGCAACGCGTCGCCAAGCAGTCGTTTGATGCCGGTTTCCGGCATAAGGCCCAGCACGCAATCCTGGCCCAGATGAAACTCGGTCATGCCGGGCACATGCAACGATGGCTCGGCGCCAAGCACATCCGTATAAAAGGCCGCGGCGCGTTGCTGGTCGGCAACGTACAGGATAATGTGTGCGATCATCACCGGATACGATTAACGTGAAGGCTGTTCAGACGCTCAAGATTTATCCGGCGCGATTACGCCGGCGCGGTCGCATTCGACGCAGTTCAGCTCCGTGCCCAACCTGGTGGCGCGCCCGCTCTGGCTGACCACCCACGGGCGTTCCTGCCACGGAGGATCGTGGCGCACGTGCTGTGTGTGCCCGCACGCCAAGTCGGCCACCCAGTGGTTCTCTTCGTCGAGATGAAATCCAACAATAGGCTGATGCATGAAGCCCCGCGGTTGATTTGCAGCGTTCGTGGCACAGGCAGCGACAATCCGCAACAGGAAATCCGCCACTCCAGTGGCCACGGCGCGCAACAAGATAGCGGAGTGTTCGTTACCGTATCCTCCTTCCCTGCCCTTATGGCGCCGGCGCAACACGCTTGCCACGCGCAACGCTGGGATCTTGAGCCAAATACGGAATCCATACGTTATGCATGCAACAGTGCTGGCGGTTAGCAGCAGCCCAACCCATACGTTCAGCAAACCGACACGCGAGGAAATCCAACTGCGCGCAGGGCTTGGCGTGGAAGGAGATGCCCACATGGGCGTCACCGTACGCCATCGCTCGCGTGTTGCGCAGGACCCCACGCAGCCGAATCTCCGGCAGGTTCATCTGATTCATTCGGAGCTGTTCCAGGAACTGAGCGCCGCCGGGTTTGGCGTGGCCGCCGGTGATCTCGGCGAGAACATCACCACACACGGCATCGACCTGCTGGGCCTGCCAACCGGCACACTGCTGCACATCGGCGATACGGCGGTTGTGCGCCTTACCGGGCTGCGCAATCCCTGCGTTCAGCTCGACACATTCCAGCCCGGCCTGATGGCCGCAACGCTGGACCGTGATGCCGAGGGGAATCTGGTCCGCAAGGCCGGCGTGATGGGCGTGGTGGTTCAGGACGGCGCCGTGCGCCCGGGTGATGCAATCACCATAACGCTGCCACCCGAGCCGCACATCCGGCTGGAAAGGGTGTAGGCCGTTCCGGCGACGGAACCACGGCAGCATGCACGCAACATCGCAACGCCGGAGAGGGGCGCAACATTTCAGAACCGGCCCCCAACCTTCGCGAAATATCCGCGCAGTATTTCCTGCCCCTCTTCCGTTGCCGCAAGGTCCAGCACCGATCTGCCACCCAGAGCCGGAATTGCACGGGCAACCCATTGCCCGGAGTCGGCAACCTGGAGCCGCTCGATTGCAGCGCGTATCCACGGTGGCAGTTGCCGCAGGTTGGCTGGTGTCTTTGACACGCTCGCGATTGCGTGCGCAGGATCACGTGCCATCGCATACCGTCCGATAGGAAGGTTGCCCGGAAAGAAGGTTGCCCGGAAAGAAGGTTGCCCGGAAAGAAGGTT
>CBHYLN010000222.1:0-6153 GCA_966128725.1 uncultured bacterium | reverse complement strand
GGTGGGAGGGTGGATCGGGCGGCAGTGGAAGCAGCGGCGGTCGGGAATACGGCGGTAGTGGTGGTGGTACTGGCGGTTCAAACGGCGGAGGTGCATACAGCAACGATTGCTATCGAGCCGCCATTGTAACGGGCGGGCCAGCGCCGTGTATTGAAGTTTGCCACTGCACGATTTACTGGTACGCCGACAACAAGCCAAAGTTTGGGACCATCGTCACCGGAGTATGCGAGATCGTGCAGATTGGCCAGGCGACGAGTTCCCAATGCCAGCAGGTTCAGGACGCATGTTCCGATATCATGCGATGGTAGTTCCTTACGGAACAGCAGCCACACATTGTCCCCGCCGCCCACCCCTGCATTGCGTATCGGCATCAGCTTTTGCATCTTGTGCAGCTATGACGAAATCGGATATAATCGACCGTGTTGCCGATGGCACCGGGCTGACAAAGCTGGAAACCGAGGCGGTGATCGACGGCTTCCTGAAAACGGTTGCCGAGGCGCTGTGCCACGAGGAACACGTGGAAATCCGTGGCTTCGGCACGTTCCGTGTAAAGGAGCGCGCGCCGCGCATCGGCAGGAACCCACGCACCGGCGAGGTTGTTGATCTCGATGGTCAGTTCGTGCCGCATTTCAAGGTGTCGCGCGAACTGCGCGACCTTGTTGATCGCGCAATCAAATCAACCCCCGGCCGAAACGGTAATGAGTAAGTACTGCCTGAGCTGCGGAAGTTCGGTTGCCGCCGATGCCGGCGTTTGCCCGGTATGCGGGGAACCGTACGGACAGACCGCCGACCCCGATCAAGCGCCGCAGGCCGCCACGGCGGAGCCGCACGCGGCCCCCGTCGCATCGGCGCCATCCGGCGCACCCGTGCAGCAGGCGTCGCCGGCGATCGCCGGTACCGTTGGCGCCGGTACCATTGCGCTGGCCGGCCCGCCGCCAGCCAGCACGGCATTCCGCGACTACCTGCTCGCAGGCATCGGGGCGCTTGTCATCGCCGGGCTGACATATCTGATCAGCCAGCCGACCGAGGTGAAGGGGCCGCCGATGAACCTGAACGAGCAGCAGGGCCAGGCATCCGGCGCACTGCCGCCGGGCCATCCCCAGGCTGCCGAAGGCGGCAACATGATGGGCACGGCACAGGCTACTCCGCAGCAGGATTCGGCCATTGCCAACATGCAGCGCCAACTTGCCGCCGACCCGAAGAATCTGGCCCTGAAGCTGAAGCTGGCAAACCTGTACTACGATGTGGACCGGCATGCCGAGGCCGTGCCGCTGTACGAGGAGTACCTGAAGGCGCACCCGGATGACCAGAACGCCCGCACCGATATGGCCTTCTCGGTTGCCAACAACGGGGACGTTGACCGCGCGATCACGGAGTTGCGCCGTGTGATCGGCGCCAACGCAAAACACCAGAACGCGGCGTACAACCTGGCGATGATGTTCCTGATGAAAAAGAATCGCGACAGCACGCTGTTCTGGTTCAAGCGCGTGGTGGCCATCGATCCCACCTCGCGCGCCGGGCAAACCGCCACGATGGTGCTCAACGATGTTGAACGCCGCAACGCCGCGCGGCCGGATTCCGCTGCCGCAGGCCCTGCTGGCGGCGGCACGGCCCCCGGTGGCTCCGCTGGCCAACCCCCGAAAGGTTCCGAATCCGGCGCGGCCGGCTCGCAGCCATCCGGTAGCGGCATGTAACGGCTTTGATTTCATGGCACCGGAAGTTGGTGCTTGGAATCCAGGAATCCGTATATTTGCGGTCCTTATAGAATTCAACTGATCTGTCAACCATATCTCTAGGAGCCGTACCATGCCCTGTGGCAAGAAGCGGAAGCGCCATAAGATGGCGACGCACAAGCGGAAGAAGAGACTCCGCAAGAATCGTCATAAGAAGAAGAACCGCTAGTCGGCTCTTTGGCTGAATACTTCAGCCCCTCGCCTGCACCTCCTGTGCTGGCGAGGGGCATTTTTTCTTGCATGCCATGTCACTGATCGATCGCGAACACGAGCTGTTCCTTGCCACGTACAAGCGCCTGCCCATCGTGGTGGACCGCGCCGAAGGGATGTACATCTACGCGGCCGACGGCACACGTTATCTGGATTTCCTGGGCGGGATTGCCGTTAACGCGCTGGGGCACACACATCCGCGCGTGGTGGCCGCCATTCAGGCTCAGCTTTCGCGCTACGCGCACGTTTCCAACTACTTCTATCAGGACGCGCAGATCGCGTTCGTGGAACGGCTGCATCGCGCGGGCGGGTTCGCCCGGGCATTCCTTTCCAACAGCGGCACCGAGGCAAACGAAGGCGCGCTGAAGCTGGCCCGCTCGTACGGCAACCCGCTTGGCAAGCGCCGCGTGATCGGCTTCACGGGCGGCTTCCACGGGCGCACCTACGGTGTGCTCTCGGTAATGGACAAGCCACGGTACAAGGATGGCATGGGGCCGTTCCTGCCGGACACGCAGGTGATACCGTTCAACGATCCCGACGCCCTGCGCGCCTCGGTGGACGAAACGGTGTGCGCGGTGATCATCGAATTCCTGCAGGGCGAAGGCGGCGTGCGTTGGGCCAGCCCGGAACTTGTGGCCACGCTGGCCGAGCTCCGCGAGCAGTTCAACTTCCTGATCATCGCCGACGAGATCCAGGCCGGCGCCGGGCGTACCGGCACGTTCTTCGGGTTCCAGCATTTCAATATCCAGCCGGACATCGTCACGATGGCCAAGGGAATCGGCGGCGGGCTTCCGCTTGGCGCCATACTTGCCACCGAGGCGCTGGCCGAGGTTTGGGGCAGCGGGCAGCACGGGACCACGTTCGGCGGTAATGCCATTGCCTGCGCCGCCGGCAGCGCGGTGCTGGATGTGCTTGCCGAGGGGTTGCTTGATCGCGTGGTGGAGATGGGCGCGGTGATGATCGACGCATTAAAAGCCGTACAGGCGGAGTTCCCGGCCATTGTCACCGAGGTGCGCGGCGCCGCCGCCATGACGGGATTGCAGCACAATCGGCCGGCCGGCCCCATTGTGGATGCGATGCTGCACCACGGCGTTATCGCAAACGCAACCGACGATACCGTGATCCGGCTGGTGCCACCGCTCACGTTCGAGCGCGAGCACATCAACGAAATGATCGCCGCGCTTCGCCTGGCATTGGCCGCGGCCGAATAGCCTCGGCGTAAATGATTTGGCCAACCGTTGCCGCGCATACACCCGCGCGGCAACGGATAGCCGTACTGGCCTCTCGGTTATTCCCAGCCGCCACACCCGCGACAACAGCGCATCAGTAGGTATCGGCATCCTCATCGTCTTCGTCGAACCGCTGCCCCTTCATCGTGAAAATCGTTCCCAGCATGTCCTTGTAGCTCACGCGCGGCAACAGTTCTTCCTTCGCGATCTTGGAGTTCTGATGCAGGCCGTCCAGCACGAACTCCATGCCGGTGGCAAGCTCGTAGGAACTGGCGGGATCGATCTTCAGATGTTTCGTGGTAAGCTCTCGCAGCCCCGGCACGCGGTCCAGCTCGGCCAGGTAGGCATCGGCGGTCATCGTATCGGCCAGCTCGATCACATTGCCCTCGCCAAACCATCGCAGGATCGCCGCATAGGGGTCCTGTGTGCCCGGATCACCCTTCTCCGCACCACGCTTCTGCCGCTCCAGCGGATTGGGGAAATAATGGCCGAACACCTCGCGCACGGCCTTGTTGATCAGCAGACGCGCCACCTTCGCCGTCCCCTCCTGTTCGCCCTCGAACACCAGCTCCACCTTGCCGGTGATGCCGGGCAGGGCCTGCTGAAGGTCGATAATGCGCGGCACGATCACCCGATCGCGATTGGTGATCGCCCGCCGTTCGGCATTGGATATCAACGCCTCCATCGTGGCAATCGTCATCCGTGCCGACACGCCGGACTGTTGGTCAACGAACTCCGACACACGCGCCTGCACGGCGATCATCTCCACGATCTGCTCGATGTACGCCGGCATGACAAGCCGGTCGTCGTCCCAGCGGTTGGCCCAGGCCTCCTGGCGCGTGATCGTTATCCCCTCCTCCAACGAACGCGGATAGTGCGTAAGGATCTGCGAGTCGATGCGGTCCTTCAACGGCGTGATAATCGAGCCGCGGTTGGTGTAATCCTCGGGATTGGCCGTGAAGACAATCGCGATATCCAACGGGATGCGCACGTTGAAGCCCCGGATCTGGATATCCTTCTCCTGCATGATGTTGAACAGGCCCACCTGAATGCGCGGCTGAAGGTCGGGCAGTTCGTTGATAACGAAGATGCCGCGATTGGTGCGCGGTATCAGGCCGAAGTGGATCGAGCCTTCGTGCGAATACGTCAGGCGCTGATTGGCCGCCTTGATCGGGTCGATATCGCCGATCAGGTCCGCGATGGTGACATCGGGCGTGGCAAGCTTCTCGCTGTAGCGCTGCGAACGATGCAGCCATTCGATCGGCGTGGCGTCGCCCATTTCGGCGATCATCGTGGTTGCCCGCCGGCTTACCGGCGCAAAGGGGTTGTCGCAGATTTCCGAGCCGGCGACAATCGGCACGTATTCGTCCAGCAGCTCCGGAAGCAACCGCGCGATGCGTGTCTTGGCCTGCCCGCGCAGCCCCAGAAGAATCATGTCGTGTTTGGCCAGGATGGCGTTCACCAACTGCGGGATCACCGTCTCATCGAAGCCAACGATGCCGGGGAACAACTGCTCGCCGGCGGTGAGCTTCGCGATCAGATTCCGCCGCATTTCCTCCTTGACGGGAACCACCGTGTATCCGGCAGCCTTCAGATCACCAAGAGTGGACGGTAGTGTGCTTATATCGATCATGATCGGGGATAGTGCTGATTGAAGGGGGTTCCGATGTACAGTAACGCCAAACGCGGACAAACAGTTCACCGGCCAACGAAGATAACACCGGCGCGCCTAAGCAGCTCGACAAGCAATCGCAACATCGCCGCCGCGCCCCTGCATCCGCGTTGCGCGGAACACGTTGGGCTGATACGGCCTGGCCGTGCGGTGCCATCCGGCCGGATAGTGACGTTTCAACACATGCTCTAGCGCAGCGCGCGGCGCCCACCACAAGAAATTTCCACACCACTCCGCGCTTGGATCGCTTGCTCGATTCTCCCTAACATGGGCGGATGAAGATCCTGGTCGTTCGATTCAGCGCCGCCGGCGACATCGTGCTTACGTCGCTGTTTCTGCGGAGCCTGCGCGCTCGCTTCCCAGATGCCGATATTCACGTGCTCACCAAGTCGGAGTTCCTGCCCCTGGTTGCGGCATCGCCCAGGATCGATCGCGCCATCGGCCTGGAAAGCAGCATGGGAATTGGCGGCCTGCTTCGGCTTCGTCGCACGCTGATCGCGGCGAACAACGGCCCGTACGACATCCTGTTCGATCTTCACAACTCGCTCCGCAGCCGCCTGTTGCGCAGCCGTCTGTTCGGGCGCCGGATTGCACGGGCGGTTGCCGTGTTCAAGAAGCCAACGCTGGCCAAGTGGCTGCTTGTGCATCGGAAGATCAATCGCCTTGCGCCGATCGTACCGATCCCCGAACGATACCTGGCCGTGGGCGCGCCGTTCGGTCTGGAAAACGACGGCAACGGGTTGGAACTGTTTATCGGCGACACCGCGCCACCCGATACCGGGAACGCGACAGGACCACTGATTGCCCTTGCGCCCGGCGCACGGCACGCAACCAAGCAGTGGCCGCCGGAGAAATTCGCCGAGCTTGGGTCGCGCCTGGCGCGCGAGCTCGCGGCCCGGATCGTGCTGGTTGGTGGGCCGCAGGAGCGCGAGCTGTGCAACACCATCGCCGCCGGCATCGATGCCGGGGCAATCAACCTGGCCGGGACAACAACACTTGCGCAGGCGGCCGCCCTGTTTGACCTGTGCACGGTTGTTGTGGCCAACGATTCGGCGCTGGCGCATGTGGCCGCCGCGCGGCATCGTCCGGTGGTGGCAATATTTGGCTCCACGGTGCGCGAATTCGGCTTCGCGCCGTACGGTGCGATTTCGCGTGTGGTGGAGATGGAGGGCCTGGAGTGCCGGCCGTGCACGGCAATCGGCCGCGAGGCCTGCCCCCGCGGGCCTTTCCCATGCCTCCGCGCGAACCAAGCCGAACGGCTGCTGAAACCCGTTACCGAGCTGGAGCCCGGCCGCGCCCCCTAAACCCA
>CBHYLN010000221.1:0-6218 GCA_966128725.1 uncultured bacterium | reverse complement strand
CTGATGGTTCCTGCGGAGAAGAACAGCCGGTCGGCGATGACGCAGTTGGCGCCATACATGGGTATGGGGTTTCAGCTTGCGGCCGCGATGGTGCTGTTCGGGGCGATCGGCTGGTGGCTCGACGGCAAATTTGGCACCGCGCCGTGGCTGTTGGCCGCCGGATGCGTGCTGGGCGCCGCGGGCGGGATGACCAGCCTGATCCGCACCTCGCTGAAGAAGCCGGACGATGTGGAGAAGTGAAGCCCGTGGTGGTCGCGGCGGGACACCGATACGGTGGCAATCGCTGCGGCGGGCTGAGGAGAATTCCAACCTAGTTGATGCGCTTCAAGTTTTTCAAGACGGCACTGATCATAGCGTTTATCGCGACAGCGATACTTGCCTACCCGCTGTATGCCTGGGCCGCGCCCAACGTTCTTGAAGCCGTCGTCGCCGCGGGCATCATCGCCCTTGCCAACGTCATCGCCGGCGCAGCCATCATCGAGTTCTCGATCGACAAGCCGAACGGGCTGTTCATGGGAGCAACCTTCGGCGGCATGTTCGCGAGGATGGTGGCCATCCTGATCGCCTTTGCCATTCTGGTCACCAACGGCTACGATCGCATGGCGCTCACCTTTGCGCTGATGAGCTTCTACCTGCTGTTCATGGTGGCCGAGTTCGTTTACATCACGCGTGAACTCACGCGGCGGAAAGCCCGGTCGCGTTATATAGCGCGTTCGCGGGCCACATCCCGGTCGCGATACAAGGACCGGGTTTCTCCCCGAATGGCTTCAGCCGAATATCGGAGCAATTGATGCACGATCCCGATACACTTCCTCTTCTTGCGCAGAACGAACAGCCGGCACACGGTACGCCTGGAACGCCCGCCGAAGGGCAGCACCAGACAACCGACGCCGGCACCGGTACGCACGCGCCGGCCACCGAGCACGGTGCCCACGACGCGGCCGCGGCCAACCCGTTCCTGAAGCTTTTCTCCACGCTGGGCGACCACCGAGAAGTCAGCTTCGGCAATACGAAGCTGTTCGATCTGCCGGTGATCCTCATCGACAACGGGCTGCACGTGTACCCGAGCGTCGAGGCGATGGAGGAAGAGGGGACCTATCAGTTCACGCACCATCACATCGTGCGCAAGGGCACCGAGCAGGCGCCGTCGCTGGATCTTTCGATCACCACCATGGTGGCGTTCCAGTGGCTGGCGATGTTCCTGTTGTTCGCGGTGCTCTTCCCGATGGCGCGCAAGTACAAGAAGAACGGTGTGAAGCCGATGCGCGGCATCCACAATGCGGTTGAGGCCCTTGTGGAGTACGTGCGCGACGAGATCGTTGTGCCGAACGCAGGCGAATCCGGGCGCCAGTTGATGCCCGTGTTCCTCACGTTCTTCTTCTTCATCCTTACCGCGAACATCATCGGCATGGTGCCGGGCGGCCACGCGGCCACCAGCAGCATCAACGTTACCGCGGGCCTGGCGGCGATCGCCTTCTTCACAATCCAGTTCGCTGCGATCCGCAAGCACGGCATCGTGCACTGGGTGAAGCACCTTACCGGCGGCGTGCATTGGTCCATGTGGCCGATCATGATCCCCGTGGAAGTGATGGGCCTGTTCACCAAGCCGTTCGCGCTGTGCGTGCGATTGTTCGCCAACCTGACGGCCGGCCACGTGATGATCCTTTCGTTGATCGGCCTGATCTTCGTGGAAACCTACTTCATCGCCGTCAGCGTTCCGTTCACGTTGTTCGTGAACTGCCTTGAGCTTCTGGTCGTGTTCCTGCAGGCCTACATCTTCACGATGCTTACGGCTGTGTTCGTGGGTATGGGCACCGCGGGCGGGCACGATGACCACGCCAAGGATCATGGTCACGCCCACGTACCGGCGGCCGCGCACTAGGCGCGGCGCCCTGGCGCGGGCGGCGCATCACGAACTGAAATCTTTTTCAATGCCCGGCTCTGGTCAGGCATCCCCCGGTTTTTCTTAGCTTCGTAGACCTTTTCGCGAACTTCACATACAATCCTAATCCCACATTCGGAGGAAACGAATGACACCTATCGGTCTTGCATATCTCGCCGCCGGCCTCGGCGCGTCGGTCGTTGTTTTCGGCGTTGCTTCGGGCATCGGCCGTCTTGCCGCTGCCGCTCTTGAAGCACAGGGACGTCAGCCGGAGGCGATCGGTGATGTGCGCGCCACGATGATTATCGCCGCGGCCCTTATCGAGGGTGTTGCGCTCTTCGCTCTGGTTATCTGCATTCTGCTGCTGAACTCGAAGGGATAATCGCCGTCGGCATGCAGCAAGCGTCGTGCTCCCGGTAACAGGGGACGCGACGGTTTGTTGGTGCGCGCGATAACACATCTCTGTTGAGTGGCTGGCGCGAATCGGGCGATCATCGGCCGTTTCGCGCGACGTCGGCAGCGTGAGCGATTGTGGAACGTTCGCAAGAGGAGTGCGCCATCGGCCCGAACGGTCGGTGGCGCCTCCGAAACGCGACGCCTTCACAAATAACCACCGGCCGTCCGCATCGTGGACGTTGCACTCTCGGAACGTATCGAACCAACTCCTCTATGGATACAATCACGAACATCGAGGTCGGTCCGATTATCTGGACGATCTTCAATTTCCTTGTTCTGCTGGTCGTGCTGCGCGTGTTCGCGTGGAAGCCGATCCTTACGGCGCTATCGAACCGTGAGAAGGTTATCAACGACGCGCTGAATCGTGCCGAGAGCGCGCAGGCCGAGGCCGAGCGCATCAAGGACGAGAACATGAAGGCATTGCGCAAGGCCGAGGAAGAAGGGCAGCGCGTGCTGCGCGAAAGCCGCGAGTATGCCGAGCGCATGCAGGCCGAGGCCGTTACCAAGGCTCAGGAAGATGCGCACAAGCTGCTTGAGCAGGCGCAGAAGGAGATCGAACGCAACAAGCAGCAGGCGCTGAATGAAATGCGGGTGGAGGTAGCCAACCTTGCCGTTGGTGCCACCGAAAAGATCCTGAACGAGAAGCTGGATGGCGACTCGCACAAGCGCCTGGTTGATGACTACCTTGCGCAGACAATGCAGGTGAAGAACTAAGCACTCTCCTGATACATCTCTGATGACCACGACACGAGTTGCGCATCGTTATGCCAAGGCGTTGATGGACCTAGCCCGCGAGCAGGGTGAGATCGACGTCATCGTGGAGGACGTCCGTACCGTACGGGGTGCACTTCACGGATCAAAGGAACTGCGTCGGTTGCTGGAAACCCCGGTGATCGACGAGCGCATGAAGCAGAAGGTGCTGACCGCGTTGTTCGCCGACAAGGTGGGCAAGGTGATGGGGCGATTCCTTCAGCTTATCACCTCCAAGGGGCGTGCGTGCGATCTTCCGTCGATCACCGATGCCTTCATGGGCCTGCTCGACAACGAGCACAACGTGGTCACCGCGACGATCACAACGGCTTCGGCGATCGATGCATCGCAGCAAAAGCAGATTGAGGACCGGATCGCGTCGCTCAGCGGCAAAACGGTCCGTGCCACCTACACGGTTGACCCCGCCATCATCGGCGGATTCCGGGCACGATTCGAGGATACCATGGTGGACGCTTCGGTGCGCCATCAGTTGGAACGCCTGCGGCTTGCCCTGATCGAGGGAAACCAGAATTAGCCAGTGCCGCGCGTCGGTTTGATGCGCGGGCCGCATTCGTCAGTCAGCGAACTTTCACTTACTCATACGCATACAGACATGGTTGAAGTCCGTCCAGATGAAGTAACGGCCATTCTTCGCCAGCAGTTGACCTCGTTCGACAGCGAAGTCGACGTCTACGATGTGGGGACCGTGTTGCAGGTGGGCGACGGTGTTGCCCGCGTGTACGGCCTCGCCAACTGCCTGGCTTCGGAGCTGCTCGAGTTCCCGAACGGCGTGGTTGGTATGGCGTTGAACCTGGAAGAGGACAATGTCGGTGTGGTGCTCTTCGGCGACGACAAGCTGATCAACGAAGGCGACACTGTAAAGCGTACCGGCAAGGTTGCATCGGTGCCGGTTGGCGAGGCCCTGCTGGGTCGCGTGGTGAACCCGCTGGGCATCCCCATCGACGGGCGCGGCCCGATCATCACGCCGCATTCGTTGCCGATCGAGCGCAAGGCCACCGGTGTGGTGACCCGCCATCCGGTGAACGAGCCGCTGCAGACCGGCATCAAGGCCATCGACGCCATGATCCCGATCGGGCGCGGCCAGCGCGAGCTGATCATCGGCGACCGCCAGACCGGCAAGACGGCCGTTGCCATTGACGCGATCATCAACCAGAAGTACACGCATACCCCGGAGGCCAAGGCCCAGGGTATCGATCCGGTCTTCTGTGTGTACGTGGCCATCGGGCAGAAGGCTTCCACGGTCGCCAACGTGGTGAATACGCTGAAGGAAAACGGCGCGATGGATTACACCATCGTTGTTGTGGCAGGCGCCTCGGATCCCGCACCGCTTCAGTTCATCGCGCCGTACGCCGGCGCCTCGATGGGCGAATACTTCCGCGATTCCGGCCGCCACGCGCTGGCCGTGTATGATGACCTTTCCAAGCAGGCGGCCGCCTATCGTCAGGTGTCGCTGCTGCTGCGCCGTCCGCCGGGCCGCGAGGCATATCCGGGCGACGTGTTCTACGTGCACTCGCGCCTGCTGGAGCGCGCCGCCAAGCTGGACGTTGAGTACGGCAGCGGTTCGCTTACGGCGCTGCCGGTGATCGAAACGCAGGAGAGCGATCCTTCGGCGTATATCCCGACCAACGTGATCTCGATCACCGACGGCCAGATCTACCTGATGCCGGGTCTGTTCAACGCCGGTGTGCGCCCGGCCATCAACGTGGGCATCTCGGTGTCGCGCGTGGGCGGCAACGCGCAGATCAAGGCGATGAAGAAGGTGTCCGGTACGCTGAAGCTGGACCTTGCGCAGTACCGCGAGCTGGAAGCCTTCGCGAAGTTCGGCTCCGATCTGGACAAGTCCACGCAGCAGTTGCTCCGCCGCGGCTCGCGCCTGGTTGAGCTGCTGAAGCAGGGCCAGTATCAGCCCGCGCCGGTGGAGGATCAGGTTGCCGCCATCTGGGCCGGCACCAACGGATATTTCGATCCGCTTCCGGTTGAGGACGTGCGCCGATTCGAGAAGGAGTTCCTTGACTACCTGAAGGTGCGTTACCCGGATCTGCTTCCGTCGATCGCCAACAAGAAGGCGCTTACCGACGACATCACCGAAGCCTTGAAGCAGGCAGCCGACGAGTTCTCGCGCACCTTTAGCGCGAAGGCGTAAGACGTAGCAGGTACCAACGGACCGAACGAGAAGCAACGCGAATGGCAAAGTACCGCGAGATACGTAATCGCATCCACGGCATCGACAACACCGCGAAGATCACGCAGGCCATGAAGATGGTGGCCGCGGCGAAGCTTCGGCGGGCGCAGGATGGCATTATCGCCGCTCGCCCGTACGGCCAGAAGCTGCGGCAGTTGCTGCAGTTCCTGGCCACGAACATCGAGACCACCGGCAACCCGTTGCTGGAGGAGCGCGAGGTTGGCCGTGTGTGCCTGGTTGTTGTAGCCGCCGACCGCGGCCTGTGCGGTGCCTTCAACAGCAACGTGTTCCGTACGCTGGCCACGCACATCCGCAACAACTACGGTGACTTTCAGGCAGCCGGGCGCCTGGATCTGATCTGTGTTGGCAAGCGCGCGGTGGATTTCTTCGCGCGCCGAGGGTTCAACGTGATCGCCAACTATCCCGGCATCTTCGGCAGCCTGGATTTCGCGCAGGCGCAGCAGATCGTATCGCTGGTAAGCCACGGCTTCCTGCAGCAGGAGTACGATCGCGTGGAGATCATCTACAACGAGTTCAAGTCCGTTGCGCGGCAGAACGTCGCGGTGATGCAGTTGTTGCCGATCCCGCGCATCGAGAAGGAAAAGAGCGAGGGGCGTGGGCAGGATTACATCTTCGAGCCCTCGCACGACGAGTTGCTCGACGCGCTGCTGCCGAAGCACCTGAACACGCAGATGTGGAACGTGCTGCTGGAATCGAACGCGGCCGAACAGGGCGCGCGGATGACGGCCATGGAAAACGCCACCAAGAACGCGAAGGATCTGGTGAAGTCGCTGAAGCGCAGCTACAACCAGGCGCGCCAGGCGGCGATCACCAAGGAGATTCTCGAAATTGTCTCGGGCGCCGAGGCGCTCAAGAGCCAGTGACGATACCAAGCGAGCAATACTTCGCGATCGGGGAATCTTCAGC
>CBHYLN010000220.1:0-6228 GCA_966128725.1 uncultured bacterium | reverse complement strand
GACGTGTGGGTATCGGATTACCTGAAGTGGCTGGGATTTGGGCAAGTGTGTGAGACGAGGGTGGTAATCCGATAGGGGCACGGCTGATGAGGAGAGGTTGAGACGAGGGATGTACGGGATAGTGTGGGGGATTGTGACGAGGGATGTGATGAGGAATGGCGGAGATGATGGAGTGGGACCTGGCCGGCGGTGGTCGCGCGCAGCCGGCCGGTCCTGCGACTCAGGATACGTGGTGAGATGTGAACGATGGGGATCGAGTTGGAGTATCGATATAACGCGGATTGAGCCGGGACACTGACCGAAACGTGCGGAGTACGATGCCAATGTGGTGGAAACCGGGAGTGTGCAGGATGGTGCGGATGGAGTTGTGGGGGGAACGAAGAGACGGCGAGTGATGCGGGAATGCGGGGGATGGAGTTGTGGGGAGAACGAAGGGGTGTGGTGAGCCGGCATGCGAGCATCGGCGAGAGGGAATGTGGTCAGTGTAGAGAACGGAGGCGGATACGTGCAGAAGAGCGATGTGGAATCGGCCGGCGGTGGTCGCGCGCGGCTGGCCGGATACCACGATTCGCGAACTGGTGATGAGGGACTGTGATGAGGTAGCCCGGGCAGGCGGATCACACGAGGAGGCCGGGACAATGGGCAACATGTGTGTGACGGGGAGTCGTGGATCCGAAATTCCGGGCAGGGATGTACCGCCGAACAATGCCGACCGATAGCGGGAGGCATGGGCAATGGTACGTGGCATCGATCGGTTGGTGGTCGCGCGCTACCGATCGATGCCACGCAACGCCCAGGCAACAAAATTCGCGCAGGCAGGAAGCCTGAGCAGTAAAAAATTCCCCGGCGTAAGCGGCGAGGGCACTGCGGTTCCCGTGGTGCTTTCGCCGTTCTAAGGACCGGAGCTATCTTGGCCGGTTAACGTGTTTGTACGAACGGTTGCAGAGTATGTCCGATCAGAACACGGCGCTGCTGAGAACCAAGCTCTTTGTGGCGCGCCCGCAGGCGAACCTTGTTCGCCGTGAGCGCGCGGCGGAGCTTATGAATGCCCTGCCCCACCGAACGCTGACGTTGATATCCGCTCCGCCTGGGTTCGGGAAAACAACGCTGATCAGTGCATGGGTGGAACGGAACGGCTATCCGGCTGCATGGGTGTCGCTGGATCAGGGCGACAACGATGTCGTATCATTCCTTCGCTACGTCATCGAAGCGATCGACGCGGTGCTTCCCGGGGTTGGAGCCGCCGCCCGTACGATGATGCTGATGACTCCGGTGCCACCGCCGCCAACAGTGCTCTCAACGCTTATCAATGATATCGTGGGGGTGGCCGATGGGTTTGTGCTCGTGTTGGATGATTATCATCTGATCAGCAATCCCACGGTTCACGAGGCGCTTCTGTTCCTGCTGGATCACGCGCCGAAGCAGTTGCACTGTGTGATCACTACCCGTGTGGACCCACCAATTCCGTTGGCACGATTCCGCGTTCGGGGTCAGTTGCTCGAAGTTCGTGCCGCCGATCTCCGATTTTCCGTTGGCGAAACCGCGGCATTCCTGAATCAGTCCATGGGGCTTCAGCTTACCGACGAGAACCTTGAACGCCTGCAGCAGAAAACTGAAGGCTGGATTGCCGGCCTGCAGATGGCCGGGCTTTCGCTGCGCGATCGCGACGACGTTGATGCCTTTATCGATGCGTTCACCGGCGCCGATCGTTACATCATCGATTTCCTTCTGGAGGAAGTGATTCGCCGGCAGCCCGACGACATTCAGCAGGCGATGCTGATGCTCTCGATCCTGGGACGATTTACCGCTTCGCTTGCCGAGGCCCTTACCGGATATGCCGACGGCGTGGCGCTGCTGGAACAATTGGAGCGGGCGAACCTGTTCCTGATATCGCTCGACAATCGCCGCGAGTGGTACCGCTACCACCATCTGTTCGGTGACCTGTTGCAGCACCGCCTTAAAACCCGTGTGAGCGATGTCGCGGATCTACACCGTCGCGCCGCCACATGGTTCGGTAACCATGGCCTTATGTTGGAAGCTGTCGATCATGCGCGGCGCTCGAACGATCCGGAGCTGCTTGCGTCCATGCTGGAGCGGTACTGGCGCGAGCTGCCCGGTGCCTCCACCGAAACCGTTGCAGTGCTGATGGCGCCTATCGCATCCGAACGGGTGGAAAGCAGCCCAAAGCTGCTGTTGATGCGCGCCTGGTATCATGCGATCAACGCCGAGGTGGACCTGGCCGAACAGTGCGCCCTGCAAGCCGATGCCGTGCTTGCGGCCGCGGGGCAGCCGGATGACGATCCCGAGTCGCGCGAGTTACGCGGGCAGATCGCCGCGGTGCGCTGTATCGCCGCGCGCGATCGTAGCGAAAACGAACGCGTGTTCGCGCTTGCCGAGCAGGCGTTGGCGATGATCCCGGAGCGGACACCGGGTGACCTGGCGTATTCCTGGCTCACCGCCCATGGACTGTTCCACTCGTTGATGGGCGATGCCTACAACTCCAGCGGCGAATTGCGCAGAGCCGTTGCCAGCTACGATCGTGCATTGGCCTACGGCCGTCGCGTGAACGATCACCGCACCGTATATATCGCGCTTGTGAACATCGCTCGCCAGCAGCTCCGGCTTGGCGAGCTCACGTCATCGTTGTTGTTGCTGCAACAGGGCGATGATCTGGTCAACAGTACGGGCGGGTTGATGCGGCCAACGGCGCTTCAGGATGAGCTGCGCGCCAATGCGTATTACACACGCGGCGATTTCGATAACGCCGTGCGCTTCGCCGAGCAATCGCGCCAGCTCTTTACTGCCAACCGCCCAACAGCGCTCCTGCAGATCAACCGGCTTATGTTCGACATCGCCGTGGCGCGCAACGCGTGGGCGGATGCGCAGGCCGTGCTTGCCGAAAGCGAGGGCGTTGCACTTCCTTCGGCATCCTCGCGATTTGCCTCGCTTGTTGACCAGATGCGTGTTGTGCGGGATATGCATGTCGGCAATCTGGAGAATGTGGCCGCGTGGGTGGAGCAATACTTTGGCGCCGCGCAACACATGATGCAGCCGCGGAAGTTCTTCATGCGTATCGATGAAACGGTGCTGCATGCGCGCGCATTGATGGCGCTGGGCAGGTTCCCCGAAGCCGAGTTGGTTCTCGCCGAACTTGCCAACCTCTCCGGTCGGCTGGAGCTGGTGCCCACGCGCATACGCGTTGATGTGTTGATGGCGCTTCTGGCCGTGGCGCGCGACGATGAGGACACCGCGCTGGCGCATCTGGAGGATGCGCTGGAGCTGGCCTCTCCGGAGCACGTGATCGCGCCGTTCATGGAGGTAGGCCCGGAGTTGCAGCGGCTGTTGGCGCAGTATCGCCGGCGCGCGCGTCGGCGGCGTGGCGTGTCGCAGGGGCTTGTTGCCGATGTGGCAGCCGCCTGCGGGCTCGAAATTCCCGCCGGTGCTGCAGCCGCCGATCGTGGCGATGGCGAGATCATTCCGCTCACCAATCGCGAGCTCGAAATCCTTGCGCTGATGGCACAGGGGCTTTCAAACCGCCAGATCGCCGAGAAGATCTATGTGTCGCCCAACACCGTGAAGACCCATGTGGCCAACCTGATGGACAAGCTGGAATCCGGTAACCGCGTGGAGGCGCTGGCCCGCGCGCGCGAGCTGGGAATGCTGGAGGTGTGAACCGTGACGCGGTGATGGTGGCCGGCGCGGTTACAGGCAAATGCGGTGACGGACAAAACAGAACGGGGCGTTTCCTCACGATGAAGGAAACGCCCCGTTGATGTATTACGGTCTCGACGAACGGATATCAGATCCGGCCGACAATCCGAAGACGGTTTGTTGCGCGTGCCAATGCGGCCTGCGCGCGCGCGGTATCGATTGCCAGCGTGCGATCCAGCCGGGCCTGCGTGATCCGCTCCTGCGCGCGTGCCAGTGCCGACTCCGCGCGCCCGATGTCGATATCCTCCGCCGGCTCCACCGATTCGGCAATCACCGTCATCTTGTTGTGGTTCATTTCCATGAACCCACCCGATGTGGCGAACTGCTTTTCCTTGTCGTTCTCGTCGATGATGCGAATCATGCCAACGGTAAGCTGCGCAAGGATGGGCGCGTGATCAACAAGCACCTGGAACGGGCTTACGGCTCCGGGAAGCGCAACCATCACCGCGTCGCCGCTGAAGGCTTCGCCACGCGGCGTAACGATCTCTACGTGGAACTTTTTCTCGCTCATACTCTCTCTGGTGCTCGTGGTTCGGAAAGGTGCCGAACCACGTTCTCAGGTTCATGTATTCGGAAATGGCGCGTGCGCGCCTGATGCGATGTCGGGGTTGGCGGCATGCCCGTTCACCCCGACCGCCTGAGCGTTGGATCAGGCCACAGCGGCCATCTTCGCGGCCTTCTCACGGGCTTCGTCGAACGTGCCAACATAGCGGAAGGCTTCTTCCGGCATGTCGTCGCCTTCGCCGTTCAGGATCGCCTCGAAGCCGGCAATCGTGTCCTCAAGCTTCACGTAGCGGCCGGCAAGGCCCGTGAACTGTTCGGCAACGAAGAATGGCTGCGAGAAGAATCGCTGGATCTTACGGGCGCGGGCCACGGCAAGCTTATCCTCATCGGAAAGTTCGTCGATACCCAGGATGTTGATGATGTCCTGCAGTTCCTTGTACTTCTGCAGCGTCTGCTTCGTGGAGGTTGCCACGTCGTAGTGGCGCTGGCCAAGGATGTCCGGCGAAAGGATGGTCGAGGTGGACTCCAGCGGGTCAACCGCCGGGTACAGACCCAGCTCCGAAATCGCGCGCGAAAGCACCGTTGTGGCGTCCAGGTGCGCGAACGTGTTGGCCGGCGCCGGGTCGGTAAGGTCGTCGGCCGGCACGTACACGGCCTGCACCGAGGTAATCGATCCCTTCGACGTGGAGGCAATGCGCTCCTGAAGGGCGCCCATCTCCGTGGCAAGCGTCGGCTGGTAACCCACTGCCGACGGCATACGGCCCAGAAGCGCGGATACTTCCGAACCGGCCTGCGTGAAGCGGAAGATATTGTCGATGAACAGCAGCACGTCGCGGCCTTCCTCATCACGGAAGTACTCGGCGTGCGCAAGCGCTGTAAGCGCCACGCGGGCACGAGCGCCCGGCGGCTCGTTCATCTGGCCGAACACCAGCACGGCCTTGTCGAGCACGGTGCTGCCGTCGGAAAGCTTTGCCTCGGACATTTCAAGGTAAAGATCCTTGCCCTCGCGGGTGCGCTCGCCAACGCCGCCGAACACCGAGTAGCCACCGTGCTGCTTGGCGATGTTGTTGATAAGCTCCAGAATCACCACCGTCTTACCCACGCCGGCGCCGCCGAACAGACCGGTCTTGCCGCCCTTGGTATACGGTTCCAGGAGATCGATAACCTTGATGCCGGTCTCGAACATCTCCTTCTTGGTGGTCAGATTCTCGAAGGCAGGAGCCGGGCGGTGGATCGGGAACTTGATGTCCGATACAAGCGGCCCCTTGTTGTCGATCGCCTGCCCTGTGACGTTGATCAGGCGGCCAAGCGCGCTTGGGCCTACCGGTACCGTGATCGGAGCGCCGGTATCAAACACCTTGGTGCCTCGGCTCAGACCATCGGTTGCATCCATCGCGATCGTGCGCACGCGATCCTCGCCAAGGTGCTGCTGCACCTCAACGATCAGCGTGTCCTCGTTGCCGTCGATATTGAGGCGCGGGATTTCGAGCGCGTTCAGGATGTCCGGAAGCTTGCCTCCCGGAAACTCGACGTCGACCACCGGGCCGATGATCTGAACAATCTTGCCTTCGTTCATAGCTGACAGCTCTTGCTTTGTTCTAGATGTATGTTTTTTGTTGTGAACTGCCTGTTCAGGAAGCGGGAGACGGGGTTGAAATGCGGTGCATTTCCACGGAATAGGCGAGCCTAGCCCGAAAAGAACTCGAAGTTACGGAAGGGGTCATGGTTGTGCAATCGCATGTTGTAAGAATGCGAATCCCATGTGCCGCGTTGAGCCTTGGGCTTCGTACACCGGTTTGGTCGCCGTGGCGTGCGCGGTACCCGCTTCCCGTTGTTGATTATCGGATTCAAATGAGAGTAGTTTGTGAATCGTGATGACAGTATTTGATTTTTGTCATTCGATGCTGTACGTTTGCCGCCCCCTGAAAACACGTTGAATACGGAGCATAAACATCATGATGACACGCAAACAGCTTGGATCGACGGGGCCGACGGTATCGGCGCTGGGCCTTG
>CBHYLN010000219.1:0-6289 GCA_966128725.1 uncultured bacterium | reverse complement strand
ACTCCCAATCGAACGGTGGGCAGTACGGCAGCTTCAGTTGGTAAACATCGGCGGGCGTGCCGCGCAACTCCGTGCGGTGTGTTGCGCGCCGGCGGTTGCGCAGCTCGGTGGGCGAGGCATGATACGTGGTGCGGATGACATCGTTGAAACGGCGCACACTCCGAAAACCCGCCGCAAGGGCTACCTGGGTAATCGGCAGCGATGTCTCGTTCAACAATTGCTTCGCGAACAGCAGCCGGCGTGTGCCAAGCACCGCAAGCGGCGGCGCGCCAAGCTCCTGCACGAACAGCCGGCGCAGATGCCGTTCGGTTATGCCCAGCTCGCCGGCGAATTGCGCAAGCGTCTGCTCCTCCAGCTCGCCCTCGGCAATGCGGGCCAACGCCTGGCGCACAAGCTCCGATCCCAGCCCCAGCGGCGCCAACGTGGGCGCTAATTCCGGGCTGCAGCGCAGGCAGGGCCGGAACCCGGCCTCGTGTGCCGCCGCCGCGCTGGCATAAAACGTGCAATGCTCGCGGTGCGGTGTGGGGGCCGGGCAGATCGGGCGGCAGAAGATGCCGGTGGTGCTCACGGCCGTGAAGAATCGGCCGTCGAACCGCGCGTCGCGCGTGAGCAGTGCCCGGTAGCAGATCTCGGCGTCAAGTGTCATGCCGCAAGTATACGAGCGCCGGGCGTGCCATGCTCGCCGTTTTCGGACATCACCGTTATGCCGTGGCGGGCGCCATGCCAACAAACGCCGAAGGGGCACATCGTGCCCCTTCGATTAATCAATATCCGCTGTTACGCGCCGGTTGCCATCAAGCGCCGCGCCCGGCATGTTCTACAGCCCGGCTTCCAACCCCACGGCAATCATGCGCGGCTGCCCGAAGTGCGTGCCGCCGAAGCTGGACTCGAACTTGTACAGGTACGGGCTGTTGAGCAGGTTGGTGACCGTCAGTGTGGCGCGGCCATCAAACCCGAGCAATGGACGCAGCATAACGCCGGCCGCAAGATCCAGCGTAACGTGCGGTGCAACGGACTTGTCCGGCGAGCCGGCTTCCTCCATCTCCAGTGCCAGCAGGTCGATCACGTCGTCGGAGTAGCCACGGCGCCGCAGCTCGGTGCGCGATGCGGCCGGCGAAAGCCCTTCGCCGTTGGGGCCGGTGAGGTCGAACGGAAGGCCGGAATCGAACCGCCCGCCCAGAGTCAGGAAGATGCCGCTTGGATGCCGGTAGTTCACCGTGAACGACGAGGTCAGCAACTGATTGTGCTCGGTGGGGAATACGTCCTCGCCGGCGAACGGGTGCGAGTAGTTCTTGCCTTCCTCGCCGAGGATCAACCCGGCGGCGATGGGGGAAAGCGCGGGGTCCTCCGGCTTGATCCCCAGGGCAACACCCGAACCAACCGAAAGCGTGGCGCTGAAGTTGTTCCATTCGCGCAACGTGGCGCGCACCTCGCCGCCGGCCACCATGCCGTCGCGCAGGTTCACCGGGAAGATGATGCCGGAGTTCCCAAGCTCAACCTTCACGATGAAGTTCTCGATCAGCTTGCCATAGGCCGCCACATCAAACGAGAGCATGTCGTTCAAGCGCCAGGCTGCGCCAAGCTCGATATTGTGCGAACGTTCGCTGCGCACATTGGTGGGCGTTGTGCCCTGCTCGGCGCCGGTAAGCAGCCGCGCCTGTTCGGAGCTGGACACCAGGATGTTCTCCACCGGGGCCTGCATCACGATCCGGTTGTAGCTGCCGCGCAGTACCAGGTCATCGTTCAGCATGTACGAGGCGCCCAGGCGCGGTGAGATGCCGATTTCCTGATCCAGCATATCGAACATGTCGAAGCGCACGCCGGCGTCGATCACCCAGCGATCCAGCGTGATGCGGTCCTGCGCGTAGGCGAATGCGTTGTGCCCGTCCTTGGTTGCATCCACCAGGAACGGCGTGCCGCCCTGCGAGATATCGTACGGGCGGTAGCGGATGTCGCCGCCGGAACTGTCCGGATTGGACAGCGCCGGGTTGGTTACCGCGAAGGTGAAGAACTCCTTCACCGGATAGATCTCGCCGCCGGCGCCCACCTTGATATCGTTGCGGGCATCGAACCAGCCGGAGCGCGTGGAGAACTCGATCTGCGCTCCGTTGGTGCGATACGAGCGGTCGGCCCCGATGAAAAACTTCTCGTTCTGCTGCAACGCCGTGATGGAATCCTGTGCGGTCACGATGCGCTTCAGGCCGCCGCTGGTGAACTCCGCGTTCGCCCCGCGCGAGAAACCCAGCACGCTCAGCAACGATGATTCGCCCAGCTCGATATTCATACGCACGCCCAGCATCACGTCGGAGACGGTTTGCTCCTGGCTTTGGGCCGGCGTGCGTACCGCACCGTTCGGCACCTGATACGTGGTTGTGTTGTATGTCCCAAGCAGCTTGACATCAACGCCGGAGCCGATCAGCATGTTTGCCTTGGCGAACAGGTGCCTGGATTCGCCCAGATCGTGTATCGGATCGCCGGCGACAATCGGGTCCAGATAACGATCGCTGCGGCTGAGCGAGCCGGCCACGTACACCGCGCCGCTGCCGCCGATCGTGGCGCCGGCCTCCAGCCCGGCATCACGCGTGCCGAACGAACCAACCGATCCGCGCGCATTGGCGAAGAATGGGCGGTCGAAGCCGGACTTCGTGGTTACCGCCAACACCGCGGCCGTCGCCGTGCCGTATTCGGCGCGCAGACCGCCGGTCTGGATATCCACGGACTTGATGATGCTGGAGCTGAAGAGGCTGGAGTACACCCGCGTAAGATTGGTGGTGATGGGGATGCCGTCCACCACATACTGCAATTGCGCGTCCTCGCCCCGTACATGCATGCGGCCGTCCTCATCGGGTACAACGCCCGGTGTGTTCAGCAGCACCGTCTCGATACCCCGCTCGGCCGAAACCGTCGGCAACGCCTGGATATCCTCCGCTGTGTAGAATGTGTGCGTGCCGGTTCGCTCGCGCGCCGGCCTGGAGCGGTCGGCCGTGATCGGCACCGGGCCTGCGTGGTACACACGAAGCGAATCCATCACCACGGCGACCGCGAGGTTGGATGCAACCGTTACGCGATGCTCGGCAAGCACAACGTCGCCGTCTTCCAGGCGAAGCACGTACGACGCGAACGGCACTTCGTGCAGTACGTACCGGCCCGGGCTGTTTACAGTCATCTTCTCAACAACCGATCCCGAGACGATCTCGCGAAGGACCAGGCGCGGCGCCTTGAACTCGCCCAGCGCCCCGTTCACGGTAACGTTGATCGTTCCAGCCGATTCCTGAGCACGTGCGGCGCTTGTGGCAACCAATATGCAGGCAAGTGTACATGCGGCAGGCGCAATGGCCTGGGCGCAGCGGCGCGCACAGGCGGCAATGATGGCACGGAGTGAAACTGCATGCATGGCGAGAATGACAATGTGTTGTTCAAGCGTGAAGCGGGGTGGCAAATATAATAATCGATGGTGCTTCGCGGGTAGGACACCGTAACACTCCGGTGTCGGCGCGCACGTTCCGATGTGCAGTGTTATCGGTGGGCGGGGTGGGGCCGTGCCCGCCACGTGGTACGGTTGTGCGCCCGCCATCCGGTTGCTACAAACGCACGCGCCCGCTGCGGTCTGTGCCGTGCGGGCGCTGCAACGGTTGGGGGACTATGGCGGAACGGTGAAAGGTTCCCGCGAAATTCACCACGCCGTCAACCCGTTTGTACCGTTGGTGGGCAACATTGCTAACGCACGATGTTGATCACCTGTGCCCGGCCCGTGCCCTGCACGAAGTACATGCCGGTTGGATAATCGCTCATCACGATCTCGGTCTCGGCGCGCACATCGCCGCTCCACATCACCTTCCCGTTTATGTTCAGCACCGTTGCCTGGCCGCCAAGCTCCGGCACCACCGGAGCCACAACAAGCTTCTGACTATTGCTGGGTGTTGGTGTAGTCCTTACGACAAGATTACTCAATGTCTTGTCAACAATCGTCGCCACGCGCAGAATGTCGACGTTCTCCGTCTTCGTCTGCGGGAAATAGTCTGCACCGTAACGCGCATCCATGTACGCCCCTACCAAGTCGGCAACGATCTTCTGCCTCCCCGTAAGTTTGTCCGGCTGATATGATGCTATCAAGGCATCGGTAAACTCGCGGTTCAGTTCCTCGGCTGACACGCCCTTTCTGGTTGGTCCGATTCGCTCCGTGATGCTGCCGTTTCCGCCGGTTTCAGCTTTGTACATGTCCATGTACTTCTCGCGCTCCGTATCGTCAACCGGATTCCTGAAGTACAGCGTATCGCCCTCTTCGGAGTAGATGTAGATGCCAACCGGTGCGCCGGGCGTGGTGATCTCGCGCGCGGCGGCGCATAACTGAGCCATGTTGGCGGGTTGATGCCAATGCCTGGACGCGACGATGGTAGGCTCGATATACGGGCCATACAGGGGGTACAGGCAGTATGAGCCATCGCAACCGCGAACCAGCAGATATTGCAACCCGGTCATGTCATCGATATAGCCCGATCGGTAACCCGGACCGGTTCCGTCCGGACAATTGAGCATCTCGAAGAAGAGAGCCGTTGCCCGCGCGTTGGTGATGATCCCGAGGGTGAGCACTGCCGCCAGTGCCAGTATTCGTTGTGTCTTCATGGGTATGCCCCCGTGTCCTTTCTGAATTTTCAATTGATAGTTATCCCACTGCTCTCGGACACACGCTGCCATGCGGCTTCGGCCTCGGCAAGCTCATCCGCGTTGCGCAGATTGTAGAAAAACACGGGCTGGCCGGTGGCGGTTGTAATGAAGTACCCGCACATACCGCCGGGTACGGACATGTCGGCAACGTGGAGAAGATCCCAGAACGTGAACGTGAAAGGGTTCTCGGCAAGTGGATCGGCGTACACGTCCCAGTTGGGTTCGGGCGTATTCATGTAGTGGCTGCCGCTGCATGTAACCCACAGCGAATAATACTTGCCGGTGCAATCGTCCTGAAAAAATGTCCACGTTTCCATTGCGCCCGCCGGATATCCCGCGCCGCAGGAACGTTTGTGCTGCTTGAGGATGGCCGCGTTGGTGGTGCCGCAAACCAGTATCAAGAGAAGCATCGAATAACGAATCGTCGATTTCATGCAAGTGTCTCCATGCAAATTCAAGTGCCGGGGGGAGACCATGGGAAACTATCGCGCAATGCTGCTGCCGAACGAGTACATCTTGGTGTACCCCCCTTTCATGGGCCGCCAGTATCCAATAATCCGGCGTGTGAGGCGTGGCGGCCAAGTGAAACGGTGACGTGATCGGGCCGTGCAGCCCGGCGTCCCGGCCATGTTATGGTCGCCTGTGTTCAGCACACGATGGTGCCATCGAGGGAGTTTTGCCACGACGGATACCTGTATACTCCGCATGGCAATTTGTATACTTGTCGATTGATATGCAAGTGCCCGGGCGGTGAGATTGGATACGGTGCTCGGCAGCATCACCCCCGTTGCGCGGTGCGCGCGACGGAGGTGCCGGAAAGAGATGCGCCAACAATGCCCGCGATTAGTGCAGGTCCGTTGAGCCCTGTGTGTTGGTGGCGTTGGGTGTGGCGGGGTTGGGGTCGATTACGGGTATCGTGCGCAGGCGCAGCACCACCGTATGTCCGGCGAACTGCGTCAGGTTCACCATCGCACGTCCCCTGTGTGCGTATTGTTCGGTTTCCTGGCCCGGCTGCGACGGCTTGATGGCGATAACCGCAAAGCCCAGTTGACGGCCGGTGCCGGCATCGTACACCTCGATGCGTTGTGGATACACTGCGCGTACGATTGCGCCGGCTCCGTTTGCCAACGCCAGGCGCTGGGTTACCGAGCGCTGAAACCAGATGCGCAGCCCAATTGCCGCGATTGTTATCGGCGAACTTTCGAACACCGTCCCGGTTGCGTCCAGCGCTACCGGGCGCAGGCCAATGGCTGCAACAAGTTCCGGCCCATTGCCGGCCATACTGCGCGCATCGGACAGGGCGTATGTGTAGGGAAGGGAGGAGGGATAGATGATGCTTGCGGAGCCGCCGGCGCGCAGTGGTTCCTGCGCGCAACAGGGCGCCGTCAACAGGCTGCACAATGAGATCCCTAACACGAATATTCCAACACTGGCGGTCTTCATCGTCGTTCCCGTTCAAGTGTGTGGCCATTGCCGCGGTGCGCGTCAAGGCCAGGCGTGATACGCGGGGCCAAAATATCCGCCTGTGCCGTGCGGCGCAATACAGATGATGCGCGAACCATGAATTGATGTTACCGCCAGATAGAAATGTCCTTGGTTTACGCCAGATAGAAATGTCAGTCAG
>CBHYLN010000218.1:0-6347 GCA_966128725.1 uncultured bacterium | reverse complement strand
ATCGCCATGCCACAGTGCAACATGACGCTCCTGGTTGGCGGCCCAAGGGTGATAACAACCCAGGCGGACCTGCGCGCATTGTGGCTGCGTCATAGTCCGCCGTGCGACACGGCCGAAATGCCACGGATCAACTTCGAGCAATACACGCTGATCGGGCGATGGATCACGCTCGGCAACTGCCCTGCGGGCCGCCTGTACAGCGTGCATGTCTGCCGCGACAGCAGCGCGCGTCTCTATCGCCATACCGTGTCGCAGTCGGAGAGTCCCTGCCGCGGGTTATCGAGCGTCATGTCGTGGATGCTGGTGCCGAAACTGCCGGAAGGGTATTCGGTGGTGTTTGAAGCACGGAAGCGGTGAATCGGCAACGGATGCCGGGCCTTTCCTGCCCGAGCCTTCACGGGGCATCCCCATCGTGGCGTTACGCAGGGCGGTGACGTGGGAATAATGCCGGCTGTGCAGGGCTTATGCGGCAAGCTCTGCACGGCTGTTGTAAGATGCGCGAGGCAACCGCGGCCGTCTGGGCAGTTGGGGCTACTTCTCGCTGTGGGTGTTCGCGGTGACCCCGTGCGCTCTGGATTTCCAGAATGGCCGGTTCGCCCAGCGCTGTTCGGCGCCGTAGGCGTGATGGAAGTGTTGAAGATATGCGCGGCGAACCTGGCGGAGGCGTTCGCTGTAGTCGTGCAGGGCCGTTGCCGATCCGTTCATCGCGGCATCGCTTGCCTGTGCGCCCCGCATCCCCGTGTACAGCGCATTGAAAATCCCTTGCGAGGATATCGGGTCGAACGACAACGCGGCATCACCAACGGCCAGCCAACCGTCGCCGGCAACCTGTTGCAGGCATGCGCCACATGCCTCGGATGCCGAGAGCTCGCCGACAAGGTCCGCATTCTCCACGAAGCGCCCGATATGCCGGGTTGCGGCAAGCATGGCATGCCAGCGGTCGGTGTTTTTCAGAAGCTCCGAGGCCGTGGCCGGATCGCCATGGAACAGCACCACCCGCTCGCCCGCCGGCACACGTGCCGTGTACCACCAGCCATCTGATACCGCCTCGATATATGTGCGGGCATCATGGTCCTGTTGCGTTGCGGTATACCATGCGCAAACCGCTACCGCCAACTGGTCGCGCAGGCGTGCCACGCCCATCATGCGGGCCAGCAGCGCGCGGCGCCCGGTAGCGTCGACCATCCAACGTGCGGTTGCGCTTCCGGCATCCGTGCGAATCGTCCACTCGTGATCGGTTCGCGTAACGCCGGTTACACGGCCCCTGGCCATCGTCACGCCGGCGGCCGTTGCGGCCCCGCGGAGTTGTTCGTCGAACAGTGCACGGTTCAGATGCCAGCCGGGGCCGTATGGATCGCGGATGAAATCGGTGGTTGTAAGCTCGGACGATCCCCAGGCCGCGGCATTGCCGACCGCCACCAGGTGATCGCCGGCATTCACCGTGTCAAGCAGTCCAAGATCGCGCAGCAGCGGGCGAGCCGCCCCAATCAGCGACTCGCCCATTGCATGTGTACGTTCGGGGCCGTTGTGTACCAGGAGCACGCGGCGGCCGGCACGCGCCAACACGGTTGCGGCAACCGCGCCCGCCGGGCCGGCGCCAGCCACCACGATATCCCAGTTCCCAACGTTCCCCGGGATGTTCATCAGCGGTTTACCCTGGCGCGGACCACGCTGAGGAACTCGTCCAACTGCTCCTGGCTTTCCCAGCCGGCTTCCTCCAGACGGCTGCGACGCCTGCGCTCGCGGCGAGGCGCCGGTGCCGCCTCGGCCTCGGCGCCAAGCATGGGCATCTCCTCGGCCGGCAACGATTCCACGAAGAGTACGGCGGGGAAGTCCGGGTCATCCACAGGCCCGGTTCGTGCCTCCACGATTCCCATGGAACCAAACTCCGCGATCATCTGCTCCATCTGCTGCGCCACGCTTCCCTTGAGCTTGCGCAGCCAACCGGCGCGGTCGTTGTACGCGGCAATCCGCTCCTCGCGTGGCAGCGATTCGTCCACCACCATTTCGTAGTCCTCCTGCGTGAGCACCTGATTTGGCACGCGCGCCGGCCAGAACGTTGGCAGATAGGGATCGTAGCTGGGATCGTAGCCCGAACGGCAGAATGCCGTGTCGCCCTGCCACGGAAGCGCCATCCATCGGCTGATGCCGCCAGGTGGCTGCGCGTACAGCGGGCCGCCGGGCTGCAGCGCGATTGCCTGCGTAAGATCCTTGCCGTAGTCCGGCTCCGGCTCGGATGCCGGGCGGTGCCGTATCCGGAACGGTGCGGAGTACATGGACGTGTGCCGCATCGGCCATGTCATCTCGCAGCCCGGATGGAAGGCGTCGGCCAGGCAGAAATGAAGCGCGGCCTTGTCGAGCATCGCGGGTTGATCCTTCAGCGGCACCTCCTGAATCGTGCGATACGGAACGGCGGTTGCATCCCAATCGTTCACGAAATCCCCCTGCACCCACAACTGCAACAAACGCGAGCGCACATCGGAGAGCGCCAGATTGTCGCGGGGCGAGTCATCGAACGAACCATAGGCATCGCCGTAAATCCACGGCCAGGTGCGCGGGTCGGCGTTGGTGGTGTCGTACGGGCGGAAGGAGTTGAACACCACCTGGCGCAGCTCGGCGTATGGGTCCGGCTCGCCGGCTTCCGAAGGAACGTGGGCCAGCTTCGCGATAAACGCCGGATCCTCGAAGTCCATCGGGCAGCCCTTGCCGTACATCGTGGCAAAGCCCTTGTTCACCCACTGGAGATTCGAAAGCCTGCGCAGCGCGGGCAATACGTCGTTCGCGAACGACACCGTTGTCGGGAACGGTATCCAGCCGCACTGCGTGTACGCATCAACCAGCAGATCGTACAGCGATCGCCAGGCGATCACGTCGGGCGCGTAGTTCGGCGGGCCAACAACGGCCCACGATGCCTCCACCGGGATCTCCCGCCCGGCGATCGACACGGTGGCCGTTACCGGGCCATCGGAAATGTCGTCGTACCAGCCATTGGCGTTGTTGAAGCTGTCCGGGTTGGCGGGGTCGTACACGGGCGTGCCCGTTGGCGAAGCCGAAACTCCCAGCCCGCCCAGCACAAGCAGGCGGCCGGCGTCGTCGGTGCGCACCTCGCCCAGCGGCACCGGCGTTCCCTGAAACGTGCCACCATCGAACTGATACGCGGGGCCTGATGTATTGGCGCCGGTAATGGTGCGCGGGCCGGGATCGATGGTCAGGCCGTTGCGATCGGTGCCCTTCACGGCGGGATTTCGCCGCGAGAACGACGCCGTTGCCGCTTCCGGAATATCAAGCGCGTATTGGAATTGATACCACTGCGCCTTGCTGTTGACAAGGTGCGCCGTCCAGTGGATGTCGGCGTTGTTCGAGGTCAGTTCGCCAACGATCTCACCGGCCGCGTTGTACCCGTAGATCCTGAACCGTGCCGCCTGACGCTTGATCGCGCCGGTGCTGTCGCGGTTTTCGCCTGCCCATGTCAGCGGCGGATCGGTGACCTCGGGGCCGATGAAGTAGCCGTCCTCCTGCGTGCTGTTGCCGATGCGCGCAACGCCGATGCCCGGGTGGATTGCCGCGCGCACCACCACCGTATCCTTCGCGGCCGGCCATACCGTATCCGGGCGTACAACCTCGGGTTCGCCCATCGGCTCGCCGTTGACGTTTCGGCGCAGGTCCGCCGACGCCTGATAAATCGTCTTGCGCGCCTCCGCGATCGAGCCCACCGGTTCCTGCTCGCGCAGCGTGCGCCACGAATTGAACGCCAGGTTCTCGCCGTATTGCGAAGCGCCGCGCGCCGCGATATCCTGCTGTGGGATAATCAGCGTGGCCACGTGGATCGGCACCGATTCGGTTTCGCTCCAGGCAACCGTGGCTTCGTCCAGCGGCATCGTGTCCGGGTTGGTTCGCAACTGCACCAGAAACTTGAAGCGCGACTCGCCGTTGTTCAGGCGGGCCACCAGATCGGCCTGCAGGTAATCGGGGTTGTTGTAATCCGGGGGCGGGCCTTCCGGGATCACCTCCGGCTCCAGCTTGTACTTGCAGTATTGCGCGCTGCCGTAGTGGAACGGGATCACGCTCCACATATCGGTGCCCAGTACCGTTGGCACCACCTTCGCCATCTCGTCCAGGATCTCCTTTGTTTTCGGATGCGCTGCAAGCCATTCGTTGTAGGCTTCCTCGCTGGTCATCGACGCCTTCGTGAAGGCGCACATCTCGTGCGCATCGTTCACGAAGAACACGTTCATATTCTGGAACGTGAAGTCGGTGGTGGTTGCATTCACCTCGGGCGGCAGCATCTTCTCGCCGGCAACATCAAACAGCTTGATGCCCATGCCAACCGTGCTCTTCAGATCGGGCACGCCGTCGGGGATGTCGCTGGAGAAGCGAACCCAGGCATCGTATGCGGGCTTCTGCCCGAAAATTCCAACGCGCATGGATTCCTCCAGCGTGGGCACTACTTCCAGCCGCGCGTATGCCACGCCGTGCAGCCGCAGAAATACCGGCCGTCGCGCCGGGCACTGGCCGCGCTGTATGCGGCCGTATTGAACCCTGTCAACAAACATATTCTTCAAACATCCGATCGGGTCGGTCTCGCAGTCGCACGTGGGCGGGGCCGCCAACTGCGCGGCGGCGGCATCTTCGGAACTGTGCTTGAGATTGTGCATGAATCACTCCTGTTGTTCAATGGGGCGAGGGGAGCCTTTGTCGTGGTCGGTCATCGTGGAACCAATACATCCGTGGTGGCCGTTGATCTCAATGCTGATCTCGATGTTGGGATGTCAGGGTGCTGATGTGCGCCCGGGAAATAGTAGCATGAAGGTTGGAAGCGCGGACTCCGTGTGAGCATCCGGCATGACAACAGCGTGAACAACCATCGCACCGTTGCGTTGGCCTGTATATCGCATGCCGATGTAACGAACGTGTCGTTGAAGGCATGCGGTACCGGCCGCCGAAACAGATCGACGGAGCCACCGAGGAAAACGAACGGGGAATGCGAGTGCGAGAGAGGGGTCGCGCAGAGAAACGTGGACTATACTCTTTGCGAACGGGGCCGAAGTTACTAATTCCCGGCTCGGCTGTACGAGTACATCATTGTGTACCCCCGGATGCCAACGCGGCACGTGTGGGGCGAACAGTAACCGGCTGTTGGCGCGGTTATGGTCTTGCCAGCGAAACCTCGGCGAACGTCATATAGATCTGCGTGGAGCCGGTGATTGCACGATACGCGCCCTTGGCGCCGCCAAGCCGTGCGGTTACGGCCGTGAACTCCCAGGCCACCTGCTCGCTGCAACGCAGCCGGGGCGAGGCGTAGAACTCGGCGGCGTTGGCTTCGCCCCACTGGCGCGCCTGCTGCGCCGCGGTGCGCAGGGGTTCCGGAACGGACGGGTGTTCCCATGCCCACAGGAATGTGCCGTTCTCCGAATCGTACGTGCCCACGATCTGTATCGGCGCGGTGGCAACGGTTCCGTCGGCAAACGTCAGCGCCAGCGTGCCCGTATCCAGATTTGCCGCCCACTGCTGTTCGGCGCCCAGATGCCAGATCTCCTGGTGCGCGGCCGTCTGCTGTTCCAACTCGGCAAGCGCCGTAACGATGAATTGCTTCGGATCGGATTGCATGAATGTTGATGTAACTGATGGGCGTTGTTCCGGTCGCGCATCGCGCGTTGAAGGCCGATGCGCCGCCGTGAGAGATCTCACGGGTTGCAAAGATATCATGCGCGGCCGGAAGTGAGCGTGATGGCCGGCCGGGTTGTGCATGCCCACCGTTCGGTTCCCGACATATCCTGCCCGGGCGTGTGGCAATCTGATCCGCTGTCACGTGTGCCGACATCGCCAACAGCCCGGCAGTTGCCACCATTGCTGCCCAACAGCGTGGGTGCGCGGGGCCATGCGCTGACCATCGAGGAACACAATCAGGAGTAGAGATGTGGATAATGATCGCCGGGCCGTACCGCGCCGATTCCGCCGACCCGGCGGTGTGGGCCGCGAATCTGCGGACGTTGAACGATGTCGCCGTGCAGGTGCTTCAGCGCGGACATGTGCCTGTCATCGGCGTGAACATGGCGCTGCCGATGGTCGAGTGCGCCGGCCCCGATGCGTATAACAGCATCATGATGCCGCTATCGCTGGCACTTGCCGGGCGCTGCGATGCCGTGCTCCGTGTTGGTGGCGCATCCGGTGGAGCCGACCGCGAGGTGGAGCATTTTCAACAGCGCGGGTTGCCGGTCTATCGCGCGGTGGAGGAGATTCCGCCCGCACAGGCCATGCGCTGATAATCAACGCGGCGGCACACCGTCTTGCCGTGTGCCGCCCCAGCGACGGTTGCGGGGGCTCCGCGGTCGATGCGTCCGCGTAAA
>CBHYLN010000217.1:0-6378 GCA_966128725.1 uncultured bacterium | reverse complement strand
CCGGGCGATGGCACTGCGCGCAATCGGCCAGCGAGCCCTGCACACCGCCTCGCGACTCGAACGTGGCACGGTTGGTCATCGTGTTGAAGTCGCTGTAGTTCGAGCCCGGGCCATGGCAGCGTTCGCAGCCGACGCCTTCGGCCAGCAGGTGTTGCTCGAACGTGTTCTGGGCCGCACGGCCAAGCGTGGTATGGCACCGCAGGCAGTCGTCAACATTCAGGTGCCGCATGCTGATCAGCGTCTGGATCGAATCGGATGTGATCCGCTTGTATGCCGACGCATGTGCGCTTGTGCGCCAGATGTTGAACTGGCTGCCGAAGCTGGCTGCTTCATGACATGTGGCGCAGCGTTCAACACCAACGAACCGTGCAGGGGAAAGCTCCTCCTGGCGGGCGAATGTGATGTACAGGAACGCGCACAATGTCAGCAGACCGAGCAGGAGAATATAGCTGATGCGATTGAGCATGGTATGCGGTCGCCGCGAACAGCGGCAAAGAGCAGCAAAGATATGAATCGCCGCACCGGATTCACGTCTTTCATCCGGAGTTACGATTTGCACAATGTCCCTTGAGTAGTATATTGCCCGTCCTTTCCCGTAATCCATATATTGGCGAGCTATTCTGGCCCGCGCATGGACGGCGGGTGGACGTGCGAGGACAGTAAACGCTTTCCAATCAGATCTCGTAATCATGACGGAACCTGGCAACACCTACGAGTCGCAGAGCACCCCGAATGCGGACTCGGAGGAGACGAACAACATCACGACGGTGGACGCAACCGCACAGCCGGAGAGCCCTGCCGAACCTGCCGAGGCAACAGCCGACGCCGCAGCAACAACCGAACCGGTTGTGGCCGCCGCTGAAGCCGAGCCCGTGCAAGCACCGGTAGCTACGGCACCTGAACCGGCAAGCGAAGCGGCCCCGGCCGCCGAGGTTGCCGAAGCGGTAGCAGGCGAGCCCGTTGCTTCGGCAACGGACGCATCCACCGCCACCGAGGGGAACGAAGCCGCCGCCGACACAGCCGCGCACGCCGAAGGCGATGCCGCTGCTGAAGGCGAATCATCCGAAGCCGAAGGCGAGGAAGGAGGTGGCCGTCGTTCGCGTGGTCGTCAGCTTCCGAAACTCCCGGATGAGGAGATGCGCGAAATCTGGCAGGAGCTTACAGCAAAGAAGGGGACGGGTGAAGAGATTGAGCTCACCGTGATCTCCACCAATCGTGGCGGCGTTGTTGCCAGCTACCGAGGTGTGGAGGTATTCCTTCCGGTGTCGCACTGGAGCCTTGATCGCCACAACAGCGATGCGGTTTCCGGTGTTGCCGTTGGTGATTCGTTCAGCGCTCACGTGCTTGAGATCACCGCCTTCGATACCGACGCACGTCGTGTTACCGCAACCCGGCGCACATTGCTGCGCCGCGACCTGATGGGGTCGCTCGAGGTTGGCGCCCGCATGCGTGGCCGCGTGGCTTCCATTCTGGACTTCGGTGCCTTTGTTGACCTTGGTGGTGTTGACGGCCTTGTGCACGCCTCGGAGATCAGCTTCGATCGCTCGAAGAAGCCAAGCGAGCTGCTGAGCAAGGGTGAGGAGGTTGAAGTTGTCATCCGCGAGATCGATCGCGAGAAGAAGCGCATCTACCTCAGCATCAAGGAATTGTTGCCCTCGCCGTGGGACGGCGTGGAGGACCGCTTCCCGGTTGGCTCCACGCAGCATGGCAAGGTTGTCGGCATCGGCAAGAACGGCGTGTTCGTTGAGCTTGAGGCCGGCATCGAAGGCTTTGTGCGCGTCTCGGAGCTTTCCTGGACACGGCGCATCAACAACCCGAAGGAAGTTGTGCGCAAGGGCCAGGAGATCGATGTGAAGGTGCTGGAAAGCAGCGGCCGTCGCCAGCGCATCGGGCTCAGCTATCGCCAGTCGCAGCCCGATCCCTGGGGTGTGATCGCCGAAACGCATGCGGTGGGCACCACGTGGGAAGGCGAGGTTCGCGAGATCTCCAACAAGGGTGTTGTGATTGCCGTCAGCGGCGACGTGGAAGGTTTCCTTCCGCGCGGTCGCATGGGCCGCGAAGCGCGCAAGCTTACCGAGATGAAGGTTGGCGAGAAGCTGAATGTGAACGTGATCGAGGTGAACCCCGCCACGCACACGCTGATCTTCGGCCTTGGCATGCCCGAGGGTGAGGAGCGCTCCGAGCGTAACGAACGTGGCGGCGGCGGTGGTGGTGAGCATCGTGGTGGCGGTGATCGCGGCGAACGCCGTGGTGGTGATCGTGGCGGCCGGCGGTATGGCGGGCGCAACGAGCGTTCCGCGCCGCCGGCAACCCCGGTCTTCGAGATCAAGAGCGCCGAAACCGTCAGCAACTTTACGCTTGGCGAACTGCTTGGCGACGCCATCAAGAAGCAGTTGAATTACTCGGAGCCGGCCCCTGCGCCTGCACCGGCCCCCGCGCCGGCAAAGAAGGCGCCTGTGGCCGAAGCGCCCGCACCGGCGCCGGAAGCACCCGCTGCCGAAGTACCGGTTGCCGAAGCGCCAGCAGCGCCCGAAGCTCCGGTTGCTGAAGCCCCGGTAGCCGAAGCCGCACCGAGCCCCGAAGCAGCGGCGCCGGCGGCCGACGATGCGGCCGGGCAGGAGAACGCCGAGGCGTAACCCTGTCACGCTCCATCTCGACGCAACCGAACGATACGCAAACGCGCTTCGGGGGTCACTCCTCGAAGCGCGTTTCTGATTCATATACCCTGGCACGGCGATCGTCGCCAGGCAGTTTCAGGCCCGGATGGCGAAATGGCAGACGCATCAGACTTAAAATCTGATGTCACGTAAGTGGCGTGCGGGTTCGAGTCCCGCTCCGGGTACATTCCCCGCGGTGTCAACCAACGCCGTACGCTCGGGCTGGTGTCGGCGCGTCAACACCCATGCATGAACCCATGCATCACCCTCACGTATCTCATACCACTGATCCAGCTTTCCGTTGATCCAGCTTTCCGCGATCACGGTTATCGCACAACCGCCAGGTGCTGCACGGCAGTGTGGCCGCCGGTGGTAAGGGTAATGATGTAGGAACCGGAAGGAAGGCCCGATACATCGATCGGCGCCGAATGTTCGCCGGCTTCCAGCATGCGATCGGCGGCAACGGCAACAACACGGCCATCGCTGCCGGTGATGCTTATCCGCGCGCGCGCGGTACGGCGCATCGTGAATCGGAGCACCGCCACCGACCCGGCCGGGTTCGGCGCAACCGACGTGATGCTGGCCGCGCCGGTAAGTTCGGGGTCGTAGCCCACGCCCGCCTGCCGGAACAGCGGCAGCTTGGCGTAGTCGGCGCCCAGCAGGGTAACCGTGTCGGTATGCCCGTAGCCAAGCCAGTCCTCCAGCAGCGTTGAGTACAACTGCCGGAAGTCGATCTTCATCTTTACATCGCCACGACTATCCAGGTCGCCAAGGTCGGGCATCGTGCCCAGCATCGCGCCGCCCAGCACCGGCCGGCCGAACACGAACTGCGGCGCGGCTGCGCCGTGGTCGGTACCCTTGCCGGTGTTTTCCGCAAGCCGCCGGCCGAACTCGGAGTACGAGAGCACCACAACATTATCGGCCTTGCCAGCCGCCGCGATATCGTCCAGGAACGTCTTCACGGCAACCGAGAACTCGGCGATCAGCGTCTCGTGCTGTGCGGTCTGGGCGTAGTGTGTGTCGAACCCGCCCAGCGTGACAACGTAGATCGGCGTGCCAAGCCCGCCGTCGATCAGGCGGCCCACGGCCTGCAACTGCTGCGAAAGCTTGCCGTTGCCAAACGTGACGTAGTTCTTGCCGCGAGCAAGCGCGCTGTTGATGGATGTGGAGTAACGATCGGCCTCCACGATGATGCGGCGGATGTATTCGATCTGCGGTCCTGCCAGCGTGGCCGGCACCGGATCGTTGCTTACGGTGAGGCCGTTGGCAAGGTCGAAGAATCGGTCGGGGCTGTCGATCGCCATGCCGGTGCTGCCGCGCGCGCCCTGTATCAGCAGCGTGGTGCTGCTGGAGATCTGCACGGCGAACGGCGCGTCAGGCAGCGTGCCGGGATATTCCGGATGGATCGACTCCAGATAGCGTCCGGTCCATCCCGTGCTGATCACCTCGTTGGCGTTCGATGCGCTGTGCCAGATATCGGTGGAGCGGAAATGCGATCGGTCCTGATTGGGATAGCCCACATTCTGCACGATGGCGCACTGGCCGTCGGCATACAGGCTTCGGATCTCCGGCACCAGCTTGTGCAGCCCGGCATCGGGCGCAATCGCAAGCGTATCGGCCTGCTTCACCGCCAGCAACGGGCGGGCGCTGTAGTAGCGGGCATCGGTGATCGGCACAACGGTGTTCAGGCCATCGTTGCCGCCGTTCAGATTGATCAACACCAGCACGCGGCCCTCGGCCTCGGCTCGCCGGGCAAACGGCATCATCCCCAACGGGCGCGCGAACATGCCGCTGGATGCCAGAGGGAGGAAGGCCGCGGTGCCAACGGCGCCTTTGAGAAATGCTCGGCGTTGCATGAAATGCCTGCTAGATCAACTGGTTCAGGGGGATTACATCAACTGGAACTCGGCCAGGCTTGTGATCTTGATCACACACGCGCGAATCTTCGTGCCGAACTTGGTGGGGTCCCACTCATAATCCGGCGCGCCGCCAAGCAGAGTGTCCAGCAGCACGCCGCGCGCACGGTCGCTGATGGCCACCGGCAACAGCAGCGTTATCAGGGCATCCAGCACCTTGTGTACGTCGTCGGGCTCCGGCAGCGCCTGCACAAACGCAACGGGATCGAAGTTGTACGGCGCGGTTGTCGGCAGGTCCGGCGGATCGATCCACAGCTTCAGGTACCGGATGCGCAACGGCAGCGTTGCCGTGCTCAGCCAGGTTTTGCCGCCAATCCAGCCCTTCACGTTCGGCGGCAGCATGATCGTCTGCGAAAGGAAACTCATGGCGCGCAACGGGTCGTGCGACTCCGGGTCGCCGGGGTCCACGTTGATCGTGATCGACAGCCCGAACTGATTCATTGCGCCCATCACCAGGTCCACCGGGCTCTTGATCATCCCGCCGATCACCTGCTCGTCGAAGAAATGTTCGCTGGTGAACAACTGCCGCAGCACCGGGGCAATCGCCCAGTTGTTGGCCACAAGCGTGCGGGCCATCTCCGCGACAATGGCCATGTCCGGCACCTCGAACACGAAGAACTGGTACAGCTTCGTGGCCAGGAACACGGCCGAGCGGGCCACGCCGTGGTCGGTGTCCTGCTGGGCGAACACCGTGTCGATCGCGTCGGCATCACCGTGCCCGTCGATACCGAAATTCGCCGTCTGGCCGAACAGCGTCTTGGGTTCGTTGTCGAACGAGTCCGGGTTGAACTGCGGCGAGCGCACGTTCACCGTCCATCCGGTAAGCGCGCGCGCCATTGCAAGCACGTCGGCCTCGGTGTAGTGAGGTGTGCCGTTTGCGTAGTTGCCAACGCCGATCGTGAACAACTCCAGCAGTTCGCGTGCGTAGTTCTCGTTGGGCACGCCCTTTGCGCTGCCCGCATTATCCAGATACACCATCATCGCCGGGTCGATCGAGATACGCTTGGCCAGCTCCTTGTAGCTGCCGAACGCGAACTCGCGCAACAGGCGGTTCTGGTCGTACATGTACTGCGTTACCTCCACCTTCGGGAACTCGCTCACGAAATGCCCATGCCAGAACAGGGTCATCTTCTCGCGGAGCTTCACGCCCGGCGCCATCATCATGTTCAACCACCAGAACTGCAGATCGCGAAGCCACGTGGCGTACACCAGGCTGCGTTCCTCGGGGGTATAGGTTGTGGGGTCCAGCGGTGGCTGCTTTGTCCAGGTCCAGAACAGCGTGGGGTTTTCGTACGGCGCCAGCATCGCGTCAACAATCGCGGCCGGTGCCGAGCCAAGCGCGTTATCGAGCTCGGCCTGGGTTACACCAAACCCCGTGCGCCGTATCAGGTGTGCCGCGCGCTGCGCGTTCCAGGGCTTCTCCGGGCGGGGCACATAGGGTGTAAGATCGGACGATGGCGCAAACAACGCGGCCGGCTCGCCGGCCGATTCGGCCTTGGCAAACGATCCCTGTAGAAATCGTCTCCTGTTCATCTGATGCTCGCCTTACAAAAAAGTGAACGGCTGCCCGCCATAGGCAGCCGTTCGGGAGGGCATTCACAAACTGCGTGGGGACCATACGGTCCACACGGTTATGTACTGAATAGACCCGTCGAAGGGTCAATGTGTCACAACCATTCGCTGGGAAACCGTGAATCCGCCGGCCTCCATGCGGTAGACATACGAGCCCGATGCAAGCGATGAGGCATCGAACGACACCGTGTGCGCCCCGCCGCCAAGCGTACGATCCACCAGCGTGGCCACCG
>CBHYLN010000216.1:0-6447 GCA_966128725.1 uncultured bacterium | reverse complement strand
GTGCTGCGCGAACGCATCAACCGGGGTTACGATCTGCTGAAAAGCGGCACGGTGCAGTTCCTTGTGCTTACCGGCGGCCACGCCCCCAACGAGTTGCCGGAGGCGGTTGTGGCCGAGCGCGAATTGTTGAAGCTGGGCGCCGACCCAACGCGCATAGTGATCGAGACGCAGACCAGCTCCACGCTGGAGCAGATCCTCTTCATCCGCGACCAGTTGCAGCGGAAACAGGACTGGCACTCGTTCGTGATCGTCTCCGATCAGTTCCACCTGAAGCGGGCGCTGGAGATCTGCCAATTCAACGATCTCACCGCGATCGGGGTGTCATCCGAGTCACCGCTGGGACCACAGAATCTGGCCGTTTACCATATCCGCGAAAGCGGCGCGTTGCTGCTGTACTGGCTGTTCGGCATCTGACGCCGGGCACACGCCCGGCAGGCATAGGGCACCGCGAAATACGGCTGCTTGGCACCATTGCGCAACGAATACGGCCCTCAGTTAGAATTCGTTGCTGCCAAGTATGGCGCCAAAGCCGTACTTTCATCCGAACGATTCAACGTTCTTTTGCAACCATCGCCCTTGCCGTGGCAGAAGTCCGTGGCATTCGGCGCAATCGCGCGGCATCCGTATGAGCTCACATCACACCTTCGACGACGAAGAGCTGGAACGCCCGGTGCTGAACCGCAGGCTTGTTCGCGAACGCACCATGCAGGCGTTATACGCGTACGAGATTGGGCACAGTGTTGGCGGCGAGTCAATCGACTACCTCGCATCGCGATTGGTCTACCCTGAGTTCCACAGCAGCTCCGAGCTGCTCGAGTTCGCGCAGAAGCTTATGCTTCGCGTGTACAACCACAGCAACGAGTGCGACGCCATCATTCGATCGCTTGCAGAGAACTGGGATTTCCAGCGCATTGCCCCCATCGACAAGGTTTTGCTGCGCATCGGCATAACCGAAATGCTCTACTTCCCCGAGATTCCCACCAAGGTGACGATCAACGAGGCAATCGAGATCGCCAAACGATATTCCACCGATAAGAGCGGCCTGTTCCTGAACGGCGTGCTCGACGCGGCGCTGGCGAAACTGAAGGGCGAGGGCAAGCTCGACAAAACCGGACGTGGCCTGATCGGCGAATGACGCCGTGGGCCGGCAGGCACCGGCCGCGATGCAACAGCGGCAGCACCAACGGCGCCAGGGCAACCGCCAGAGCAACATCACCCAACGCACCACGGGCACCAACCACGGTGCGGTTGGGCAATACACACACTGCGTATTCTCACTGCCACACCACGTAACAACCGAAACATCGAGGCATGTACGTCATATACACATCTGCTGAGACGCCATGCTCAATGTGACCGCCCGTGTTGGCGATCAATGGCTCTCCGGCCGCGATGTTGTATTGTTGGATAATGCTCTCGATTACACCGAACGCCGACGAGAAACGCCGCCGCTTGCGCCGCATGAAAATTGTGGCGACCGGGGCATTCCTGCTGATGGCAGCGCTGTTCGCGCTGAGCGAGGGGTTTGGCACACGGACGCTGTTCTGGGTAATCCGCTGGGATCACGTTAACGCGTTCGCCGAAGCCTCGATGGTTGGCGCTCTGGCCGATTGGTTCGCCGTGGTGGCGCTGTTCCGCCACCCTCTGGGTCTCCCCATCTGGCATACGGCAATCATCCCTCGAAAAAAGAACGAGATAGGACGCAATCTGGGCGGCTTCGTGGAAACGCGGCTTCTTTCGGTGGAGAATCTCTCCAGGGAGATCGGTCGGTTTTCCGTATCGGATGCGGCGTTGGACTTCCTTGCCGGCCAGGAGAACCGGCGGCGCGCGGCCGGATGGATTCGCGAGGGAATCGCCTCGGTAGTGCGCGCCTTGGACGACGAGTTCATCGAGCACACGCTGGCCGACATGGCCACGAAAAAACTGGCAGAGCTGAACGTTGCAGGGCTGCTTGGCCGGGGGATCGATCTTGTCACCGAAAGCAACCGGCACCAGGAGCTTATCGATCACACGCTTCGGCAGGTTGCCGATTGGGTTCCCTCGCGTCGGGATACGATTCAGGAGTTCATCGAGCGCTCGTTGCAACGCACGCTGCGTTGGGGAAGCCGCCTGGTACCGAACGCTGTTGTTAACCATGCAACCGAGCAGACCCTGAACGCGGTGATCGAGGTTCTTCGCGAAGCCGCGGCGGACCCATCACACCCGCTGCGCGCCGATCTGGATACGCGTGTGCGCCAGTGGGCCGACCACTTGAAGAACGATCCCGAGTGGGCCGAACGCATCAACACCTGGAAGGATGAAGCGGCGGCACATCCCGAAGTACGCAGGGCGATTGGCGAGATGTGGCAGCAGACCAAGGAGCGCATCCTTGCCGAATGCGCCGACCCCAACTCCGCACTGGCCGGATATACCGAGCACGCCGTGGAGGCCTTTCACGATCGCCTTGCCAGGGATCCCGAGCTGCGCACGACGATCGACAGCAAGTTGCGCGAAGGCGCCATCGCCCTGATCTCGCGCAATCACCATGCAATCAGCGCGCTGATCCAGCGCGTGGTGGACGCCTGGGACGCTGACCAGCTCTCGCGCGAACTGGAACTGAATCTTGGCCCCGATCTCCAATACATTCGGCTCAACGGCACGCTTATCGGCGGCGTTGTTGGGCTGTTGATCCACATACTCCGCTAGCAACCACGGGCAACGCTCCGCGCCGTGCGTGCAATCGGATTCCATGTATCGTTGATGAACCTATGAACCGCTTCATGACGGCCCGTTCAACCTGTCTCGCCATCGTTGTCGCCGCGAGCATCATCGCCATTGGCGGTTGCCGCGACAAACATTCCGGCGGAAGCGTCGAGCAAATGCCGGATTCCGTTTCGCTGGATGAGGACGCATTGGTTCGGCTTCTCGACAACGCGCATACCCTGTATTGGGGTATCCTGGACATGAAGGGAAGCGAACGCAGAACGGTGGGAACCGAACATCTTGTGAGCATCGATCGCGCCAAGGCCGCCTCGCTGAAGGATCTGCGGGCTGCGCTCTCGCGTCTGTTCACCGATGCGGCGGTCGATTCGGTGCTACGCGATTTCGGAGTGCGCGAGATTGGCGGCAAGCTGTGGATGGTGGACGCCCCGGGTGGGGATGTCAGCGATTACTCGGACGCCGACGTTGTGCGGATCGAAAACAGCGGAAGCGGCGTCACGGCCGACATCGATGTCCCGCTGGGCGATTCCGGCCAGATCGACGAGGAGACCGTGCGAGTTGTCCGTTCGGGCGGCGTATGGAAGCTCGCCACGTCGCCGTTCGGGGGCGATCACGACGCCGACATGGGAAGCGATGCCGAGGATGAGTCCGATTCGTTGTAAGCCCGAGGGCGTGCCGCGGGCTAGCGGCTCCAGGCCACGCCGAACATAACGCCCGACAGGTCGAGCGAGTTGATCCCCCCGACGCTTGATACGTACCCGCCGGTCAGGTTCAGGGTTTCGTTCAGCTTGTAGATGAACCCCGCGCTCCAACGCGCAAACGATTGATCGTATTGAAACGGGGCAACCACTGCGGGGTCATCCTGCCGTGGAGCAACGGCATCAAAATCCGCCAACGACATCGCGCCGTCGTACGTGGCCTGCAGCATGAACTCCTCGCTGAGACCAACGCCAACCTCGGCGCCGTAATTGAACTCGTTAGCCTGCGTTCCGTTGCGCAGCCTGTATGCCCCGGTGGCCTGCGCATAGCCGTACTGGCCCTGCAACAGCGGAACCGGGAAGCTGAGCCCACCGGCCGCCGCTATCTCGTAATCCACCACACCGGTACCAAGTGGAATATCCTGCAGCGGTGATCCCGTGGGGAGCTTCACGCTTACGGTAATGGCGCCGGCATACGGCCCCGTCCCGGGAATCACCTTCATGCGCGCGCCAACCCAGACATCGCCCAATCCGCTGGCCGAGGCCGTGGAGTCACGCCCGGTTGGCAGATACCGCGCCTTGCGCACCGCCACCTTGTACTGGGTGGCGACCGTGCCGGTAAGCCATTTGGTCATGCCCAGCTCGCCGTAGAAACTGATGTCGGTGGCGCCGTATTCGCCGTCGCGAAACGCGGATGTATCCGGGAACAGGCGTTGCAACCGCCCATCAAACCGATACTGGCGTTCGGCCGTGAGCGACGTCAGGCCGATCTTCACGTAGTATCCATCGGGCACACGAGTCCATGCTCCGCCGCCTGCCCATCCGGTTGCAACGGACACACAGAACAAAACGGCGGCGGTGAGAACGCGCGTACCCATCATGATTTCCCCATCGCTCCAAAACGCCGGCGACCTCATCGTTCACCGGCCGATGCCCGGCATCTATTGCACGGTCACGTTATAGGTGCGTTGCGCCACGCGTGTGGCAACCAGCACATTGCCACGAAAACTTTTCTGCGCGTTCACGTACCGCAGCAGCGTCACCGTTCCATCGCCACGAAGGCGGATAAGATCATCGGCGGTAAGGGTTTCGCGGCCGATGAAATCGGTAACCGCACGCACCAGCACCGCCTGCGGCGAACGCCAGATGATGTACATCCCGCTGGAGCCGAACCGAGGCAGCTTCCAGGAGATCACCAGATTGGTATCGCTCCGGAAGGTTTTCTTCAGTCGGAAGGGCTCAACCGAATCGACGATATCAACCGTTGCCATCGTGAAACTGGTATCGCCGGCGGCGTCGCCAACGGTCCAGGTATTGTCGCCGAAGACATTGCCCAACGGTGCGGTGGAAAGGCGAAGTGTGTCGGAGCCCAGATTGCGCTCCAGCGGATTGCCGTTCAGCTTTACGGACGTTGGTTGCGGTACGGCATCACCACGATCGAACTGCGCGTAGAAGCTCGGAACCTCGCTCTCCTGAAGGCTGTCGCCAACGCGGATGAGCACGGTGTTGGTGGTCACGCCGCTCATGGCGTAGTACTGGCCAACAGGACGATTGGGAGGAACGGTCAGGTTAAACGGTATCGGAAGCGGCCCAACCGGCCCAACCGGATCGGTGGTGCACGCCTGAAACAGCAGCACCAGTGCTACAACAGCAACGCTGAATGTCAATGCTCTCATCATGGTGTTCAAAATAGTACATCCGGGCATTCGGGTATCAGTACATCTTGATGCCCGGTTCGGCGCGCCGATCCGAGCGACAATCGCGGGCCGATTGGCCCCTCGGTACTGACGTTTTTCGATGTGGAAATCAACCGATGACACGGATTTGACCACACCTTAAGGATCGCTCGAACTCGCATCCGTGAATCGCTTTGTTCTCAGGAACATCAGGGCTAAGTTACACGCAAGTCCTCGAAATGATACTTATCCACACGGTGGAGAACTCTGTGGATAAATGGTGGACACCTAGGCTTTGCAAGGGGACAACCAGTGGGAAAACTTCTGGAAAGAATTGCTGATTCAGTGGGCGAAAACGCCGTAACATTGTCGCCCCGATAGCAGAAGATCACCGTGACGGGCGTTGGCCCAGGTCGCCCGATCTGGTGGGATTTCTTCAAGAGAAGCCCATCGGAACGCTGGCAATACGGTGTTCAGACGATCACGCCGTAACGGCGTACGGGATCGTTCCCCATTCCCCAATCCGCGCCGGCCTGGCCGCCCGGATAACCCAAACACGAGGCAAGAACGGTGATTGCAGGCGGCGGCATTCTGAACGAGGGCCTCCCGGAACACGAGTTCGACCGTTCGTCGAACAACCGGCGCGGCAACGGAAAGAAGATTGTGCATCTCGGTGCTCAATCGCAGGATCGCGTGCCCCCGCATTCCAACGATGCCGAGATGGCGGTGCTGGGTGCGATGATGCTGGAGAAGGAAGCCGCCAACAAGGTCATACAGATCCTGCAGGCCGATTCGTTCTATCGTGAGGCGCATCGCATCATCTATGGCGCGATGCTTGCGCTGGCCGAGCGCAACCAGCCGATCGATATCATCACGCTTAACGACGAACTCCGCCGGATCGACAAGCTGGCCGATGTGGGCGGCTCACACTATCTCTCGGAACTCAACATGCGCACGCCAACGGCCGCGAATGTTGAGCATCATGCCCGCATCGTGTTCGAGAAGGCACTGAAGCGACGCCTGATCCACGCCGCAACGGAGATTGTGGGCAACTGCTACAACGAAACCTCCGATGCATTCGAGGAGGTTGACCACGCCGAGCAGATGATCTTCGAGATCGCCGAGAGCCGCAACGGACGGACGTACCAGCCCATCAAACGGCTGGCCATCGAGACGGTTGAGATGCTGGAATCGATCCACGCGCGGCGCAAGGAAGGCAACATGATTCTGGGTGTGCCTTCCGGGTTGATCACGCTCGACGCCCTCACCGGCGGCTTTCAGAAATCGGACCTTGTGATCCTGGCGGCGCGCCCCTCGATGGGCAAGACCGCGCTTGCCATGTCGATCGCACGCAACGCCGCGATCGACTACAA
>CBHYLN010000215.1:0-6498 GCA_966128725.1 uncultured bacterium | reverse complement strand
CCGTCAGCATCACCGCCTGACCCGCAACGGTCCGGTTGTCGCTTGTGACGTTCAGCAGATAGGCACCGCGCGGCAGGCGCGCTACATCCAGCTCCACACGATCGCTTCCGCCGGCAACGTCCCGCGTTGCCACGGCCCGGCCAAGCGGGTCAACCAAGGCAAGCCGGGCCGGGATGACAATGGACTCGGCGAATTGCACCACAAGTCGATCGCGGCCGGGATTGGGAAATGTGGTAAGGCGCGCGCCTGGCTCACCAACGCTCCGGACCTCTCCAACAGGAGCGCACGAGGCATTGGTCAGCAACGATTCAGGATATCCTGATTCCAGATCTCCCAGTAGCAGATGCCATCATCGATGGCTCGCTGAAGCGCGCCCGGCATGCCGCCCGGCCCAAACGCGGCCGAGTCGCGCGTGCCATTGTACGCAAACTGCACGGTGGCGAACGTGCTCCGGGCCGAAGTCAGCAGATCGGCGTATTGCGCGGCATACGAGGTAGTATTCTTCTGCGACCACCAGGAGGAAAACGCGCCGTAACGCATGCCCAGTGTGCGCGCTGCATACTCGAATACGGAGTCCGACGGCACGTTGCTCGAGTTCGCGGTAAGGAATACCGGGTGGAAATCGTTGTCCAGATAGTGATTGGGAAAAGCCGCACCAAACGCATCCACCACCGCCTTCCACGAGGCAATCATCTTCGCGTCGGAGTAACCAACGGTGTTCCAGTCGAACAGCCCCGTCGGGTTCAGGAAGAACTCGAACCCATTGGCCGATGAATTGGTCATGTGCACGATGGTAATGGTGGTATCGTTGGCATAGCGCCGGCCTACCTCCGCAACCAATGCGCGCCACTCCGCCAGGTACACCGAATCCCACGGGTACGGGATGGTGTCGTTGTACGGCGCCCCCACCATGACATGAGCCGCGCCCTTTGTGTACAGCCAGGCCGGGCAGGATGGGCCGTTCACCACGGAAAGCGCGACCTTCTTTCCGTACGTCCGGGCACGCTCCAACTGGGCATCGAGCTGTTGAAAGTTGAAGGCATTGTCCTCGGGCTCCAGCAGGCTCCAGGCCACGCGCACCAGAATCCCGCGCACAAACGGTTTGGCGGCAATTGCAGGATCAACCGAGCCCTGGCCGGTTGCCATCGTTGGGCCACAACTGCAGTACACACCGTTGGGAACAGGATACGTGGGTTGGGCACGCAGCGCGCTGGAGGCAAACGCCGCAAGGCAGAGAATGAACGGTATCAACGCGCTGTTCGGGCGTGGCAGGCAGTGTTGGAGGATTCGCATGGCGCCTCGTTACAGGACATCGTGAGAAAGGCCGGCACATCGCACCGGCCATACGGTATCAATCACGATCCCACGAGCGCAGAAAAGGTCACGGGAACACCACACGATCCACACATTCCGCACAACACCAGCAACCGCCACAGGAATACAACGCATGCTCACCATGGCGGCGCGCGCAACCATTCGCCGCAACGCGGGCGCCGTGCCACGAGCCAGCATGGTCGCGCGCACGGCACGATGCGTTGCCGTCACTTCGGGCCCATGCCGTCAGGGAGCACAGGGCGCGGGCGCTGGTTTGATTTCGATGATGCAGTTGTGTGGATACAGGCACACTTTCGCGCAGCAGCCAACGGCCATCGTGATAGGCCCAACACATGCCGGCTCCGGCGGTATCGGCGGGAATGCATAATCAATCCCACCATTGCTGCGAACCTTCTGGATCACCGTGCCCGGCGCAACCGCAACGCCTACCGTGGCGCCGGGGCCAACGGCAATGGGCGCAATCGGCGGCACGGCAATCAGTTTCACTACCAGAGCGCACCCGGTAGTATTGCGTACCTGCAGGAACCCACCCGGGCACGACTGCGCGGCGGCCGATGAGAATCCAGCAAGAACGGCGAGAAGCGCCACGGCAAGCGCCGCGGCAATGCGAAGACGAATGGACATTGGAACGTACCTCCTGGATCGCCACGCCCGCCGGCGACGTTGTCACGGCCGGCGGCCGGTGGGGCAATCAGATGTTTGGAATGGACATCACGTGCGCCAAACGGACAGCACGCTGGAGGTAAGAGGATGCAGCGGGGCTGTTCTGGACATCAGACTCAATTTCGGCGGGCGCGGCGCATGCCGATCGGGACAACCGCCGGAAGCAGGCTGCACGCCGACGGCGGTGCCATAGGTCGCGCATCAACACCGGGATCACCGCACCACGGCGACCCGGCACACCGCGCATGTGCTGGGTGTGGTAAGCACGCAGTGGTACACACCTGCCGGCAGGCTGCGCGCGTCCCACACGGCCACATATCGGCCCGGCGTCATCAAACCCGCTGCAAGCGTTGAAACGGTTTGTCCAAGCTGATTGACAAGTACAAGCCGCGTTTCGCCGCGCTCCAGCACGTCGTACGCAACGGATGTAGCGCCTGTTGTAGGATTGGGCTGTATCGCGACAATCTTCGCGGCCTGCCCCGTGCCCAGCAACCGGGCACCGCCCTGATAACACAGTCCGCTCAGGCGAAACTCGCCGTCCTGGGCGGTCACGGGCACGTTGCCGGCATCAATCCATCGGAAGTTCACCAACCGCAGTGGCGTAACTGTATCGCCCCCCAAAGCCGCAACAAACAGAACCCGGGCCAGTTCGCCCTGCGTGGTGTTCGTGGTCCGCTGGCCGGCAACCGTTATGGAGCGTTCGTCGCCGGGGAGCGCCACTGTTGGAACAACATTACCAACGATGTCCACAGGCACAAGCAAGGTGCCATTGAAACGGATCTCAGCTTCGAATCGGCGTGCGCCAACGGCATCCAGCCCCCGCGAGTCCGCAAGCTGAATCGGGACAACCACGCGTTCGCCAGGCGCCGCGCTTATCGTGGGCAGGCCGATCACGGCGCTTGCGGGAACATCGAGGCGCACCGGACCGGCAGTGCTGCTGCATCCATCGATGCTCGTCACCGTTACCGTGTAGACGCCCGGGCCGCCGGGCACGATCACCGAGCCGGTTGCACCGGGAATCACAACACCATCCTTCAGCCACCGATATCCAGCAATCGGCGGCCCGGCTACTGTATCGGGTACAACGGCGAGCACACCGCCCGTGGTATCGATCGCGGATACCACCGGCGCGCGCAGGGCCACAACAGCGACCGGCGGTGAATCGCCGCCACAACCATCGGCATCGATAACAGCCACGCTGTACATGCCGGCGCTGGCAACACGGATCCGCTGCGTTGTATCCCCGCCCGGCATCCAGCGATAACGCGCGAAACCCGGCGGGGCAACAAGCCGAATTGTGTCGCCCGGACAGAAGCCGGTGCCATCGGGCGCCGACACGGCAACCGAAACCGGAGGCCGCACGCTCACGGTAATCTCGCCGCTGCCGGCGCAGCCCGAGCTGTCGGCCACGGACACGCGGTACAGCCCCGCCGTGCGAACCACGATCGAGGGTGTGGAGTCGTTCCCGGGACTCCAGCGATATCGGCTGTAGCCACCGGGCACACTCAGCCGAACGCTGTCGCCCGAGCAGATTGTCGCCGCAGGACGATCGGGCACGATCACCGGCGCCAATGTGGTTCCCACCGTTACCGGATAAACTGCCCGCCCCGTGCAGCCTGTGGTTGCTGATGTTATCGCGACCTCGACCGTATCGTCGCCAACGCCGCCGAACTGCACGGCAACGGTTGCCGTACCCTGCCCTGCTGTAATAACCGCCCCGTTGCCTCGCACACTCCAGGCGTACAGATCACCAGCAGCGGCGGCCGCACTGTACCCGGCAACCGAGCCCACACATACGGAGTTCGGCCCAACCACAGCCGGTTGCGGCGGCACATTCATGGTTATCCGCACCGTGGCGGAGTTGGCGCGGCATCCGTTGCTGTCAACCGTCGCCACGCTGTAATCACCGGCAGCCCACGCCCGCACGCGGCGCCCAACGGCACCGTTGCTCCACCGATACGCGGCAAAGCCAGCGTCGGCGTCCAGCTCCACCGTGTCGCCCGGGCACAGCGCGGTTGCACGGCTTGGCGTAATGGTTGGAACTACGGCGTCGACCAGCGACACGATCAGCGGCGCCGAGCTGCCGCTGCATCCGCCGGCATTTGCCACGGTAACGCTGTATGCGCCAGGCCCGGTTACCGCCAACGTTCGGGTTGTGTCGCCGGTGGACCACGCGTAGCGCACGAATCCGGCGCCGGCATCCAATATCACAGTATCGCCCGGGCACAGCCGTGGCGAACGGTTGGTTGCGATGTTCGGCCGCAACACCGAACCAACGGCAACGGCCAGTGTGTCGGCGGCGCTGCACCCGCTGGCCGTGTTGGTCACCACCACGATCACGCGATTGGCGCCGGCAGCGCCCCAGTTCACATTCACGGTACCGGCGGCGGCACCGGAAGCAATCGTGCCGCTAGGCCCTTCCACGCGCCACGCGTACACCAGCCCCGGCAGCGCGGCAACGGAGTACTGCTGAACGGAGTTGACGCAAACGGCAACAGGCCCGGCAATCGTGGCCGATGGTTTTGGCAACACGGTAACGTGAACGGTATCGGAGAGGGCCACACAGCCATCATTGGTGGTTGCGGTAAGCACGTACGCCGCGCCGCGCATCACGGTGATGCGGGCGTCGGTGCTGCCGTTGTTCCAAAGGAAGCCCGCGAACGCGCCGCCGGCGGTAAGCGTTACGCTATCACCCTCGCATACCACCGTGTCCGGCGTGACTGCAACGGTGGGTTTCGGGCGTGGATTCTTGGTTATGGTAATCGCGGCCTGCGCGGTACAGTTATTGGTGTCGGTCACCTGCACGGCAATGGACGTCTGGCCAACGGGAACGTTGCGCACCACAATGCGGCGCACGGTGTCGCCGGTGGACCATTGGTAGCGACGATAGGTACTCCCGGCAAACACTGCATCGCCAGCAGCGGCGGGAATCGCCTCCAGTATCGTGCTGTCGCCGTCGCAGAAGTTTGTGGGAAGCAATCCCTGAACTTTCGGCCTTGGGCTGGCGAATACGCGCAGCGTAAGCGAATTCGAACGCGTGGAGCACGCCCCGGCGCTTACCGACACGGCGTAATACGTCCCCGGCCTGTTGGTCACCAGTTGCGCCCCGGTCGCCAGCACGGCCGGCCCCGAGGTGGAATACCAGCGCACCGTTCCGCCGGCCCCTCCGGTCGCGTTCAAGGTTGCCTGGGCATCGGCGCATATGGCGGTATCACCGGAGACAATCACGGGCGCGGGTTTGGGAGATTCCTGCACCACAACGCTTGCGGAATCGCGGCACCCGAACGCATTGGTTACCTGTAGGCTGTAGGTGCCACCGGCCCATACCTTCATCGTGGGCGTGGTTTCGTACACCCCGGCGGCACGGCGCCAGCGGTATTGCGCAAACGGACCGTTGGTGGCTCGAAGCTCCACGGTATCGCCCAGGCAGATGGTGATCGGTTCGGCGGGAGCGATTACCGGCACAACGCGCCCACTCCTGAGCACAACCACATCATTGCCTTGCGCCGTGCAGCCGGCCGGGCTTTCCACGACAACGTAGTACCTGCCGGAGTCCGCAAGCCGCAACGTGTCGCGATCGCGAAACGCCACCAGCTCGGTGGAGGTTGCGTAGGCCGGCGGGTCGCGCCGGTACCATTTCACCGAGCTGTTTCCCGGAGCAATCCACAGGCGCAACGTGTCGCCGGCACAGAGCGCATGTGAGCCGCTGGAGTCCACGCGGGGCGCTTCGGTTTCGCAGAAGTACGAAAGGAAACCGTCGTACCCGCCGGCATTCCCCGGCCGGGCGAGGGCCTGGTTGTTGGCCACCTGATGACGGCTGCGCAGCATGAACGGCGCGCCAAGGCTGGTTGTTTCGCCGGTCACCACAAACCCGCCGCGCGGATCGCAGGCCACCCCGTGGCATGCATCATCGCCGTTGCCCCCGAAGTACGTTGCCCATTGCGCGGCGCCGTCGCGGCCAAGCTTCACGATAAAACCATCGTTGGCGCCGCCTCCATACGCTGCCTGGAACGTGGGGTCCTGGCCCGGACCGTTCACCGCCAGGCCTGCCGCGGTTGTGGCGCCGGCAATCACAACGCTGCCCTGCCCGGTACACGCAATGCCCATGCCGTAATCGGCGCCGCCGGTGCCGATGTATGTAGCCCACCGTACAGCGCCGCCGGAATCGAACTTCACGGCGAACGCGTCGGTGCCGCCCAGCGGATTGCGCTGCCAGGCCGTGGCCGTGGTTGGGAACGCGCCGCTGGTGGCGCCGGTGATCACCACGTTTCCGGCGTCATCAACGGCAAGGCCGCTAACGCCGAAGTCGCCGATGATCGGGAGCGGAAACAACCCGTTGTTCTCGGTGCCTGCCCCGCCATAATAGGTTGCCCATGTGGTTGCGCCGGAACTGTCGATCCGGACAACAAACGCATCGGAGCCGCCGCCGTTGGCCGGCTGCGCGCAACCGGCGGTGGCGCCGAAATCGTTGGAGGTTGTCCAGCCGGTAACGGAGATGTT
>CBHYLN010000214.1:0-6669 GCA_966128725.1 uncultured bacterium | reverse complement strand
AGCGGTGCGGCCGGCGAGTGTCTTCTCCATGGGACCTCCGATCCTTCGCAGGTGCGGAATCAAGGCTTAGCCTGCGATCTCGCAGGGTGGAAACGCCGAGGGCGTGAAGCGCCGGCGCCAACAACGCACGCAATTCCTCCGGACCGAAGTATGCAAACCCGCTGATAAAGGCCTCAAGCCCGGGACGGCCGGCACCGCCAACAAAACGCTTGGCCCAGCGCGAAAGGCGCAGACCATGGCTTCCGATCGACACCGGCAACATACCAACCGCACCGCCGATCATGCCGCGCAGCCATGCCGGAATGTGGCGATACCGGTCAACGAGGATCGAAGCAAGCTGCTTGCGATACCCTCCGAAAATCTCGTCGGCCCCCATGCCGTGCATCAACACAACGGTTCCGTTGGCGCGCGCGGCCGAGGCTATCAGATAGGTGTTGATCGCGGCGCCGTCGCATAGCGGATCGTCCAGATGATGCAGCAACAGCGGCAACAGACGGTCGGCATCGGGATCGGCCTCGATTACCTGATGCTCGGTGCCGAACGTACGAGCAACACTGTCGGCATATTTGGCGTCGTCCGGCATGGCCTCGGCGGCAAGGTCACGCGAGGAGAACGATATCGTATACGTGTTGATGGGGCCGTTGTGGACCGCGCGCATCAGGGCAACCACCAGGCTGGAATCCAGCCCGCCGCTGAGCAATGCGCCAACCGGAACGTCGGCAATCATCTGCCGGCGCACCGAGCGCAGCAACAGCTCCCGCAGCTCCTCAACGTAGTCGTTCTCCGAGCGTTCAACAGCGCCGGCATCGCGCAAGGGAACATCCCAATACCGCGTAACCGTCAGCCGCCCGTTGCGCAGATATGCATAATGGCCCGGCAACAGCTTCTCCACCCCCTCGAATCCAGTAACCGGCTCGGGAACCCACAGCAGCATCAACGCGCTCACCACGGCGCGCGGATCAATCCGGCGCTCGATGCCCTCAACCTCGAACAGGGCCTTGGCCTCGGAGGCAAACGCAAACGTCTCGCCCTGCTGGCAATAATACAGCGGCTTGATACCCAGGTGGTCGCGCGCCAGGAACAGCTCGCCGGAATCCGCATCATAGATGCCGAACGCGAACATGCCGCTCAGGCGTGTAACGCAGTTGGCGCCCCATTGATCGTATGCGGCAAGGATGACTTCGGTGTCGGAGTTGGTGGAGAACTGGTGGCCCAGCGAAACAAGTTGATCGCGTAGTTCGCGATAGTTGTAAATCTCGCCGTTGAAGGTGATCCAACGGTTGCCGCGCGCGTTGCGCATCGGCTGATGGCCGGCGGCCGAAAGGTCGATAATCGAAAGTCGACGATGCGCAAGCCCGCTTCGCATCGCATCAAACCAGACCACACCACGATCGTCGGGACCGCGATGCGCCTGGGCATCCGCCATGCGCTCTAGCGATTCACGACTCCCTCCACTGATGATCCCTGATATTCCGCACATCCGATACCGCCGATTCTATACTGGTTCCAAGGCCAATCACTTCGCGCATCACCGAAACAAGCGCGCTGTGGGCCGCTACTTCCGAGTACACCGTCTCCAGTCGTGCCCGCCCACACCTCCCAAGGCGCAGGCGAAGCGCCCGATTCTGTGCCAGCTCGATTACACGCTCGGCCAGCACATCGGGGGAACCCGGTGGCACCAGGAATCCAGTTTCGCCATCAACAATTGTCTCGGCCATCGTACCCTGTGGTGTCCCAATCACCGGCCGCGCCGAGGCCATGGCCTCCAGCACAACCCAGGGTGAACCTTCCGGTGCCACCGGAACGAAGGCTACCATGTGGGCCGAAGCCAACAAGGCCTTCTTCTGCTCGATATCAACTACCCCAACAAAACGAACGTTGCGCTCCAGACCATGGTGCGCAACGATCCGCATGCACTCATCGTGGTACGCGTTATCGTGCCAGGCGCCGGCAAACGACACCAGCACATCGGGCACCTCGCGCACAACGCGTTCCAACGCGGCCAGCATCACGTGCGCGCCCTTGTCGCGAAACAGGTTCGCCAGGTACACAACGTGGATGCGCTCGCTGCTGGCGGGCTCGCATTCCGGCTTCGGCCACGCCGAAAGGTCGATGCCGTTCGGCACAACCCGGATACGATCCTCCGGCACATAACCGCCGAACACGTTGCGCACGGTTCGGCCAAGCACCAGCGCGCGTTTTACCGGCGCAAGCCCTACACGAGCTACGAGCCGCCCAACAAATTTACAATCATGGATCAGGTCGAACCGACCAGCACGCAAATGGATGATCACATGCGCGCCGAAGAGGCGGGACGGAAGTATCAGGCATACATCTCGCAGGAAGCCCCACAGCCCCCTCGCTATCGAGATATAGACGATATCCGGACGAAACGAAAGGAGCACTCGCCAACAATTCCAGACCTGCCGAATTCCCTGAAGCACGTTGCGACCGGTAAACATCCCGATATCATGCTCACCTCCGGGGTCGGAAGTGTCGAGATGTTCAACCGTAAACGCGTTGAGCAACAGTTTGGATCGGAGCAAACGATCCGTGGCCACCGCTGGACCTATGTACGGCGGTGGAATGGGACCCACAATGAGGACCTTGGACCTGGTACTATCGTTGGCGAACGCCACCTGACTAGCGTATCGACTTGAGGGAATAACGCGATACAGCGCTGAATATACAGCTTTGTTCTTCACATGCAATTACACCGGGTTTTCGAACCTGCCGTTTCGCGTAACGCCGACCGCCGGAGCGGGCCGCACCACCGCCCGCGCCCCGTCAACGAACGACGGTCAACGGCTGCGTGGAACTCCAACCCACGGCGCTCAGGCGGTAGAAGTACAAACCGGCAGGCAACGCGGAGAGATCAACCGGGAGAGCGTGGCTGCCCCGTTGCGCCACACCCTCGGCAAGCGTTTGCAGCGCCTGGCCGCGAGCATCATGCAGGGTAAGGCGAACAGGCCCATCGGCGCCAAGCGTGTACCGGATCACCGTTGCCGCCCGTGCCGGGTTCGGGCAGCCCGGTTCCAGCAGGTATCCATGTTCCCAGGGCTGGCGGGCAGGCGCGGCGGCAATCGGTGCGGCGCTGCCCGCACCACCGGCAGGCTCGTATCTGCCGCGCAGTTCAAGGATGAACTCATGCGCCCAGTGGTCGCGTGTAGTATCACGAGCGTACGTTGTATCGCCGATCACGCTGGAATCGGTTGCCCGCGAGGGCGCATTGAACACCAGCACCAGGCTGTCGAGCGGGTTGACAGTGACCCACAGGCTGTCGTGCCACGCCACGTAATCGGTGACCACGCCCAGGCGCGAGTGGTAGGCCGAATCAAGCGGAATCGATTCCAGCCCATACGCATGCGTGGTATCCTCAACCACCCCTCCCCCCGACGCCGTGTACACCCTGAACCCGCACCGCGCAGAACCGGCCACCGCCGTCCCCGGCGGATGCGCCATCACAAGCAGCCGGGCCTCGGTGTACATCGTGGCGCCGGTGTTGAAACCGGTAAGCAGCACTCTGTAGCCGGCGATGGTGTCGCCAGCAATCTCGCGCCCCACCGGCAGCACGCTGATGAAGTCCTCGCCGGGCTGTGTCACGAAATCCAGCCCGCGATCCGGCGCGTTCTCCGGCACGAAGGCGGTTCCGTTCCAGACCGACACAAACCGGCTGGCGCTGTCCAGCGGCGTATAGGCCGGGTAATACGGCAGGCTGGTATCGGCTCCGGAGGAATCGGTAACAACACACCACACCGAAAACGGAAGCAGCGTATCCCCGGCATGGTACCCAACGCCGGGCACGTAGTTGTTGGTCATCGTCAGCCTGTTGCCGTCAACGCCCTCCAGCGTGATGAACGCGGGCTTGTTCCGCGAGTACCAATGGTACGTCGCGTTGGGGCTGCCGGGCTTCGTGGCGACCAGCGAATCCTTCCCGCCGATGGGCATCGTCGCCGAATGGCACACATCGTCATCCAGGCGCCGCACCTCCGGCCGGGCAACGCTGATCTCGGCCCGCGCCTTCGGTATCGAAAGCGACGAGGCCACAACCCCGTTGGCGACGCGACAGGCCACCACCACGTAGGCGTAACGGCCGGTGGCCAGGTCATCGTTATCCACATACTGGGCGGCCCCGGCGGCGGCCAGGCCAATCTGCTGATAGCCGCCATCCAACCGGCCGTCGAAAACATAGGGATCGCCCTTCAACATCTCCCATGCGGGATGGCGCGGCACAAACCGCAGCTCCTTGCGCCACACCACAAAACGGGCTTCCCTGTTGTCGAGCAGCTCCACGAAACTGTGGTTGCCGTCCAGCGTGGTCCACGAAATGTCGTCGGGGCAGAAATGGTTGCTCCAGCTCAATGTGCGCGCGTTCCAGTTGCCCACCACCGTAAGATCGGTGGGCGTTGCCGCCCGCAGCTCCACGGATCGGTCGCGGAAATACGAGAACATCGCCTTGATCGATTCGGCGTGATACGGGTATGTGGCGGGATACCACTGATTGACATAGGCCAGATACTTGTCGCGGAAGGCGTCCATCAACGGGTAGTCGCGATCGCCGAACCACCGTTCGTAGAAGTTGGGATAATGCGACGCATGAAACGCGTCGGCAAGCGTGTACAGCAGCCACGGGCGCGGATGGCCAAACGGACGATCGTGGTCCAGATCGTCGTTGTCGCCGTTGTAGACCGGCGTGCACACCGTTGCCCGCGCATGGTAATCGTCCCACAGGTTGAACATGAAGCGCGACACCGCCGACTCCTCGTTGTACGTGTTGGGCGTGGTCGGAAATTCGGCGTCGTGGAACTGGGCCAGCGAATGCCCATGATACTCATTCTCCCGAAGGGTCGGCTGCTCCAGCGCATACCAGTACGCATGGGCCGCCGCGCTGAAGAACTCCGCCCAGCCCTCGGAGTAGGCCACCTTGTCGCTGCTGATCACGCCAACCTGATGCGCCCCGCCGGCAATCGGCACGCCCCAGAAACCCGCGTACGCATAGTTGTAGAAATGCCCGTATTCGTGATACGCCGTCTCCGACTGCGCAACGGTCACGAAGTCGATGCTGTTGTCGATCGGGTTGTAGTGCGAACCCTGGCTGTCGTCGGGGTCATCGTTGAACTGCACCGTGCCCGGGCTGAACCAGAAGTTCGCGATCGCGAACCGTCGCGCGCGCAGCAGGAAACGCAGCGAGTTGCCCATCTTCTGTTCTACTCCAAGCTCGAACGCCGTAGGCGTGATTGTGGGCGACGCCGGGGAAATGGCGATCGGCTGATGGAAATGTTCCGGAAAAATCGCCGTAGGCCCCAGGTCCTCGTCGTAGCCGGCCTCGTTGGCGGCCTCCACCGAGAGGGTAATCCGGGGTGTGGTCCAGATCGCGCTGTTCTCGGGCGCGATCACCTGGCGCGTGAACGTGAAGTCGCCGTTGTTGTCGGTAACGGCGTACGGCGCGGTTTCCGGGCCGGAATACGTCGGCGCGGTGATGGTGCCGTCGTCCAGATCCTGATCCCAGTCGAAATACACCCGGACGCCGGGGACTCCATTGAAGATTCTGCCCATCAAGGCCTCGGTTGTGATCCGCCCGGAGATATTGACGGTGATCGTTGTGCTCGCCGCCAGGCGGCCACGTTCACGTTTCAGCACGGCTTCACGGTTCAGCACGGCATCGGGCGCCATCGGCGATGGGCGCAGGGCCGTGTGGGCGCGGTCGGGCCGGCGGGAGCAGGCAACCACGCGCCCGCCTCGGATATCGGCGTACAGGCCAACGGCATTGGCGGGGATGTAACGCGCGGCAACGGCCGGGCTGCCCGCGAACGTGATGGTGGCACGCGCCAGCTCCTGATAGGAATCCGCCGGCAGCCGCACGGTCCACTCGCGGCGCAGGGCTGCGCCGGAATCCAGGGCAACCGCCGCCGCCGGTTCGCCCCGCAGCAATGTGGCCGGCCCATCCTGGGCAAGCGGTGTAAGGCGCAGGCCCAGCGTGTAAACACCGGCGGCCCTGGCCCTCAGCCACAGCACCACCCGCGCGGTGCGGGCGGCGGTGTCGATCGTTTCGGCGGTGAAACGCTCCACAACAACGGGGTTGGGCACGCCGGGCTGGGCATACAGGCGGGTCGTGGGGGCAAACGCCGAGGCAAGCAGCAACACGGCAAGCGGCAGCGCGGCAGGGATCGATATCCGGATCATGGTGAGTTGTTGAAATAGTAAAAATGGCCGGCGCGCACCGCCGGCACGATTGATTCATGGAGACAGGCGCACATGCGCCATGCATCGCGGGCGGCCCCGCGACACTATCGATACAGGCTCAGCCGGGAAAAACTGTTGGCAACGCGATCGTATCCGGCGCCGCTGGGCGTACGCCGGCGCACCGCATCGGCCAGATACGGCAGGTACCGCCCGCTGTCTGGCACGAACACCGAGTCCAGGTACGCGCTTGCTGAGAAAGAATAATCACCTATCCAGCTGACGACCGGCAACCGCAGCTTCCAGATGCCCGTGACCGTGCCGCCGGAATCGAACTCCACGGGGATATAGGACATCACGCCCAGCGTGTCGGAGCCCGCGACCCGGTGCAGGGTATCATGTGTGGGGGATTCCATGTAGATATCATCAGCACTATCGGCCGGCCAGGCCAGCAACAGCAAACGCCCCTTGCCCCGCACCAGCGGATAA
>CBHYLN010000213.1:0-6699 GCA_966128725.1 uncultured bacterium | reverse complement strand
CCGGCCGCCTGATGGAGTTGCTGCCGCAGGAGAACACGATCTATTTCGGCGACACGGCCCGCGTGCCGTACGGCTCAAAGTCCGCCGAGACAGTGACGGGGTACTCGCTGCAGGCCGCGGCGTTTCTGGAATCGCTGAACGTGAAGCTTATCATCATCGCGTGCAACACGGCCTCGGCCGTGGCTCTGGAACAGGTGCGCAGCTCGGTGTCGGTGCCGGTGATCGGCGTGATACAGCCGGGCGCGCAGTTCGCCGTGGAAAGCACGCGCTCGGGCATCGTGGGTGTGATCGGCACCGAGGCAACAATCCGCTCGGAATCCTACCATCACGCGATTACCAGGCTGGCGCCCGGCACTCGCGTTCATGCACAGGCATGCCCGGTGTTCGTAAGCCTTGCCGAGGAAGGCCTGGCGGATCATCAGGCCACGTTGATCATGGCGCGCGAATACCTGCAACCGTTGCTGGCACGCTCGATCGACACGCTGATCCTTGGCTGCACGCACTACCCGCTGCTGAAACCCAGCATCGAGCAGATCACCGGTTCGCATATAACGCTGGTTGATCCCGGCATCGCCACGGCGCTGGAAGCGCGCTGGGTGCTGGACCAGATGGGCCTGCTGAACGGATCGCAATCCCTGCCGCGCCACGAATACTATCTCTCCGATCTTCCGCACAAGTTCATCGAGGTAGGCAGCCGGTTCCTTGGCAAGCGCCTGCACAACGTGCATCGCATCACGCTGGACGAACTGGCCAACTTCGCCTGATCGGAGCGGCACGCACGCTTCGGCGCGCAAACCCGGGCCACGCCCCCTTCAGGGCCTGCCACCCCCTGCATCCATCGCAATATTTTACCCAACCGTCGGCTTCGGCGGCCCCGCATCGGGCGCGGCAAGCAACGTGCGCGCGCGTTGCAGCGCTTCCTCGATCGTGCCCACGATATTCTCGGCGCCGATCACGCTGTCGAGCCCGGATTGCTCCAACGCAACCAACGGCTGGCGATGGATGCCGGCAACGATGAACGTCACGCCCTGGCGCCGTGACCGCTCGGCGATCTGCGCCAGCATGTGCAGGCCGGTGGAGTCGATAGCCGGCACGTTGCGCATGCGGATGATGCGCACGCGCGGCGGCTTCTGCAGCACGTCCATCGCCTCCTCGAACTTGTACGCCGCGCCAAAGAAAAACGGCCCGTTCACCTCGAACACATGCACGCCCTCCGGCACATCCATCCGTGAGATATGATCGTCGTCGTCGGCAACGTCCTCATCGCTCAGCTCGCGCGTTACCACGCCAACATTGGTTACCGTCGCCATCCGGCGCATGAACAGCAGCACCGCCAGCAGCATGCCGATTTCGATGGCGATGGTGAGATCGAAAAACACCGTAAGCCCGAACGTTGTCAGCATCACCGCAACATCCGAAGCGGGATCGCGGAACACCGCCTTGAACGAGCGCCACTCGCTCATGTTGTAGGCCACGATCACCAACACGGCCGCAAGCGTCGGCAACGGTATCAGCGCCGCCCAGCTACCGAAGAACAGCATGATCAGCAGCAGCACTACCGCATGCACCATGCCCGCAACCGGCGTGCGCCCGCCGTTGCGCACGTTTGTCGCCGTGCGCGCTATTGCGCCGGTGGCGGGGATTCCGCCGAAGATCGCTGATCCGATGTTGGCCGCGCCCTGGGCAATCAGCTCCATGTTCGAGCGATGCCGCCCGCCGATCATGCCGTCGGCAACAACAGCGCTCAGCAGCGATTCGATCGCCGCCAGTATGGCGATTGTGGTGGCCGGCCCAATCAGGCCGCGCACGGTCTCGAAGGAGATCGCCGGGAACGATGGCGCAGGCAACGATGCAGGGATAGCGCCGAACCGGCTTCCGATGGTCTCCACCGGAAGCGCGAATATCTGCACCACCGCCGTGGTAAGGATCAGGGCAACCAACGAGCCCGGAATCGTTCGGCCGGCAATTCGTGGCCATACGATCATCAACACCAGCGCGCCAACGGCAACCGCCACGGCGTACGGATTGATCGACGTTATGGCGGCGGAATACGCACCCCACTTCTCCACGAAGTCCGAGGGAACACTTCCCATGGTCAGGCCAAGAAAATCCTTCACCTGTGAGGAGAAGATGATCACGGCGATAGCGCTGGTGAACCCCACGATCAGCGGGTGCGGTATGAACTTGATAACCGAACCCAGCCGCGCAATGCCCATCACGATCAGCATGATGCCGGCCATGATGGTTGCGATGGTAAGGCCCGCAACACCGTGCTGCTGCACGATGCCGTACACAATCACGATGAACGCGCCGGTGGGGCCGCCTATCTGCACGCGACTGCCGCCCAGCGCCGAGATCAGGAATCCGGCTACAACGGCGGTAACCAGGCCCTTGTCCGGGGAGACGCCCGAGGCAATGGCAAAGGCGATTGCCAGCGGCAATGCAACAATGCCAACGATGGTGCCGGCAGTGAGATCGGTGAGGAATTGGTGGCGGGTGTAGCCGCGGAGCGTTGTCAGGAGCTTCGGTTTCAGCATCGGTTATTGCCCTGCGCCGTGCTGACATGGAGAAAGAGCCGTACCGCATCGGCTCGATCGGTGGCCAGGCACACGAAACTCGGCTCCGGCACGAAGAGCACCTACGGCGGCATCGCACAGCGCGGCACAAAATTACCACACTTGCCAACGCGCCGCGAGCGCCGCACATGATGACACATACGTATCAAAGGTCCGTTGCCAGCGCAGCGGATTTGCGCACGTGCGGTCCAGCGCGAAAAAAAAAAAATCGAGCGCCCCTCCATTCCCCCTTCACCCGGAGCGGGCGCTCGAAGTTCGGGACAATCGTTGCCGATTGCCCCTTGCCGACCGGGCATCGATGGTCGGCATTCTGTATGTCGTCGTCCGTCGGGATATCTCTATTTGGACTGAATCCGAATATAAGTATGCGCGACATTGGAATCCTAGCCCGCATTGGCAGCGAGATGCGTTCGTACGATATTTTTTGCTGATGGCGATCGTGATGAACTTGGTGGCGTGATGTGGTGTTCAGAACAGAGCGCGGCATACGGTGTTGTGCGCTCAAAATAACGCGAACTCGGCCGCCGCCTCAACGGCAGGAACCTTATTCCATGAACATCGTGATGCAGGGCATGCGACCCAGAATCGAATCGGCGGCAGTGGTGGGCGCCATTTTGCTGGCGACGGCGGTAGCCTGGTATATGCTGGTGTATGTGATGCGGTAGGCGCTCCCCCCCCTTCGGTAACAGGCACGGACACACCCATCTCTCCCCCGCAAACACGCACCGGCGCCTATCCCCAGCTCAACGGCACACGCGGCGGCAGTGGCGCGGAACGCAACCACGCCGCCAGCAGTGCCTACAGGTTGTACTTGCGGCGCTTGCGCCACAGCGTGGCGGCATCGATATCCAACTTGCGTGCGGCCTCCTCGAAGCTCCGGGATTCGGCGATCACACGGGCGATGTGGTCGCGTTCCATTGCCTCGAGCGTCAACGACGACTGCGCCGCGCTGCCTGCAAGGCCTTTGAACTCGTCGGGAAGGTCGCCTACCATGATCTCCGCTCCGCGCGCCAGGAACACCGCACGCGATATCGCGTTCTCCAGTTCGCGCACATTGCCCTTCCACGGATACCCGCTGATCGCGGCCAACGCCTCAACCGACATACGCAGGCCCTTGCGGTCGGCGGGGACATATTTATCGATAAAGTGCTGGGCCAGCAATGCGATATCCTCCGGGCGTTCGCGCAGCGGCGGGATCTTGATGCGCACCGCGTTCAGCCGGTAATACAGGTCCTCACGGAAACGCCCGGCAGCGATCTCGGCAACCAGGTCGCGGTTGGTGGCGGCGATCACGCGCACATCCACACGGCGTGTCGTGCTTTCGCCAAGGCGCTCGAACTCGTGGCTTTGCAGCACACGAAGCAGCTTGGACTGTAGTTGCAGCGGCAGTTCGCCAACCTCATCCAGAAAAATCGTGCCCTTGTCGGCCAGCTCGAAGCGGCCCAGGCGATCCTTGTGCGCGCCGGTGAAGGCGCCCTTCGCATGCCCGAACAATTCGGACTCCAGCAGATTCTCCGGAAGCGCCGCGCAGTTGACGCGCACAAGCTGATGCCGTGCGCGCGAGCTGCGCCGATGGATAAGCGAGGCAAACAGCTCCTTGCCGGTACCGCTTTCGCCCTCAACCAACACCGATAGCGGCGTGTCGGCCACACGCTCGGCCAGGGCAATCAACTCCTGCACGGCCTGGTTGCGCGTGATGATCTCGGCATCGCCGCCCTGCAGACGTTCCAGTTGCGAACGCAGCCGCCCGTTTTCGCTCTTCAGCTCGTGGTAGCGCAGTGTCTTCTCGATGAACCGGCGCAGTTGTTCCAGGTCGAACGGCTTCTGCAGATAGTCGTACGCGCCCTTCTTGATGGCCTCCACGGCCGTGTCCACGGTTCCATGCGCGGTGATGATCACCACCGTAATTCCCGGATCGATCTCATGAATGCGCCGCATCAGCTCGATGCCGTCGATCGGGTACATCTTCAGGTCAAGGAACGCGATATCGAAATCGCTCCGCTCGCGCAGCACGTCCAGCGCCTCGTTCGGGCTCTTGCATGCGGTAACGTCAAGCTGCATCGACACCAGACAGATCGTCAGCGTCTTCAGCACGTTCGGTTCGTCGTCAACCAGAAGAACGTTCATGGGTATTACACGGTATCCATTCCACAGCCTGTATGGGCAGGCTACGCGCCGTTCGGGGCGGCCAGATGTTCCAACGGGATTCGCACGGTAAAACACGAGCCCTTGTGCAGCTCGCTGGTAACGCTGATACGGCCGCCGTAGCCTTCCACCACATCGCGGGCAATCGCCAGCCCAAGCCCCACGCTGCCGGGCGACGGCATCGCCGGCGCGCTCACCTGATGGAACTTGTCGAATATGCGATGCAGGCTGTCCAGCGGGATGCCGTGGCCGGTGTCCTCAACCGACACCACAAGCCAACCGGCTTCAACGGCGGCCGAAACGGTGATCGTGCCGCCGGCTTCGGTATGCCGCAACGCATTGCTCACCAGATTGTTGAACAACCAGCGCAGCTCCTCCAGCTCGCCCCAGATGGCGGGCACGCCCGGCGCAATTTTCTCGACAAGCGCAACGCCCTTCTCGCGCGCGGGCAATCGATGCGGACGCAGCACGGAATCCACCAGCGCCGGCAGCTCGATCGCCACAATCGCACGGTGCCGCGTGCGCGCCTCGATGCGCGAGAGCTCCAGCAGGTCGGTGATCAACTTCCACAGGCGCAGGCAGTCCTCCTTGCTGGAGTTCAGCAAATCCAACTGCGATTCGTTGATCGGGCCAACGATGGCTTCGCGAAGGATGTCGATGCTCATGATGATCGACGAAAGCGGAGTCCGGAACTCGTGTGATACCTTGGCCAGGAAGTCGGACTTCAGGCGGTCCAGCTCCTTGAAGTGCGTGATATCGGTAAACACGGCCACCGCGCCGCTCACCGCCGACGAGGTTTCCAGCGGCAGCGCGCTCACCGAGTAATACCGCTCGGCCCCCTCCTCGCGCACCAGATACACGTACGGCGAACCGGCGTCCAGCGCCGGCCCGGCATGCAGCGCCTGCTCAAGCGCCTTCACAACACCAACATCGTCCAGCGCCTCGGCAAGCGGGCGCCCCTCGTAGTTCTTCTGCGGCAACAGCCGGAACAACGTCATCGCCGCGTTGTTGATCAGTAGCAACCGCATGCCGGCATCCACCACGATAATCGGCGTGCCGATCGATTGCACGATCGTCTCCACCTTGCGCTTCTCCAGCAGCAACTGCTCGATGTTCATCGCCTCGTACATGCCAAGGCGCTCGATCATCCGGTTGAACTCGAAGGAGAGATCGCCCAACTCGTCGGCGGTGGTAATCAGGATCTGCTCGCCCAGCCTTCCGCCGGTAAGGTTCTTCACCGCCTGCGTAAGGCGCTGGATGGGTCGGATGGCCCAGTTGGCGTAGAACCCGGCGCCAACGATGCCCAGCAGCGTGCTCACCACCGTGGCGATCGCAACAACGTACAGCGACTGCCGAAGCTCGCCGCGCAGTTGCTGGCGAATGTCGTGGATCTGTTCCTGATTCTGAAACAACAGGCTGTAGCAACGCTGGCGCACGCCGGCCGCGGCCGGGAACACCGTACGGAACAACATCTCGCGCGCATCGCCGCGCTGCCGCCCAACAACGATGTTGCGGTACTCCGCGGCGGTGGCTAGGAAACGCTCGTATTCGCCGCGTATCGTGTCGATTACCGCGCGCCGGTCGGCAATGCCATTATTGCCCGCCACACGCGCCAGCACGAATCGGAAATCGGTGGTGCGCGCCTCGAACTTCACGATTGTTGGATCGGGCGCCACCGAATGCACCAGGCCGTCCAGCATGGTAAGCTGATCCTCGATCACCGCCCCAAGCTGGGCCACGTTTACCGTAAGCTCGTAGTTGGCCGCGATCGCCTCGGTGGCCTGCTCGCCCACATCGGAGAACTGCACAATCGCCCACAGGCTGAACGCCACGTTGATTGCGATCACCGCGGCAAAGCCGGCCAGAATCTTCGATCGAAGCGTGGTAAACACGGCAGTACCGGTTACGGATATGGTGAATTGAGAATTATGAATTGAGAATTACGAAGTACGAAAGACGAATTATGAATTGAGAATTA
>CBHYLN010000212.1:0-6726 GCA_966128725.1 uncultured bacterium | reverse complement strand
TGCAGTGGTGTTGCGGTGCCTATCATTGAACAATCACCTCGCCCGCAACCGAGCTCTTAATCATGGATGTGGAGGAGTGGTGAACCAGCGTGCTGCACACCGGGCACCGAGGCACGCGCAACACCTTGCGTGTGTTGATCGAGCCGGCGATCAGGTTTACTTCCATCACACGGCCAACCTTCCACAACGGAAGCGCGCGACTATGGAATTTCAATATCTCGATGGCGGCAAGGTCGCCCAGCACCGATGCCATCGAGGGGTGGAATCCGGCAATCCGCTGTCCTTCGAACGCGCGGGCGTCGAGACCCAGTTCCGTTGTGTCGGGATCGGTATTGGATGCGCTGCGGGCAAGGAAGCATTCGTGGCAGGCTGTTTCGCAGCCGTTCTCGCCGGCGATCACCATCGGACCAACGTAGCCGATCATGTTCCGCAGCACCACCGGGAGGAACTGCTTGCCCCTGGCAACGCACAACCCGTTCCACTCGCGCATCAACTGCATGCCGCCGAAATCCGATGCCGCAATCAGGCAATCGAATTCACCCGCCAGCAGCGCTGCCCGGCAGGTATCGAACGCCACGGGAGCCGCGCCGCGCCAGGCATCGGATCGGAGCTGGCCGGCATCGTTGAACAATGCCACGTTGCGCAGCACGGGGTAATCCACTACCGTCAGATTGGTGATCCCGCTGGCACCAAATGCGTCGGCCATCTGGCGCGAGATGTGGTTGACGCCCACCAGCACGAACCGTGTTTCGGCAAGGCGATCGGTGATGGTGCTGGCGGCCGTTCCAAAGTTCCAGTAGAAAACGTCGAGCGCGGTTTCGCCGGTTGGCGGCGGGATCAACGATGAACCTTCCGGCACAATGATCGCGCGCGTGACAAGCTCCTGGATAAGGCTGCTGATGGCCGGGCGGTCCGGCGCGGCGAACATCGCACAAATCTCATCGGCGGTTGCGCTTTCGGTGGTGCAGGCCGCAAGAACGATCTGCAATGCCTCAACCGCGCGGTCGCCGCCGATGCGGATTTCCACGCAGCCCCGCTTCAGTGCCGCGCCTGAGGATGTCTCGATCAACTGAGCCGGCAATGCGCGCAGCCGTTGATCGGCCGGCACGCGGCCGTTGGGTGAATGATGATGGTTGTTGTTGGAGTGGTCCATGATGACGAACGATGGTGTGGTTGATGAGGATTATTCCGGACGTTTCGGGCGGCTCATCGGCAGCACCACAAACGACCAGAGATTGATGAGCGAATGCGCAACGATGGCGGGGAGAAGAGTTCCGTAGCGTATCGTCACCAGCGAAAACAGCGTGGACGTGATGGCGGCATACAGCATGACCCCTGCGCCGTAGTAGTAGTGAATGGCCGCGAACGCCACCGCGACGATGGCCGTTGCGGCGGCAGCAGATCCGGTAAGCTGTGTTGTGGCGGTCAGCAGATATCCTCGGAAGCTGATCTCCTCGAACATCGGGACCAACAACGAGCCGATGATGCCCAGAACCACCAACTCCGACGGCGAAGGCCGCGCCCACTGCGATGTGTCGACCGCGCCAACGCGATACATCCCGAAACCGCCCTTTCGCAATGCCAGCTCAACAAGGCTCCACAATGCTATACATGCGGCAGCGGTTGCCAGCCCAAGCCCTGCGGCCGCTGCACCGCCATCGATGTGCAACCATGACGTGCCCGCGGCGTGTTGTTCCAGTGCCCACAGCAGGACACAGCCACCAACGGTAACCCATATGCCGTAGATCAACAGTGCCAACGAAAACTCGTTGTTCATGGCCAGCCACTTGCCCGCGGCGCCATATGCCGAGCCGGAGCGCATCATCAGTATGGCATGTGTGATTCCCGTGCCAACCGCCGGGAGCCAGATCAGCACAAGGAGTATCGAGGGTAGCGGTGTCGTGTCCATGAAGTACGGCCGAACGTAATGGAGGTAATTGCGGAATCCCCGCGCAGACAGGGGCCTGTTGCGTGGTTGCGGACGGGTGCGGTGCGTATGAAACGATAGCCCCCCGGTCGAAACAGGGGGGCTATCGGGTACGTCCGTTATTATGCCACGGCGTTGGCCTGGTCCACCGAAACCGCGCAGCAGCAGCAGCAGCACGCGATGCAGCAGCAGCACCGAATTCCGCCGTCGCCGCTTCCGCCGCCGCCGGTGTTGACGGCCGGGCCGCCGCCCGTTGCCTTCAGACGGCTGGAAACAACCGTCGTCAGCCCGCTCAGGTCGGACACCGAAAGGCCCAGGGCCGTTGCGGTCGTCTGCGGCTGGTCCAGAAGGGCAATCAGGTTGCCCTTGGTCAGGTTGCGGACGTTCGGCGAGAACTGTCCGATTTCCTCCGGCGTGAATCCGAGCTGGGCAATATTTGCCTCAAAGGGAAGTGCCATATGAGTCTCCGTTTGTTGTTGTCGTGATTGATGATGAAATGCTAATCCGATTCTGCGACGTCACATACGCATTAGCGCTTGAAGTGGTAGCTATGCTAAGGTCAAAGTCTGTGTGTGCGCCCGGTTCTCCTGCTCGCAACGGTAATACTGGTTCGGCGCCGTTACCGCGCCATCGCCCAACGCAATCAGGTGTCGCGGGCATTGATGCCCCAATTGGAAGCCAAATATTCGGTGTGCATGTATGATGGTTGTGCAGGCGCGCCGATACGGGCTGGGATGCTTGTTGCGTGCCTCTATAGGAACAGAGCCGGATCGGGGGGCAATAGTGACATTCGTTATTCACCTGCCGCGGGCGTTGATTGTTCGGTGTCGTCTCCGTCCGAAGAATCGGCTGTACGGCCTGCCGGATAACCCAGATGTTTTCGCAGTGCGCGAAGCTGCCTGATGGCACGGATGTGGCGCTGCCGGATGGTAGCCGCATTACATCCCAGGTTTGTGGCGATGGTTACCAACGGGATCCCCTCGATATCGTGACGTATGATGACGTCGCGGAGCAATGGTGAAAGCTGGTTCAGCAGAACGCCCAGTTCCTGACGCACCTCGAACTGCTGTGCCGCAGGGTCGCCGGTTGCCTGATGCCATTCGTGTGTGCTGACGTTCGCGGCATGGATGTCGCCGGGCGTATCGTGATCGGCCATGACCATGTCGAGCGGCAGCAACCGTGTTGTTCGGTGCCAGTCGCGCGCCAGCAGTCGTGTTGCGGTGGTCAGCAGCCAGGCGCGCGCCGCCGAGCCCTGAAGCGGGGTGGTATTCGTCCGTTCATCGAACGTGCGGATAAACCGATAGCGTGCTTCGGCCACCGCATCGTTGATGCATTCAACGGCCGTGTTTCGGTAGCGCATGACAAGCAGGCGCCTGATGGATTCGGAGAGGCTGACAAGTTCGGCCCAATTCATAAAGCGATCCGGGAGGTGGTGCAATGAACATCGTGGGCGATCCAGAGCATGCGCGGCCCTTCCCGCCCCGGGCAGTACGGGGCGAGCGGATAACACGCAGCGGTACGATACGGCACAACGGTTGGTCGGCGGAATGCCCGAGGGCGGGTTGACCCCTCGGCACTACGTCGCGGACACAGGTTGTGAATTGAAGAATAAGCGGCCAGCCGAGCCCGCCGTTAGGCTGGTACGGCAGTGGTGCTGAAGGCAATCAGTACGTTGCCGGATTCCGTCCGCATGTGGCGGTGTGGCCGGCACACCAAGGCCTCATGCCTGATAGAACAGACGTTCGTTTTCGGATTTGATGCGGGGCGATGTATCTACGGTGCGTTGATACTGCCGCGGGTGCGACAAAATGAGTGATTGATCGTGCCGGCCGAAGCCGCAGTAGCCTTTGAGATTTGTCGAGCGAATGCTGGTGACAGTGGGAAGACTTTACACCGCAAAGTTAAGGGTGATTTTCTCCGAACGCAACAATTTTCTCGTGGGTAACATTTTCGAGCGGAGAGAGCTTGCTCTCGGCTGAAGCAATACGCGGGATGTCGCTCACAGTGTCGTTGGGGTAACGTCAGGGATCGATCGTACCGCACAGCACGGTCCGGGCGGTCTTCATCCGAATCCCCAAACACGATCGCCTGCCGCCACGAACGGTTCGCTGCCGGCGCATGGCGTGGCGACCGTGACGGGTTGCCCCGATCGTGCCAGCGGACGCTGCCGGCTGGCCCCGGCTATGGTCCGGTTGAGCACGCGGTTACGATTTGCTGCCAAATCCGCCCAAAAATGCGTGGAACACGTACAATATGACGGCAATCCGGTGCGTCACCTTTGGCGCTTGCACGGTGTGGTTGCTTCAGCCGACATGCAACGTGCCGATGCAAACTCCCCGTAACAATCAATGTGGCCGTGTTGACAGTTGGTGGACCGCGCGCTATCTTTGCATCCCGTCTTTAGCACTCCTTGTTGGCGAGTGCTAATATCGCGGCCCAAGCCATGACGCTGATACACGAACGATTTCAATAGATCCATTCCATCAAAGCATCAGGAGAAAGGCAATGAACCTTACACCGCTTCATGACCGCGTGATCGTAAAGCCGGCTCCGGCCGAGGAAGTAACCAAGGGTGGGCTTATCATCCCTGATACCGTCAAGGAAAAGCCGCAGCGTGGTGAGGTTGTCGCCATTGGCAACGGCAAGGTTGCCGAAGACGGCAAGCTGACGCCTCTTTCGGTGAAGGTTGGCGACAATGTGCTGTACGGGAAGTACTCCGGCACCGAGATCTCGGTTGACGGCACGGACTACCTGATCATGCGCGAGTCGGACATCTTCGCCATCTACCAGTAATCCGCGCGCTTCGTGACCGAACAGACGCAGATTTGACGATCGACTTGAAGACAACGAAAATCAAACAATAAGGAAGAGCAATGGCTGCAAAACTGATCAACTTCGACAGCGAGGCTCGTGCCGCCCTGAAGCGTGGCGTGGACCAGCTCGCCAACGCAGTAAAGGTTACTCTCGGTCCCAAGGGCCGTAACGTCGTGATCGACAAGAAGTTCGGTGCCCCGACGGTAACCAAGGACGGTGTTACCGTGGCGAAGGAAATCGAGCTCGAGGATCCGATCGAGAACATGGGCGCGCAGATGGTGCGCGAGGTTGCCTCCAAGACCAGCGACGTGGCCGGCGACGGTACCACCACCGCCACGGTTCTTGCCCAAGCGATCGTTCGCGAAGGTCTGAAGAACGTTACCGCCGGCGCCAATCCGATGGATCTGAAGCGCGGCATCGATCTCGCGGTTATCAAGATCGTTGAGGGCCTGAAGGAGATTGCCCGCGACGTGGAAGGCACCAAGGAGATCGCCCAGGTTGGCACCATCTCGGCCAATAACGACAGCACCATCGGTGAGCTGATCGCCAAGGCAATGGAGAAGGTTGGCAAGGACGGTGTGATCACCGTTGAGGAGGCTCGCGGCACCGATACCACCATGGATGTGGTTGAGGGCATGCAGTTCGATCGCGGCTATCTCTCGCCGTATTTCGTTACCGATCCGGATGCGATGGAGGTTGCGCTCGAGAACCCGTACATCCTGATCCACGACAAGAAGATCGGTTCGATGAAGGACCTGCTCCCGATCCTGGAGAAGGTTGCTCAGGGTGGCCGCACGATCCTCCTCATTGCCGAGGACATCGAGGGCGAGGCACTGGCCACGCTCGTGGTGAACAAGCTCCGTGGCACGCTGCGCGTTGCCGCAGTGAAGGCACCGGGATTTGGCGATCGTCGCAAGGCGATGCTCGAGGATATCGCCGTGTTGACCGGCGGTACCGTGATCAGCGAGGAGAAGGGCTACAAGCTGGAGTCCGCCACGATCGAATATCTTGGCACGGCCAAGCGTGTGACGATCGACAAGGACAACACCACGATCATCGAAGGTGCCGGCTCGGGCGACGATATCAAGCGTCGTATCGGTGAGATCAAGTCGCAGATCGACAAGACCACCAGCGATTACGATCGCGAGAAGCTCCAGGAGCGCCTGGCCAAGCTTTCCGGTGGTGTTGCGGTGATCAAGATCGGTGCCGCCACCGAGGTTGAGATGAAGGAGAAGAAGGCCCGTGTTGAGGACGCCCTGCACGCCACGCGCGCCGCGGTGGAAGAGGGCATCGTTCCGGGTGGTGGTGTTGCCTACATCCGCACGCTTGCCAAGCTCGACGGCCTGACCGGCGAAAACGCCGATCAGAACATCGGCATCGGCATCATCCGTCGTGCGGTTGAGGAGCCGATCCGTCAGATCGTGGCCAACGCTGGCCTCGAGGGTTCGGTGATTGTTGCCAAGGTAAAGGACGGCGACAAGGACTTCGGCTACAATGCCTACGCCGACGTGTACGGCAACATGCTGGAGATGGGCGTGATCGATCCTACGAAGGTGTCGCGTGTGGCTCTGGAGAACGCCGCTTCGGTGGCCGGTCTGCTGATCACCACGGAGTCGACGATCACCGAGAAGAAGGAGAAGGAAGCTCCGCCGGCAATGCCGCACGGTGGTGGCATGGGCGACATGTATTAATCGATTCATCAACCGCGCCTGTACTGTATGGGCTGCGTGTGAAACGATCAATCAGTCTCTGTTTCGTAAAGGGGCGCCGCAATTGCTTGCGGTGCCCCTTCATATTTGGTTGCCCTTGCCACCGATCCGGTACCGGTTGACATGTGGCCTTCGCGTTCTTCGCGTCTTCGCGGTGAACTCTTCCGTCCGGCACCAAAGGTGCTGCCACACATAGGTTCCGGAGATTATCGGCGATCGGGGTGAACTCTTCCGTCCGGCACCAAAGGTGCTACCACACATAGGTTCCGGAGATTA
>CBHYLN010000211.1:0-6792 GCA_966128725.1 uncultured bacterium | reverse complement strand
GCGCCACATCGGCACGGCGCCACATCGGCACGGCGCCACATCGGCACGGCGCCACGATTGACGACTACGAGATGGCCCCGGCTGCATCGATAGAAGCCGGGGCCATTGTTGTTGCTGTCCCTGGCCGGCAATTACCGCCCTGGATCGGACATCAACGCACGATCTTGATCTGGCGCTCCACCGAGGCGTCGGGCGTGATCAATCGGTAGAAATATGTGCCAACGGCCACCTGCGCGCCGCCTGCGGTGCGGCCATCCCAGTTGATCTCGTGGGTGCCTGCGGCTTGGCTGGCATCAGCGATCAGCGTTCGCACCAGCGTACCCTTTGCATCGTAGATGGCCAGCGTTACCTGCGATGCCTTCGGCAGGGTGAACCCGATGGTTGTGTTCGCTGCCGAGATGTTGGGCTGTGCGGTCAATTCCAGCTTCGTTCCCTGCACCGGATCCGGGCGCTTGACGGTCTTGCCGGCTCCGTCAAGGTTCGCGTCGTTCCCGATCGGTTCGTTCCTGGCCTCTGCGGCCATGTGAATCTCGAATGCCTCGCCGTTCTCGGGGGCATCGGCGCCCTCGGGCCACTGCTCCATCGTCCAGTAGTACACGTTCTTGGTTTCATCGGGGGGGATGTTCGCCGGATACTGCATCTGAACTTCAAAGTTGTAGTCCAGCGGCTCCTTGTAGTCATATCCGGCTAGGTCGAAATCATCGAGTTCCGCATGGGAGCTCTTGATGACCACGGAATTGTCCTCCGGATGCGGCTCCACATTAACACCGGCACCGTTCCAGCGCGCGTACAGATCGGCGCCCAGAACCACCTTTACCTGGAATCCGGCCACATCGAAAACATCGTTGCCGTTCTCGTTCTCCACAGCATCGAACTTCAACGTAGTGTGCAACACGTCGGCCTTGCGGTTGAACAGCGAGATGTAGGCGTTTGAATTGCCGATGTAAAGCGATGCAAGGTTCTTCTGCGCAACGTTGGAGTTTAAACGGATGTTGTCGTACGTGTTCGAGGTTTCACCGGGCGATGTCATGGGGTCCTCCGCCGACACAAATCGCGCCAGCAGACAGTGATGCACGCCGCCACCGTAATTGGGGGGCACACTTGCCCATGGGATCATCACAACCTCGGTCTGCCCGGGCAATATGCAGCAGACACATACCGAGCCGATTTCATCGGCCGTCAGCGACGTGCCGTTCCAGCGTGCAATCCAGTCGCTCGGCCACGATGTGCCGCCCACGCTGGCGTCGCGGAAATACAGATGCACCACGCCGCACCCAAGCGGTCTGTCGCCAATATTCTTCAAGCGGATATACACGTAATAGGGCTGGGCGAGCACCGGTCCCTGATCGACCGTGCTGCCGTCCGGCGCAAGTCGCCCCCAGATGTCCGGGCTCCAGTACACTGCGCCGCAGTTCCCCGGCATGCTTGGGATGGCGCCGTTGTCGGCGTTGCAATCCTTGATAAGAATGTCCGGTTGCGCCATGGCAGCCGTGGCGCCAGCGGCAAAAAACATGGCCATTGTCACTATGGACGGCGCAAATAGGCGCACCATTCCCGTGCGAAATCCAAATCGCATCATAATGGAAGTTCCTTTTCTGTATGTGTTGAAAAATCGGAGTGGGGTCGTTTGCTCTGTTATCTAGGGGTGTCGAGTATTCGTCTCCAGGCGGTGATTGATTTTTTGGGGGAGATAAATCAAACAAACACTGGTGTGGGTAATCACATCGGGGGAGTGATTTGCGCTGCAAAGATATAATGCCACACAGCCGAATGATAGATGCCCCACAAAGGGGGGTACATGATGATGTACTGCGATGAGTCCTGAAATTCAGTGCGGCATGTGTTGCAGCGAAATGCATGGCTGGATATGGGGCGCACGGATTGCCTCTGCCGTGTGCGCAATGCCTGTGGCGGCGTGATGCTCTCTCGGAATTTCCGTGCCGTGATAATTATTCGTGCGCTGGTGCGATGCTTGGCCTTCCGGCCGCTATACGTCAACGAATGTCGTTGGCCGGGCTAATTGTTTTCGGGTAGTGTTTTGCGCTCAGGTGGGCATAATGACTCGTGGACATGTCCATCGGCTCCCAGGGCATTCAAAGGGATGGTGTTGCAATCGATACACCTACGCAAAACGGCCCATACGATATTCGCATGGGCCGTTTGTGATAGATGGCGAATGGTTGTGCGGCCACGGCGATCGAACATGCCGGATGTTGCACGCGCGTGATCAAGTTTCTGTGCCTATGGCATGATCAGTACACGGCACGTGCCAGCCGTGCGCCCGTTCTCCAGCACCTGCGCCAGATATACGCCTGCCGGCAGGTCGCCCGCCGGCATTGTGGCTTCGGCGCCGAACGTGGTTATCGCACGAACCTGGCGGCCATCCAGCGCATGCAGTACAATGCGGCGCTCGCGCGGCGCCGAGCCAAGCGTGAATGCCACCAAACGTTCCGCGGCCAGATATCGCGCGCTTACCGTGCCCGCCGTTTCCGATGGGACTTCCACGGCGCCTGTCGGCGGGTGCAGGTTCGTGCGTGCCGCGATCAGTTGCCCGCGCGCTTCGCCGCTCTGGTGTGCGCTTGTATGCACGTTCACGTACGAACGCTCGGCGCGGATCTCCTGTACCGTGGCGTTGGAAAGAGTTCCGCCGGCCGAGCCGGTTGCCAGTTCCAGATCCAGCACGTTGGGTACCTGTGTCTCCAGGGTAGCCGCGGGCGCGCCGTTGGCTCCCTTTGCGCCAAGGTGAATGTGCGCCGCGGTGATCGGCCCGCTGAGATTGCCCATCACGCCCTGCAGCTTGTTGAAGGCCTCGACGGTGCCATGCGCGGTGATCATCAGAAACGCTGTGCCGCCGGCGGAGCTGCCGGTTACCGCTGGCGATTCGTTCCGTGAGTCGAGTGCGGAGGTGTAGGTCTCCACCGGGTAAATCTGCCCGCGCAGCTCGCCATTCGGATGGGCGCTGGAGCCAACCTCGAAGTACAAACCGCCGGCGGCAAGCGCGGCGATGGCATCCTGGCTGGGCGCATCCCACGTGCCGATGGCCTGCGTTGCGTTGTCGACCAGTGGCATATCCAGTACGGTAGCGCCGTTGGTGCCGGGCGCGCCCTGGCGAATGCGGGCCCATGTGGCCTTGCCGTCCAGATCCAGCCACCACGCGTTGTAGCGGATGGCGTTCGCGCCCGGGTCGAACACCAGGCTGCAGTTCCCGACGGCGTTTGTTGTGGATACCGGCGGCACAACCTGCGCGCCTTCCGGCTCGGGCGTAATGGCGGTGGGTGCGGCCACCACAGGCCCGCTTGTGTACACGGCGTGATTACCGGCACTGTGTACTTCGATGAACACGTGGCCGGAATCGATGGCCAGCAACATTTGCTGGGTGAACAACGGTATCTCGGCCGAAAGCGTTGCCGAACCCTGCGGGAACGGAAGCCCGGCGACCACCAGGCGGAAGCCGGGGCCGGTAGAGTACACCACGAACGCGGAGTCAACACCGTTGCCGGGATCAAGGGAGGTGATGCGCACCTGCGCGCTCGACGTAAGCGGATTCACGGCGATGATCGCCGCGCTGCCGATGGTGCCTGCGTTGGGGAACGGGGATACGATATCCAGCCGTGCAACATGTGTTGCCGCGAATGACTCCTGCGCCACGCCCTGCGCAGCCGCGCAATGGGCGATGCCGAGAATTGTCGCGAGGAGCTTCCAGAGAGTAGAAATGCGCATGGTTCGGAGAGTAGTTACGATGATAAAAATGTGCGTGCCTGCGGTTGTGGTCTGGTGTGGGGCGGGCAAGCGCGCCAATTCTGCGGCGAACGATATCCGGCCGAAAACATACGAAAACGAATCGCATGTGGAGCATGCTGCCTTGCGCGGCGTTAGGCGTCACCGGCGTTGCATTGCCTGTGGAGCCGCATGTGTGGCCGTGAATGCGACGCTGTAGGCCTGGCGCATGGATTTGCTCGAAACCCATGCATCCACATCGATGATCGCAAAAGGCTGGAGCGTGCGTAGATCGATTCCCTGGCGGTTTGCCGTGCGCGCAAAGCGCTCCAGCTCCTGCCGGGCATCGGTTGGCGCGGCAGTGTTTGCAAGCCGGCGCAGAAGTGTCAGAACGGCGCCGATGGCATGTGTGCCGATGTTGTTATTCCGCAGGAATCTGCGCGTTGCGTTTACCATCGAGACTACCGTATCAGTGTTCCGAAGTTCCAGATGCACGATTGTGGCCAGTACTCGCGCGGCCAACTGTGCGTCGGCACGAGCGCCCTCGGCGCTGTCGTGCATGATGCAGTTGATATGGGTAAGTGCTCGGCCGAACTCGCCGCACGCGAAATACACATGTGCCAGATCGCGATGCATCGCCAGGCGCATTGCGTGGTTGATCTCCGGGGCGGCGCCGCCCACGATAGCCTCAACGGCCGGCGCCGCCTGAAGAGCGGCACCAAATGCGCCGGCGCGCACGTGCATCGTGAGCGTGAACTGATGCGTGATGCGGTTGATGTGGATTCGGAGATCGGGCGATGGGCACCGAAGGGCGTTTGCCGCCTCGATCAACGCCGGCACCTCGTGGTAGTGTCCGCTTGCAAGCGCTACGCGAATCTGCGCTACAAGGCAGAATATCCGTCGCGAAACCATCTCGGCCGATGCGTCGCCAAACGTGTTCATCAATGCGATGCATTGCCGGGCGGATTGTACGGATTGCTCCCACTTGCCGAGAATCTCGAAGCATGCGCAGCGCATGCCGTGCAGCATGATCCGCGAACGTTGCGAGCGTGCCCGCTGCTCGTTGTTCAGCACGTCCATCGCAAGCATCCGTTGCGCGGTGGCCATAACCTCGGGGTGAGCGGTGCGTCCGTACTGATGCACCACGGCGTTCAGCTCGGGCGCAAGGCGCGCATAATCCGCATGGTCGGCAAGTTGATCCAGCAGATTGCGTTGTTCGCGTACGGCATCGGCATGGCCTTGGAAGTCGCTGATGGCATACGCAATTCTGGCGCGCCAGCTCTGCACTTGCAATCCCAGGGCGAACTCCTCATGCTGGGCCGCCAGCCGCTGCGCTCGGGTTATGGTGTCCAGGCATTGATCATACAGGCGGTGATCGGCCAATACTTCAATCTCATGCAGCATTTCGGAAATCCGTACACCAACCGAATTGCCGGCGTGATACGCCCGAAGACTTCTAAGAATCAGCCCGTGAAGATAATTCTTCTGTACCGCCAGTTGCCGCGCAAACCGTTCCGAAGCAAAACGTTTGCGGATCAACTTCTCATTGTACTCCTCCTGTGCGTCAACCGCGTCGAACAGTTTGATGCTGTTGTTCCGTGCAGCGGCCACGTGTTGTGAGGCAAACCGTTTGAAGTAGCGTTTCTCCGGTGTGCTCATGGATTTCACCAGCCGAAACAGCCGATTCTGTTGCTTCATGAGATCATTCCCACCCGGTTGATCCGGTCCCGGCAGCGTATGCAGCATCGGGCGCCATGCGTGTTGCGGCCGCCTGTGTTGCGGCCGATCGTGTTGGAGATGCAATCGGACACTAGATGTACCACCGTGCAGCACAAATGTCACCGCCTTCGCGCCTTGCCTTGGATCCGGTCGGAACACGGCGAATGCTGCTTCCGCCGTGCATCTCTAAGAATTGCTTCAAACCTGACTTGGGGCGCGCGTTATCGGCCATCTATGTTCCCGCGGCCAGGGCATTGCGATATCCGAAATCAGAAACCGCGAACACTATCCAAGGAGAGATACCAGATGCAACGTTCTACCACCGGTGCCGGCATGCACCGTGGCATCCAATCAGCCCGGACCTTCGGCGGTCGTGGGGCGCGAATGCTAACGCTGACGCTGTTTGTGCTTACCGCCTGCGCGACGGGAACTGTCGCGGCTCAGGATCAATGGAAGTCCCTGGCCACCGATACGCGCGATGGTGCGAACTCCCTGCTGCCGGATGCCAAACAGGTGTGGTTCCGTTATGATCCCGTTGGCGACACACTGTGGTTTCGTATTGCTGTATACGGCACGTTGGAGGTGCATGCGTTCGGCATCAACATCGTGGCGCAAACCAACGACGGAAGCCCGTCGATCGAGTGGTGGGGAAGCAACAAGTTCGTCTTCAACAAACTGGTCTCGGTGTGGGTGTCGGGCCCACCATATACCGGGATCGACGGCATCGCCGATGCGATCGGAATTGTGGGGCGGAACTACACGAACCTTGGGCAGAATAACGTGCGTGTTGTTCTCGATGGTGCCAACAATGAGTATCAGGTAGGCATCAAACGCACCGACTTGATGAGCGGCCCACCCGATAGTCTTCAATGTGTTGTGGCGGTAGGATCCAACCAGGCCTGGAACGACGACGTGCCCAATACTGGTTCGATACGTCTCCCGCCAGCCAATGCCAGCAGTGTTGTCTCGCCGGCCGGTAAGGATGCGGTAACCGATCAACTTGCGGCGGCCGTAATACCAAATCCGGCCAACGGCACGGCCGTGGTCCGGTTCGTGGCGGAGCGTTCGGGGGCTGTTGAGCTGGCGCTGTATTCGGCGATCGGCGTACGCATCGGCACGTTGTTCATGGGCGAAGTGGAGGCAGGAAGCCACGAGATCCCGATCACGACCGGCTCGATCGCTGCCGGAGCCTACTACGTTGCATTGACGGATTCGCGTGGTCACCGAGCAATGTTCCCGCTGCTATTGGCGCACTGAGCCGTGTGAGCCCGGCGTTCCCAGCGGTCTCTCGTTGGAAGGAAATGCAACGGGAGACCGCTTGCTGGTTCGGCTGATAGCAGCGGTGCTCGCCGGACG
>CBHYLN010000210.1:0-6821 GCA_966128725.1 uncultured bacterium | reverse complement strand
GGCTTGAAGGTCTATCGCGACCTGCTGGTACACAGCAGCAACGACAGCATCATCGATGCGTTCGACAAGAAGGAGGGCTCCAAGGAGATCACTCCGTCGAAGGCAATGAAGGCGCTGATGGGCGGCTAGGCCCGGGTTCTCCGCAATCAAGCATAACGCGCCCCCGATGGCTTCGGCTATCGGGGGCGTTGCGTTATTGGCCCGTGGCCGGCCAATGGGCGGCGAGCATGGCCGGTGGTGGGCGCGCAGGGCCGTGGGGCTTCGGCATGGTCAATACCCACGTAGTGGGGCGGTTTGCGAACGCGGCCATCGCGACCCCGTGATGCGCAGCTTCAGGAAACGTTGCGCTCGGGGCTGAAGTCCGCGCCGCAATCGTTAGCTTCGGCGCCATGGTTGCTACGTTACGCCAACAACTGGCCGAACACGGTCTTCGACGACTGGATGCCGTTGTGGTGCTGGGCTCCGGGATGAGCGAGTGTTTTGCCCCGGAGGAATATCACGCCCTGATGGACGGGGGGGCCGGCGTGTTGGGCCATGCCGGTCGCCTTGTGTTGCTGCGCGATGGTGGTCGTGCGGTGCTTGTTTCGCTGGGGCGTCGGCATCTGTACGAGGGCGTATCGGCCGCCGAGATTACCGCGCCGATTGTGGCAGCGGCGGCCCACGGAGCGCGTACCGCCATCCTTGCCAACGCGGCCGGTGGCCTTAACCCGCAATTGCGTACGGGCTCGTTGATGCTGATCGATGGTTGCCTGGGGACAATGCTGGGGAGCAATGGTGTGGTGCAACCCGCTGTGGTGGATGCGGCTGCAGGCGGCGGCCCACGCCTTCGTTGCGCCGAACCATTCTCCGGCGATCACAACGATGCCGTGCATGCGCTGGCTGTATCGCGCGGCCTGCGGATACATCGCGGCATATATGCGGGCGTGCCCGGCCCCAGCTACGAAACGCGCGCGGAGATCCGCATGCTGCGTCGCATGGGGGCCGATGTGGTGGGGATGTCCACGGTGCTTGAATCAGCCGTTGCGGCGGCCCACGGCCTGCACGTGGTTGGCATTTCGCTTGTCACCAACATGCTGAGCGATGCAGTGCGCGAGGCGCTTTCGCACGAGGATGTGGTGTATCAGGGGCAACGTGCGCGGCAGGCCATACGCGCCGCGGTGGATACCTCCCTGGATTGTCTGCATCCGCGTACGGGGTAACAGCCCGGTGCATCAACCGGCCGGTAACGGCGAATCCCCCGGCAACCATATCCATGCCTTTTACCGATGCCGCTTCGGGCGACTCCGCGTTTGCTGGCGTGCCGTTGCCAGCCATTTCGCCAGCCCCGTGTCGTTGCCGCAGGCGACTTCGAGCGCCGCAACCAGTTGCAGGCCCCACTCGGCATCCCGGCTTTTGCGCGAATCGATCATGAACTGTGTGTACTGTGCGGCTACCCAGCCCAGCGCGCATGCCGGGTTGGCGGATCCCTTGCGGTATGGGCTGGGGTCGCCCGGGCTTGCGGCCGGGCCGGCGAAATCCTTGGGGTCCACCACGGCCAGGCTGCTTCGTACCGCGGCCGTGTCCAGTTCCGGGCCTTCCTTCATCCGGGTTAGCTGGTAGAACGGACCCATCATGATGAAGCGATTGCGCGCCGAGACGAAGACATCGCCGATCACGTCGGCCTGTGCCGTGAACGGCCGGCCCAGCGTTCCGGCGCGCGCGTGGTCAAGCCAGTGAAGGATCACCTTGTCGGCCAGCAGTACAACGGTTCGGGGGGAAACACCGTTTCGCAGCCAGGCAGGGGCGGGCTCGTAGGTAAAGGTATCCATCTCCGCATCGCTCATCGGCATCGGCAGTCCGTAGTGGTCGCGCACCCAGCGTGCATAACGCGGCAGATGCAGCATGTCGCGATTAACGATCGCAACGTCCGGGCGAAGATGGAGGATGCGTTGCAGAGCATACAGCCCGTAGGTGGGGAAGTCACCGGAAACCACGATCACCGCACGTTGCGGCAGCCAACGAAGCGTCCAATGATACAGATCGATTGTGGCACGGGTAAGGAAGTGACAATCCAGCATCCGCGCCAGCGCGGTATCGGCCATCGTGGTATCGCCGCGGTTGAGCGCCACGGCCCAGACGCTTGTCCAGGCATCGCCCAGGCATGGGTTATACCGCACCGCCAGCATCAGATGCGCCCAGGAGCTGTCGCCGTTGGCGCCATCCCAGTTGGAGTACTGCGGGTTATAACAATCAGCCAGCACTGCGTGTGCATCGGCATTGCCGGGGGCAAGGGCCAGGGCATGCCGGGCGGCTGCGGCCGCGCTGTCCATCGAGCGCTCGCCGGCGTCGCGGTCGCGGTACCGAAGTGTGCGGGCGTACTCGACCCACACCGAGTCGGCATTGGGGTATTGCGCCACGGCGCGGCCGTACGATTCGGCGGCGGTGCGGAAATCGAGTGCCGCGAACGCCCTGCGCGCCTCGGGGAGATCCTGGGCACGGCACAGGCCCGTACCGGCTGCCAGGACCACCGCCGCCAACAGACATTGCCATCGCGTAATCATGCCAAATACCATGAAAACTCCTTGGAATCGACTATTCGTGTTGCCATCGCGTAACTGTAAGCGCCCGCGCCCGAAACCATAATCGCCTCCGTGTATATTGGTGGCACAGTGTGCAAGGAGGAGATTTGCACAACCACCAGCGAGAGAGAGCCTGACAAGAAATTGAGGCGCCTCCCAACCGAACCGCGATGCGGGAACGTAGGAGGCGCCTTCCGTTATATGCCGGCCGGAGACCCCCGCGTATCCAACGCGGAGGATGTACCGCTGCGGATTAACCATCGGCAAGCTATCCATCGATCATCCATCCGCCATTGCAACCCGCAGACTCACGCGCCGGGCTTCGGTTTGTTTGCCCAGCGCCGAAAGGGCTCGCTGAAGCAGTTCGGCGATTTCTTCATCGCCCGGCAGCGCATCAAAGCCAAGCTCGAGCAGATCCTGCGCGCTTTCGGCGTCGCCGATGCCGATCAGCTCGCGTGCTATCTGCATCACGGCGGTGCGCAGGCGGTATTCATAATCCTCTCGTAATGCCTCGAAGAAGTCGTCGTACAACGTGGGGAACGGAACGTCGGCGCGGCCCAGTTCCAGCGCCGTCCGGGCCTGCTCGTATGCGTGGCGCAGCGCGCCCTCGCGAAATGCACGGGCAGCCGCGCCCACCAGTTCGTTGGCGCGCAACAGATCCACGGTCACGCGTTCCAGATTCAGCGTGGCCTTGCCGTTGCGGTTGATGATGGCCTCGTGGCCCAGCATCTCGCGCAGCCGGTGTATCGTAACGTTCACCGTGTTGCGGGCGTCCTCGTGGTCGCGTTCGGCCCCGCCGGCCAGCGCCAGAAACTCGCGCGGCTCCAGCGGGCGTTCCACCATGTGGTCGGCAACCAGCAGCCCCAGCACCGTGCGAATGCGCGCGCCGCGAGGGCGGGCGGGTTCGGCGGTGTCGCGCCGGATTTCGATGGTGCCGAACATTGCAAGCTCAACCAGGTCGTTCGCAAGCGCACTGTGCCTGCTGCCGTGCGCGGCCTCCTGCTGGCTGGCACGCTCGGCCCACCACCGATTGCGTGCCGGGCTCAGGTACCGGGTGGCAGCCTCCACCAATGGCATGATGAATGCGAACAGACCGCGCTCGTGGTGCCACGCAAGCGTTGATTCCACCATGGCGGTCACGTCATCCTTCAACGTGTCGTGCAGTTGCCAGCCGTGTTCGGCCTCGGCGCGCGCAATCGCCGCGATCACCACGTGCGGGTCAACACCGTTGAACAGCGAAAGGCGCGGTTGCCCCAGATAACGCCGGGTTTCGGCGATGGCCGATTCGATTGTGGCGTCGGCCGAAAGCAGCGCGCCCGCCATCGTCACAAATGCCGTGGGCTCCTGAAGCTCCAGCTCGGCGTGCAGCCGTTCGGCCGGCTCGCGGCGCAGAAGCGCCAGCATCAGGTCCAGCTCGCGTGTGGCTCCGTTTTCCGGTGTGTTCGCGTTGCGCAGCTCCCTGTCGCTCGCCCATCGATATTCGGCGCGCATGATCGCCATCGCGTACTGCGAAATCCGCGAGCTGGCACGAAACGCCTCCCGGAAACTGGGCGGAACCGTGGCCATGATTTCCTCCACCTCGGCCCAGATCGAATCCAGCGATCGGCCTTGCCCCGCGTCGCCGAACGTGAGATAACATCTGGTGTTGGCCAGGATGCCCGGCAGACCCTGCGCAAGCAGCCGTGGGGTAAGCTCATCGATAATCCTGCGTGCCTCGGCCAGGCTGCCCGTTGTAAACAGGAAGCGCACCACGCGAAACTGCACCAGCGAGCTGAGCGGTACGGGGCTGGCAAGCACGCGATCCAGCATTGAACGTCGCAGTGCCACTTCCTCCGGGGTTCGAAACAGGCGAAGCAGAAGCGGGGGGATCTCGCGCTCGTAGAACTGACGCAGGCTGGCGGGCAACCCCTCGGAGCCCATGATCCGCTCCACACGTTGCTCCACCAGGCGCAGCGTGGCCCAGTCATCAAGCGCATCACACAGATGGGCTACATCGCGCAGAAACCTGCTGATGGCCTCGCCGCACAGCAGCCCGGGCCAGCGGTCGCACAGTTCGTCGATCTCGCTCCAGGTTTCGCTGTGATATCCTGATGTGCGGTTGCGCGATATCGATCGATATCGATGTGTTAGCGCCTGAATCCGCGCGGCGGCATCGTTTTCGGTTGCCGGGTTCGCGGTGAGGTTCAGCAGCTCCTGCACCAGCGTGAAGTACCGTTCGGACCACTCCATGCGGCGCATGCAACGCAGTTGATACTCCACGATCGCCAGGCGCAGCCGGCGGGCACGATCCGGTTCGATACGCGGTGCAATGGCGGAATGCAGCCGGTTTGCCAGTTCCAGAAGCGGTTCGGATTTCCGCCAATCGGTGGTGGCGTCGATCATCATCGCCACGTTCAGCGTTCGGCGGATGAATGCTTCTGCTGTCTCGAAATCCACATCGAGTGGCTCGTCGAGGTTGAACAGCAGCAGGAACGGCTGGATGGAGTACAGCGGCAGGTTGGCTGCAACAATGCGCACAATCAGCTCGGGATCGACGGGAGCGGATTCCACGAAATGGCGGTGCAGCAACGAATGCGTGAACACCAGCAGCGGCGACGCCGATGTTGGGTGGTCCAGCGCCGGAACCAGGGAGTCCGTATCGGCCAGGATGCCTTTGGCGACAAGGGTGGCGATGCACGACTCCGAGGTCGTTATGCCGATTGCCGTCTCGCGTGCCACCACTTTGCCGAACATCGCCAAGCGCCGTGCCGATTCGCGCTCGCCGGGGGTAAGGTGCGCAACCATCGCATCGGAAAGCAGTTCCACGCTGCGCTCGGCGATGTTCTCAATGATGGCTTCCTCCGCCGATGATTCGCCGGACTCGGCCGTCTCGCGGCGCGCCACCGATCGCAGCGCCGTGCGCAACGCCAGCGGGTTGCCGGCGGTAAGGCGGTGCAACGTGGCGGCCAGTTTTTCGGTTGGGGCGCTGATGGCATGGCTCAGCAGTTCCCTGATTGCGCCTGGCTCCAGGCCGGAAAGCACTATCCGGTGCGGTCTGTAATCGTCGACAATATCCCCGATCGCCAGCGTAAGCGGGCGGGCGGCAAACACCACCAGCACCTGTTCGGCACTCAGGCGTTCCAGGATGGCGTGCACCTCACCGCGATTTTCCGCGGCCAACAGGTGCACGTCCTCGATGATCAGCGCGGTGCGTCGAAGCCGTGTGGTGCGGGCCACGGCCTCCACAACCGAGGCCAGATCGTACGGCGGCGCCATCCGGCCGGGCGCCAGACCCGGTGGCAACTGCCCAACCGCGTGCGCCAGCGGTTGAACAAGCGATGTGGAGGCTTCAGGATACAGCACAACATGCACGATCGCGCCGCGCTGTGCGCGAACCGTGGCAACAAATTCTTCCAACAGACGGCTTTTGCCGGCGCCGGCCTCGCCGGTGAGCATTGCCAACTGCATCGTGGGCGCGTCGCCGGCGGCCCGCCAGATGTCCACAAGGCCGCGCAGCTCGGCTTCGCGGCCGATCATTGGCAGATTCGAGAACGTTTGCAAGGGCGCCGATCCAGGGTTGCCGTGCATGTGCCGTGCGTTGATTGTTAGCATGGGGTGATACCGCGATGGGCCGGAAGCGGAGTAGGGCGTATCAATATCCGCTTTTTCGTACGACCAGCAACCCCAATCCGTGCTTCTGTACGGGGGGGCCGCCAAAGCGATAATCGGCGCGGAACGTTCCGATAATCGCTCCACATAGATTGTTGACAGCTTATCGAAAGGGCGTTGCGAACTGCCGTCAACGCCCGGTAGTACAACCCTTTGTCACTGGAGTTAACAGCATGAACGCGCTGGAACCAATTGCCGGAATCTCGTTGGAGCGCTACGCCGAACTGTGCGCGAAGATGACCGAGTGCGGCGGCGACCTTGAAGTATGTGCCCGGATTGCCTTGGAGAACGGGGTGGACCGTACAACCTGGGAGTCGGCGATGAACGGCTGGAACGCCCGCATGTGGGATCCGCAGACCGCCGGTACTGTGGCGATGGCCTACCATCCGCTGTATCAGGAGGCGCTGAAGAAGTTCGCCGCACCGCCGCCGGAAATCCCGTTGGAACAGTACGCCACGATGTACGCAACGGTGATGAAGAAGAGCGAACCGGAAATGTTCTCCGAGTTCTCGGTCTCGGCCGTGCAGTGGAGCCAGATCTCCACCGAGTGGGTTGGCAAGCTGGCCGCCGATGCCGATCTGCGCAAGAAGTTCACCGATATGGCCCAGAGCGAAA